>NZ_QUAC01000184.1 GCF_003389455.1 Streptomyces inhibens | reverse complement strand
GGCCCGGCCCCGCGCCGCGGCAGGCCCCGCCCACCCCGCACAGCACCGACATCACCGGCCATGTCCAGCTGCCGCCGGGCGCACCGGTGGCGCTGCCCAGCCCGCCCACCGACACCGCCGCACCGGACGCCGCGCAGGCGGCCGTCGCGGTGCTGCTGATCGGCCCGGCCGGCGCCGGCAAGACCAGCGTCGCCCGCCACTGGGCCGACACGCGCCGGGTGCCGACCGCGCACATCAGCCTCGACGACGTCCGCGAATGGGTCCGTTCCGGCTTCGCCGACCCGCAGTCCGGCTGGAACGACCACTCCGAGGCGCAGTACCGCCTCGCCCGCCGGACCTGCGGCTTCGCGGCCCGTAACTTCCTCGCCAACGGCATCTCCTGCATCCTCGACGACGCCGTCTTCCCGGACCGGCCGGTCGTCGGCCTCGGCGGCTGGAAGCGGCATGTGGGCCCCGGCCTGCTGCCGATCGTGCTGCTGCCCGGTCTGGAGATCGTCCTGGAGCGCAACGCCCGGCGCACCGGTAACCGCCGGCTGTCCGACGAAGAGGTGGCCAGGATCCACGGGCGGATGGCCGGCTGGTACGGCTCCGGACTGCCGATCATCGACAACTCCCAGCACGATGTCGCCACGACGGTGCGGGTGCTGGACGACGTCGTCGCCCGCAGCATCGCCAGCCCGCCCGCCTGGTAGCCCCGGGCGTACCCCGGTCCCCCGGGCGGCGGCGCTCGACCGGCCGCCTCGGGGGAGCCGCCGTACGCTCGTGATATGTCCGAGTTGTACGCGGCCCGACGCACGCGGCTGCGCGACCGCTGCGCCGCAACCGGAAGTGCCGCCGCACTGATCTCGCGCCCCGCGAACGTCCGCTATCTCGCCGGCTGTGCGCCGCCGGGCGCCGCTCTGCTGCTGGGCCCGTCCGACGATGTGCTGCTGTGTGCCCGACCGCTGAGCGGCGATCCGTCCGAGGGGCGGCCGGTCGACGACGTACGGGTGTCGGTGCTGCCCACCCGTGGCGGCGACCCGGTCGTAGCCGGCGCCGATCTGGCCGCCAAAGCCGGCGCGGACACCCTGGCCGTCGAGGAACATCACCTCACCGTCACCCGCCACCGGGCGCTCTCCCAGGTCGCCCCGCGGCTGCGGCTGACCGATCTGGCCTGCGCGGTCGAGGCACAGCGGCTGGTCAAGGACGACGACGAGATCGCCTGTCTGCGGATCGCCGCCGAGATCTCCGACCAGGCCCTGGGCGAACTCCTGGAATCGATCCTGGTCGGCCGCACCGAGCGGCATCTCGCCCTCGAACTGGAGCGCCGTCTGGTCGACCACGGCGCGGACGGCCCGGCCTTCCCCACCTCCGTCGCGACCGGCCCGAACTCCGGCCGCCTCGGGCATCTGCCCACCGACCGGAGGGTCGAGGAGGGCGACTTCCTCAGCGTCGGCCTGGGCGCGAATTACCGCGGCTACCGCTGCGAGATCGGCCGCACCTTCGTCATCGGCACCACGCCCTCGGACTGGCAGATCGAGCTCTACGATCTCGTTTTCGCAGCCCAGCGGGCCGGGCGCGAGGCGCTCGCGCCGGGTGTGGAGTGCCGCGAGGTGGACCGGGTGACCCGTCATATGCTGGATGCTGCGGGGTACGGAGAGCGCCTGGGACCGTGGACCGGGCACGGTGTGGGACTCGAAATCGACGAGGACCCTCAATTGTCGCCTGCTGCCATGGGTAAACTGGACGCTTGCGTGCCGGTCACCGTCGAGCCGGGGGTTCACATCCCGGGCCGTGGGGGTGTCCGGATCGACGACACACTCGTCGTCCGCCCCGAGGCGGACGGCGGGCCCGAGCTACTCACGATCACGACCAAGGAGCTGCTCGCACTCTGAGCCGTAGCGGTTCGGTGTGCACCTCTCCGGGGTCCCACCACCTGCAGTCCAGGAGATTCCGCAACCGTGGCATCCACGAACGACCTCAAGAACGGCATGGTGCTCAAGCTCGAAGGCGGCCAGCTCTGGTCCGTCGTCGAGTTCCAGCACGTCAAGCCCGGCAAGGGCCCGGCCTTTGTCCGCACCAAGCTCAAGAACGTGCTGTCCGGCAAGGTGGTGGACAAGACCTTCAACGCCGGCGTGAAGGTCGAGACGGCCACCGTCGACAAGCGCGGAATGCAGTTCTCGTACATGGACGGCGACTACTTCGTCTTCATGGACATGGACACCTACGACCAGCTGCACGTCGACCGCAAGGCTGTCGGCGACGCCGCCAACTTCCTCATCGAGGGCTTCGAGGCCGTCGTGGCGCAGCACGAGGGCGAGGTGCTCTACGTCGAGCTGCCGGCCGCCGTCGAGCTCGTCGTCCAGGAGACCGAGCCGGGTGTCCAGGGTGACCGCTCCACCGGTGGCACCAAGCCGGCGACGCTGGAGACGGGCCACCAGATCCAGGTCCCGCTCTTCATCACCACCGGCGAGAAGATCAAGGTCGACACCCGCACGAGCGACTACCTCGGCCGGGTGAACAGCTAACCGTGGCTGCCCGCAGCAAGGCCCGTAAGCGCGCCTTCCAGATCCTCTTCGAGGCCGATCAGCGCGGTGCCGAGGTGCAGTCCGTGCTGGCGGACTGGATGCGTCACGCCCGGACCGACCCCCGGCAGCCGCCGGTGAACGAGTACACCCTGCAGCTCGTCGAGGGGTACGCGGACCATGTCGCCCGTATCGACGAGCTGATCTCCACCTACGCGGTCGACTGGGACCTGGACCGGATGCCGGCGGCCGACCGCAGCATCCTGCGGCTCGGTGCCTACGAACTGCTCTGGGTGGACGACACGCCGGACGCGGTGGCGATCGACGAAGCGGTGCAGCTCGCCAAGGAGTTCTCCACGGACGACTCGCCCTCCTTCGTCAACGGCCTCCTCGGCCGGCTCAAGGAGCTGAAGCCGAGCCTGCGGCGCGAGGCGTAGCAGGCGGCCGGCAGAGCGGACGACAGGGCCCGGAGCGGTGGGTTACGCTCCGGGCCCTTCGCGTGCCCGCACAGCGCCGCTCAGGGCCGTCCCAGGCATCCCTGGGGCCCCTGGCGCACCGCACCCGGCGCACTGCGCGCGGGGGGCGTACGCCGGTCACGCAAAACCGCCGCCCCGGAGAGCCCGGAGCGGCGGTACGTTTCTGCAGGTGGTGCGCGAAAAGCTTCAGAGCTCGTCGTGCTGCACGGCGCGGCGCGCGTCGGCGTCCAGTACGCCCCAGCTGATCAGCTGCTCGGTCAGCACCGAGGGCGACTGGTCGTAGATGACCGCGAGGGTGCGCAGGTCGTCCTGGCGGATCGACAGCACCTTGCCGTTGTAGTCACCGCGCTGACTCTGGATCGTGGCGGCATAGCGCTGCAGCGGGCCGGCCTTCTCCTGCGGGACATGGGCGAGGCGCTCCAGGTCGAGCACCAGCTTCGGCGGCGGCTCGGCCGCTCCGCCCGGCGTCGTGCCCGGCAGCAGTTCCTGCACCGGAACGCCGTAGAAGTCCGCCAGCTCGGCGAGGCGCTGCACGGTCACGGCACGGTCGCCGCGCTCGTACGAACCCACCACCACGGCCTTCCAACGGCCCTGGGACTTCTCCTCGACGCCGTGGAGGGACAGGCCCTGCTGGGTGCGGATGGCGCGGAGTTTGGCCCCGAGCTGTTTGGCGTATTCGCTGGACATAAAACTCCCCAGACGGCTGTATCGACATGCGGCTCCGCCGCGGGCTGGTAACTCACTGTGAGGTTACGCAGCGTAATCTGACTTCGTCAAGCGGAATGGGCCAGGCCATCACCCGTCAGGGGTGCGGACCGGCCCTGGAGGGGGTCCTGGTAACCTGACTGCGTAATTTCGACGTCCTTTAAGGTCCGTCCCGTGAGGCGGAGAAGGAGGTCCGTTTCGTATGGACGCAAACAGTTCTGAGGCGGGAGTACAGCTCCCCGCGCGCCCGGTGCTCGAAGGCCCGGACATCGCGCGGATGCTCACCCGTATCGCCCACGAAATCGTCGAGCGCGCCAAGGGCGCGGACGATGTGGTGCTGCTGGGGATTCCGACCCGCGGCGTGTTCCTCGCCCGGCGGCTGGCCGCCAAGCTCGCGGAGATCACCGGCCGTACGGTCCCGGTCGGCTCGCTCGACATCACGATGTACCGCGACGACCTGCGCCTGGGCCCGGCCCGCACGCTCGCCCGCACGGACATCCCCGGCGACGGCATCGAGGGCCGGCTGGTCCTGCTCGTCGACGACGTCCTCTTCTCCGGGCGCACGATCCGCGCCGCGCTCGATGCGCTGGGCGACATCGGACGGCCGCGCGCCGTACAGCTCGCGGTCCTGGTCGACCGCGGCCACCGCGAGCTGCCGATCCGCGCCGACTACGTAGGCAAGAACCTCCCCACGTCGCTGAGGGAGACGGTCAAGGTCCAGCTCACCGAGGAGGACGGCCGGGACGCCGTGCTGCTCGGTGTCAAAGAGACCGCCCCGGCCGGCGAGCGATAGCGCACCGCGCAGGGACCCGGTGACCCCGGGCCCGCAGGCATGCCCGCTCAACGGACATTCCCGTACACCTCCTTCACCCACGGAGAAAACCGGATGAAGCGTCACCTCATCTCGGCCGCCGACCTCACACGCGACGACGCCGTTCTGATCCTCGACACCGCCGAGGAGATGGCCCGGGTCGCGGACCGGCCGATCAAGAAGCTCCCCACCCTGCGCGGACGCACCGTCGTCAACCTCTTCTTCGAGGACTCGACCCGCACCCGTATCTCGTTCGAAGCCGCGGCCAAGCGGCTCTCCGCCGACGTCATCAACTTCTCCGCCAAGGGCTCGTCGGTCTCCAAGGGCGAGTCGCTCAAGGACACCGCCCTCACCCTGGAGGCGATGGGCGCGGACGCCGTCGTCATCCGCCACCACGACTCCGGCGCCCCGCACCGCCTGGCCACCTCCGGCTGGATCGGCGGCTCCGTGGTCAACGCCGGTGACGGCACCCACGAGCACCCCACCCAGGCGCTGCTCGACGCCTTCACCATGCGCCGCCGCCTCGTCGGCGTCGACGCGGGCCTGGGCCACGACCTCGCCGGCCGCCGGATCACCATCGTCGGCGACATCCTGCACAGCCGCGTCGCCCGCTCCAACGTCCATCTGCTGCACACCCTCGGCGCCGAGGTCACCCTGGTCGCGCCGCCGACGCTGGTGCCGATCGGTGTGGAGCGGTGGCCCTGCGAGGTCTCCTACGACCTGGACGCGGTGCTCGCCAAGTCCGACGCGGTGATGATGCTGCGCGTCCAGCGCGAGCGGATGAACGCCGCGTTCTTCCCGACCGAGCGCGAGTACGCGCGGCGCTACGGCCTCAACGGCGACCGCATGGCCCGGATGCCGGAGCACGCGATCGTGATGCACCCCGGCCCGATGAACCGCGGTATGGAGATCACCGCCGAGGTCGCCGACTCGCCGCGCTGCACCGCCGTCGAACAGGTCGCCAACGGTGTCAGCATCCGTATGGCGGTCCTCTATCTGCTTCTGGGCGGCAACGAGCCCGCCGTCACCGCCGGCAACGGCACCAGCACACGCACCGAGGAGAGCAAGTAACCATGGGCCAGATCCTTATTCGCGGCGCGAAGATCCTCGGTGGCGAGCCGCAGGACGTGCTGATCACGGACGAGACCATCACCGCCGTCGGCACCGACCTGACCGTCTCCAGCGCCGAGGGCGCCCAGGTCATCGAGGCGGACGGCAAGATCCTGCTGCCGGGCCTGGTGGACCTGCACACCCACCTGCGCGAGCCGGGCCGCGAGGACTCCGAGACCGTCCTGACAGGCACCAAGGCCGCCGCCGTCGGTGGCTTCACCGCCGTCCACGCCATGGCCAACACCTTCCCCGTCGCCGACACCGCGGGCGTCGTCGAGCAGGTCTGGCGGCTGGGCAAGGAGTCCGGTTACTGCGACGTCCAGCCGGTCGGTGCGGTCACCGTCGGTCTGGAGGGCAAGAAGCTCGCCGAGCTCGGCGCGATGCACGACTCCGCGGCCGGTGTACGGGTCTTCTCCGACGACGGCAAGTGCGTGGACGACGCCGTCATCATGCGGCGCGCCCTGGAGTACGTGAAGGCCTTCGACGGCGTCGTCGCCCAGCACGCCCAGGAGCCCCGGCTCACCGAAGGCGCCCAGATGAACGAGGGCATCGTCTCCGCCGAGCTGGGCCTCGGCGGCTGGCCCGCGGTCGCCGAAGAGTCGATCATCGCCCGCGATGTGCTGCTCGCCGCGCACGTCGGCTCCCGGGTGCACATCTGCCATCTGTCGACGGCCGGCTCGGTCGAGATCGTCCGCTGGGCCAAGTCCAAGGGCTGGAACGTCACCGCCGAGGTCACCCCGCACCACCTCCTGCTCACCGACGAGCTCGTCCGCTCGTACAACCCCGTCTACAAGGTGAACCCGCCGCTGCGCACCGAGGCCGACGTCATGGCGCTGCGCGAGGCGCTCGCCGACGGCACCATCGACTGCGTCGCCACCGACCACGCCCCGCACCCGCACGAGGACAAGGACTGCGAGTGGGGCGCCGCGGCCATGGGCATGGTCGGCCTGGAGACCGCGCTCTCCGTCGTCCAGCACACGATGGTCGACAGCGGACTGCTGGACTGGGCCGGCGTCGCCGACCGGATGTCCTTCCGCCCGGCGCACATCGGCCGCCTCGAAGGCCACGGCCGTCCCGTCTCGGCCGGTGAGCCGGCCAACCTCACGCTGCTCGATTCCGCTTACCGTGGAGAGGTGGACCCCGCGCACTTCGCCTCCCGCAGCCGCAACACCCCCTACGAGGGCCGTGAGCTGCCGGGACGCGTCACCCACACCTTCCTGCGGGGCCGGGCAACGGTCGTCGACGGGAAGCTGGCGTGACACCTTCACTTATCCCCCTGGCCGCGGCGCAGAAGTCCGCCGAGGTCACCAACTGGCCCGGACGCATCGCCTGGGTTGTCGGCCTGCTGGTCTTCGTGGTCTTCGTCTACTGGCTGATGCGCGAGGGCTGGAAGTGGCGCGGCACGCTCCAGGGCGATCTGCCCGAGCTGCCGGCCGCACCCGCCGACCCGGGCGAGCCGCGTTTGACGCTCAGCGGCCGCTACCACGGCTCCACCACCGCCGGGCAGTGGCTCGACCGGATCGTCGCGCGCGGCCTCGGCACCCGCAGCCGCGCCGAGCTGACCCTGACCGAGCAGGGCCTGGACGTCGTACGGCCGGGCGCGGCGGACTTCTTCGTGCCGGTCACCGCGCTGCGCGGCGCCCGTCTCGACAAGGGCATCGCCGGCAAGGTCCTGACCGAGGGCGGCCTGCTGATCGTCACCTGGGAGCACGGGGACAAGCAGATCGACTCCGGCTTCCGCTCCGACCGGGCGGGCGAGCACCCGGCCTGGGTCGAGGCCATCAACCAGCTCAGCACCACCGAGCACACCACCAGCACCACCGAGCACACCGAAACGGAAGGCGCACGATGACGACCTCCACCAGGGGGACCGCCAAGATCCCCGCCGTACTCGTCCTGGAGGACGGCCGCACCTTCCGCGGCCGTGCCTACGGGGCCGTGGGGGAGACCTTCGGCGAAGCGGTGTTCTCCACCGGCATGACCGGTTACCAGGAGACGCTGACCGACCCCTCGTACCACCGCCAGGTCGTCATCATGACCGCCCCGCACATCGGCAACACCGGTGTGAACGACGAGGACTCCGAATCGCAGCGGATCTGGGTCGCCGGCTATGTCGTCCGCGACCCCGCCCGCATCCCGTCCAACTGGCGCTCGGTGCGCTCCCTGGACGACGAGCTGGTCGCCCAGGGCGTCATCGGCATCAGCGGCGTCGACACCCGTGCGCTCACCCGCCATCTGCGCGAGCGCGGTGCCATGCGGGTCGGCATCTTCTCCGGCGAGGCGCTGCCCGACGCGGGGGTGATGCTGGCCAAGGTGCGCCAGGCCCCCGAGATGCAGGGCGCGGACCTGTCCACCCAGGTCGCCACCAAGGAGTCCTACGTCGTCCCGGCGATCGGTACGAAGAAGTTCACCGTCGCCGCGATCGACCTGGGCATCAAGGGCATGACCCCGCACCGCATGGCCGAGCGCGGCATCGAGGTGCACGTCCTGCCCGCCACCGCCACCGTCGAGGACGTCTACGCGGTCGAACCGGACGGCGTGTTCTTCTCCAACGGCCCGGGCGACCCGGCCACCGCCGACCACCCGGTCTCCGTCATGCGCGGCGTCCTGGAGCGCAAGACGCCGCTCTTCGGCATCTGCTTCGGCAACCAGATCCTGGGCCGCGCGCTGGGCTTTGGCACGTACAAGCTCAAGTACGGCCACCGCGGCATCAACCAGCCGGTGCAGGACCGTACGACCGGCAAGGTCGAGGTCACCGCGCACAACCACGGATTCGCCGTCGACGCACCGCTCGACAAGGTCTCCGAGACCCCCTTCGGCCGCGCCGAGGTCTCCCACGTCTGCCTGAACGACAACGTGGTGGAGGGCCTGCACCTCCTCGACCAGCCGGCCTTCAGCGTCCAGTACCACCCCGAGGCGGCCGCGGGCCCGCACGACGCCGCGTACCTCTTCGACCGCTTCGTTTCCCTGATGGAGGGCCAGCGTGCCTAAGCGCACCGATATCCAGTCCGTCCTGGTCATCGGCTCCGGCCCGATCGTCATCGGCCAGGCCGCCGAGTTCGACTACTCCGGAACCCAGGCCTGCCGGGTCCTCAAGTCCGAGGGCCTGCGCGTCATCCTGGTGAACTCCAACCCGGCGACGATCATGACCGACCCGGAGATCGCCGACGCCACCTACGTCGAGCCGATCACCCCGGAGTTCGTCGAGAAGATCATCGCCAAGGAGCGCCCCGACGCACTGCTGCCCACCCTGGGCGGCCAGACCGCGCTGAACACCGCGATCTCCATGCACGAGCAGGGTGTGCTGGAGAAGTACGGTGTCGAGCTGATCGGCGCCAACGTCGAGGCGATCAACAAGGGCGAGGACCGCGACCTGTTCAAGGAGGTCGTGAAGGCCGTCCACGCCAAGATCGGCCACGGCGAGTCCGCCCGCTCGGTCATCTGCCACTCCATGGACGACGTCCTGCGGGGTGTCGACGAACTCGGCGGCTACCCCGTCGTCGTCCGCCCCTCCTTCACCATGGGCGGCGCCGGCTCCGGCTTCGCGCACGACGAGGAGGAGCTGTGCCGGATCGCCGGCCAGGGCCTGACCCTCTCGCCGACCACCGAGGTGCTCCTGGAGGAGTCCATCCTCGGCTGGAAGGAGTACGAGCTGGAGCTGATGCGCGACAAGAACGACAACGTCGTGGTCGTCTGCTCCATCGAGAACTTCGACCCGATGGGCGTGCACACCGGTGACTCGATCACCGTCGCGCCGGCGATGACGCTCACCGACCGCGAGTACCAGATCCTGCGCGACATCGGCATCGCCGTGATCCGCGAGGTGGGTGTGGACACCGGCGGCTGCAACATCCAGTTCGCGGTCAACCCCGAGGACGGCCGGGTCATCGTCATCGAGATGAACCCGCGCGTCTCGCGCTCCTCCGCCCTCGCCTCCAAGGCCACGGGCTTCCCGATCGCGAAGATCGCCGCCCGGCTCGCCGTCGGCTACACCCTCGACGAGATCCCCAACGACATCACCGAGAAGACCCCGGCCTCCTTCGAGCCGACCCTCGACTATGTCGTCGTCAAGGTGCCGCGGTTCGCCTTCGAGAAGTTCCCGGCCGCCGACGCCACCCTCACCACCACCATGAAGTCGGTCGGCGAGGCCATGGCCATCGGCCGCAACTTCCCCGAGGCGCTCAACAAGGCGCTGCGCTCCCTGGAGAAGAAGGGCAGCCAGTTCGACTTCGTGACCGCCCCCGGCGCAAAGGCGGAGCTGCTGGAGCTCGCCCAGGTCCCGACCGACGGCCGGATCAACACGGTCATGGCGGCGATCCGGGCCGGCGCCACCCCGCAGGAGGTCTTCGACGCCACGAAGATCGACCCGTGGTTCGTCGACCAGCTCTTCCTCATCAAGGAGATCGCGGACGAGATCGCCGCGGCCGACAAGCTCGGCCCGGAGATCCTTGCGGACGCAAAGCGCTACGGCTTCTCCGACGCCCAGATCGCCGCGATCCGCGGTCTGCGCGAGGACGTCGTCCGCGAGGTCCGGCACGCCCTTGGTGTCCGCCCGGTCTACAAGACCGTCGACACCTGCGCCGCCGAGTTCGCCGCGAACACGCCGTACTTCTACTCCTCCTACGACGAGGAGACCGAGGTCGCGCCGCGCGAGAAGCCCGCCGTGATCATCCTCGGCTCCGGCCCCAACCGCATCGGCCAGGGCATCGAGTTCGACTACTCCTGCGTCCACGCCTCGTTCGCGCTCAGCGACGCCGGCTACGAGACCGTGATGGTCAACTGCAACCCGGAGACCGTCTCCACCGACTACGACACCTCCGACCGGCTCTACTTCGAGCCGCTCACCCTGGAGGACGTGCTGGAGATCGTGCACGCCGAGACCCAGGCGGGCCCGGTCGCCGGTGTCATCGTCCAGCTCGGCGGGCAGACCCCGCTGGGCCTGGCGCAGGCGCTCAAGGACAACGGCGTGCCGATCGTCGGCACCTCGCCCGAGGCGATCGACCTCGCCGAGGAGCGCGGCGCGTTCGGCCGGGTGCTGACCGAGGCCGGGCTGCCGGCTCCCAAGTACGGCACCGCCTTCTCCTTCGACGAAGCCAAGAAGATCGCCGCCGAGATCGGCTTCCCGGTCATGGTCCGCCCGTCCTACGTGCTGGGCGGCCGCGGTATGGAGATCGTCTACGACGAGCCGTCGCTGGGCGAGTACCTCACCCGCCACGCCGGCCTGATCGACAAGCACCCGGTCCTCATCGACCGCTTCCTCGACGACGCCATAGAGATCGACGTCGACGCGCTCTACGACGGCCACGAGCTCTACCTCGGCGGCGTCATGGAGCACATCGAGGAGGCCGGCATCCACTCCGGCGACTCCGCCTGTGCGCTGCCCCCGATCACCCTCGGCGGCTTCGACATCAAGCGGCTGCGGGCCTCCACCGAGGCCATCGCCAAGGGCGTCGGCGTCCGCGGCCTGATCAACATCCAGTTCGCGATGGCCGGGGACATCCTCTACGTCCTGGAGGCCAACCCGCGCGCCTCCCGTACGGTCCCCTTCACCTCGAAGGCCACCGCGGTGCCGCTGGCCAAGGCCGCCGCCCGGATCTCGCTGGGCGCCACCATCGCCGAGCTGCGCGCCGAGGGCATGCTGCCCAGGACCGGCGACGGCGGCACGCTGCCGCTGGACGCGCCGATCTCCGTCAAGGAAGCCGTCATGCCCTGGTCGCGGTTCCGTGACGCCTCGGGCCGCGGCGTGGACACCATCCTGGGCCCGGAGATGCGCTCCACCGGCGAGGTCATGGGCATCGACTCGGTCTTCGGCACCGCCTACGCCAAGTCCCAGTCCGGCGCCTACGGGGCGCTGCCCACCAAGGGCCGCGCGTTCGTCTCCGTCGCCAACCGCGACAAGCGCTCGATGATCTTCCCGGCACGCGAACTGGTCGCCCACGGCTTCGAGTTGCTCGCCACCTCCGGTACGGCCGAGGTGCTGCGCCGCAACGGCATCAACGCCACCGTCGTGCGCAAGCAGTCCGAGGGCGAGGGCCCGAACGGCGAGAAGACCATCGTCCAGCTCATCCACGACGGCCAGGTCGACCTGATCGTCAACACCCCCTACGGCACCGGCGGCCGGCTGGACGGCTACGACATCCGTACCGCCTCCGTCGCCCGCGGCATCCCCTGCCTGACCACGGTCCAGGCGCTGGCCGCCGCCGTACAGGGCATCGAGGCGATGTCCCGCGGCGATGTCGGCGTGCGTTCCCTCCAGGAACACGCCGAACATCTCACCGCGGCCCGCGAGGAGTAGGGCCCACGAGGGGGACACCGAGGCGGTGTCCCCCTCTGCATGAGCCCCCTCGTTCCTCACCGCGGAAGGTCTTAACCCCACGATGTACCGCCTCTTCTTCCACCTGATCTTCAAGCGCATGGACCCCGAGCAGGCCCACCACCTGGCCTTCCGCTGGATCCAGCTGGCCGTGCGCCTCCCCGTGCTGCGCACCTTCGTCGCGGCCGCCCTCGCGCCGCGCTACAAGGAGCTGCGCACCGAGGCCCTGGGCCGCCGGATGCACGGCCCCTTCGGCCTGGCCGCCGGCTTCGACAAGAACGCCGTCGCCATCGACGGGATGACCATGCTCGGCTTCGACCATGTCGAGATCGGCACCGTCACCGCCCAGCCGCAGCCCGGCAACCCCAAGAAGCGCCTGTTCCGGCTTGTGCCGGACCGCGCGCTGATCAACCGGATGGGGTTCAACAACGAGGGCTCCGCGTCCGTGGCGGCCCGTCTGGCGGCCCGCAACCCGGTCTTCCCGACCACCGTCGGCGTCAACATCGGCAAGACCAAGGTCGTCCCGGAGGCCGAGGCGACCGCCGACTACGTCACCTCCACCGAGCGGCTCGCCCGGCACGCCGACTACCTGGTCGTCAATGTCTCGTCCCCGAATACCCCCGGACTGCGTAATCTCCAGGCCGTCGACCATCTCCGGCCGCTGCTGACCGCGGTCCGCGAGGCCGCCGACCGTACGGTCACCGACCGCCGGGTCCCGCTGCTGGTCAAGATCGCCCCGGACCTCGCCGACGCCGATGTCGACGCGGTCGCCGACCTCGCCGTCGAACTCGGTCTGGACGGGATCATCGCCACCAACACCACCATCGCCCGCGAGGGCCTCGGTCTGGCGTCCGACCCGGCGCTGATCGCCGAGACCGGCGGCCTGTCCGGCGCGCCCCTCAAGGAGCGTTCCCTGGAGGTCCTGCGCCGCCTCTACGCCCGCGTCGGCGACCGGATCACCCTCATCGGGGTCGGCGGCATCGAGAACGCCGAGGACGCCTGGCAGCGCATCCTGGCCGGCGCCACCCTCGTCCAGGGCTACAGCGCCTTCATCTACCAGGGCCCGTTCTGGTGCCGCGCCCTCCACAAGGGGCTGGCGGCCCGCCTGCGCAACAGCCCGTACGCCACCCTCGCCGACGCCGTCGGCGCCGAGCACAAGAAGGTGACCGGAAGATGACTCTGGAGCCCTTTGGCACGCGCCTGCGCCGCGCGATGGACGAGCGCGGCCCGCTCTGCGTCGGCATCGACCCGCACGCCTCGCTGCTGGCCGACTGGGGCCTGAACGACGATGTCGCGGGCCTGGCCCGCTTCACCCGCACCGTCGTGGAGGCGCTCGGCGAGCAGGTCGCGGTCTTCAAGCCGCAGGCGGCGTTCTTCGAGCGCTTCGGCTCGCGCGGCCTCGCCGTCCTGGAGACCGCCGTCGTCGAGGCGCGCGAGCGCGGTGCCCTGGTCCTGATGGACGCCAAGCGCGGCGACATCGGCTCGACCATGGCCGCGTACGCCGAGACCTTCCTGCGCAAGGACTCGCCGCTGTTCTCGGACGCGCTGACCGTCTCCCCGTACCTCGGCTACGGCTCGCTGAAGCCCGCCGTCGACCTCGCGCGCGAGAGCGGCGCCGGGCTCTTCGTCCTCGCCCTCACCTCCAACCCGGAGGGCGCGGAGGTCCAGCGCGCGGTGCGCGAGGACGGCCGCACGATCGCCGCGACCGTTCTCGGCCACCTCGCCGCCGAGAACGCCGGCGCCGAGCCGCTGGGATCCTTCGGCGCGGTCGTCGGCGCCACGCTCGGCGATCTCTCCTCGTTCGATCTGGCGATCAACGGCCCGCTGCTGGCCCCCGGCATCGGAGCCCAGGGCGCCACCCCCGCCGACCTCCCGACGGTCTTCGGGGACGCCGTACGCAATGTCGTGCCGAGCGTCAGCCGGGGGGTGCTGCGGCACGGTCCGGACACCGCCGCTCTGCGCGCCGCGGCGCACCGATTCGCCGACGAAGTGCGGACCGCGCTCGATTAGGCACCGTCCGACGGGGACTTTGGTCCCGAAATGTCCTGGTCAGCAGAGTCTGACCAGGACTTTTCGTCTGTTCTCGCTGACTCAGGGCGCCTCGGCCGCTAGTCTCCGATCAGAGCACTGCACGTAAGCGCGTTGCTCGTTGCTCCGCAGGTGCGGGGCGACTAGGTTCCACACCGGTCCGTATCCGACAGTTCGACATCCGAGGTGACGTAGGCGTGGCTCTTCCGCCCCTTACCCCTGAACAGCGCGCAGCCGCGCTCGAGAAGGCCGCCGCGGCTCGCCGGGAGCGCGCCGAGGTCAAGAATCGGCTCAAGCACTCCGGTGCTTCCCTCCATGAGGTCATCAAGCAGGGCCAGGAGAACGACGTCATCGGCAAGATGAAGGTCTCCGCACTGCTGGAGTCCCTGCCCGGCGTTGGCAAGGTCCGCGCCAAGCAGATCATGGAGCGGCTCGGTATCTCCGAGAGCCGCCGTGTCCGGGGTCTTGGCTCCAACCAGATTGCGGCGCTGGAGCGTGAGTTCGGCAGCACCGCTTCCTGAATTTTCCGGCACCCCCGGGAAGCTGGAATAATCGCTGCATGAGTACTGCAGTCTCCCGGGGGATGACCCCCGCACCCCCGGCCAGACAACCGCGACTGACCGTGCTCTCCGGCCCCTCCGGGGTCGGTAAGAGCACGGTCGTCGCGCATATGCGCAAGGTCCACCCCGAGGTCTGGCTCTCGGTTTCGGCCACCACCCGCAAGCCGCGACCCGGGGAGCGGCACGGTGTCCAGTACTTCTTCGTCGACGACGAGGAGTTCGACAAGCTCATCGCCAACGGTGAGCTGCTCGAATGGGCCGAATTCGCGGGCAACCGCTACGGCACCCCCCGCAAGGCGGTGCTGGACCGGCTGGAGGCCGGGGAGCCCGTCCTGCTGGAGATCGACCTGCAGGGCGCGCGCCAGGTCCGCGAGTCCATGGCGGAGGCCCAGCTCGTCTTTCTCGCTCCGCCGAGCTGGGACGAGCTGGTCCGCCGGCTCACCGGCCGGGGCACGGAGGCGCCCGAGGTCATCGAGCGCCGCCTGGCCGCCGCCAAGGTCGAGCTGGCGGCGGAGAAAGAGTTCGATGTGACGCTTGTCAATACCTCCGTCGAGGACGTCAGCCGTGAGCTGCTAGCCTTGATGTTGCATCGATCCGGGGACCGCAACACCAGCGGCTGACCGCGCAGCTCCCCGGAGCGCCCCAGACTTTTGCGTTACACACCGGCTTCATCCCCCTTCGGAAGGCAGAGAGTGTCCTCTTCCATCACCGCACCCGAGGGCATCATCAACCCGCCCATTGATGAGCTTCTCGAGGCCACTGATTCGAAGTACAGCCTTGTGATCTACGCCGCCAAGCGCGCGCGCCAGATCAACGCGTACTACTCCCAGCTCGGCGAGGGCCTGCTGGAGTACGTCGGCCCGCTCGTCGACACGCATGTCCACGAGAAGCCCCTGTCGATCGCGCTTCGCGAGATCAACGCGGGTCTGCTGACCTCCGAGGCCATCGAGGGCCCCGCGCAGTAAGCAAGCACAGCACCTCACCAAGGGCCCGGCGGCGCGACCGCCGGGCCCTTGGTGTGTCATAGGGGCAGACATACCTACGGACCTGAGCTCGGGGAGCGGCGAAGCGATGGACAAGCGGGAGCGGGAGCGGCCCAGGGTCGTTCTGGGGGTCAGCGGCGGGATCGCCGCGTACAAGGCGTGCGAGCTGCTGCGGCNTTCTGGGGGTCAGCGGCGGGATCGCCGCGTACAAGGCGTGCGAGCTGCTGCGGCGGCTGTCCGAGTCCGGGCACGACGTACGGGTCGTGCCGACCGCCTCGGCGCTGCATTTCGTCGGCGAGGCCACCTGGTCGGCGCTCTCCGGCAACCCGGCCACCACCGAGGTCTGGGAGTCCGTCCACGAGGTCCCGCACGTCCGCATCGGCCAGGCCGCCGACCTCGTCGTGGTCGCACCCGCCACCGCCGACCTGCTCGCCAAGGCCGCCCACGGCCTCGCCGACGACCTGCTGACCAACACGCTGCTCACCGCGCGCTGTCCGGTGATCTTCGCCCCGGCGATGCACACCGAGATGTGGGAGAACCCCGCCACCCAGGAGAACGTCGCCACCCTGCGGCGCCGCGGCGCGATCGTCATCGAGCCCGCCGTCGGCCGGCTGACCGGTGTCGACACCGGCAAGGGCCGCTTCCCCGACCCCGTCGAGATCTTCGAGCTCTGCCGCCGGGTGCTGGCCCGCGGCGCGCAGGGGGCCGGCACGCAGGATCTCGCGGGCCGCCATGTCGTCGTCACCGCCGGCGGCACCCGTGAGCCGCTGGACCCCGTCCGCTACCTGGGCAACCGCTCCTCGGGCAAGCAGGGCTACGCGCTCGCCCGCACCGCCGCGGCCCGCGGCGCCCGGGTCACGCTCGTCGCGGGCAACACCGAGCTGCCCGATCCGGCCGGAGTGGACGTGATCCCCATCGGTACGGCCCGCCAGCTGCGGGAGGCCGTGCTGAAGGCCGCCGCGGACGCCGACGCGGTGGTCATGGCCGCCGCCGTCGCCGATTTCCGGCCCGCCGTCTACACCACCGGCAAGATCAAGAAGATCGACGGCCAGGAGCCGGAACCGGTCACCCTGGTCAGAAATCCGGACATCCTCGCCGAGCTCTCCGCCGACCGCCCGCGGCCCGGACAGGTGGTCGTCGGCTTCGCCGCCGAGACGGACGACGTCCTGGCCAACGGCCGCACCAAACTCGCCCGCAAGGGCTGTGACCTGCTGGTCGTCAATGAGGTCGGCGAGCACAAGGCCTTCGGCTCGGCCGAGAACGAAGCGGTGATCCTGGCGGCCGACGGAACCGAGACCCCGGTCCCGTACGGCCCCAAGGAAGCCCTGGCCGACACGGTCTGGGACCTGGTCACCCCCCGCTTGGCCGAGACTCACCCCTGATCCCGCCCGGAACCACCCCTACCGACCCCTGCTTCACTCCATCGGCCCCATAAAAACCGGCGTGTTTCCTTGACCCGGCCCATTCTCAAGGTGATCGTCCTACCGTGGGCCGTGGTGTCCCAGGTCACGGGGGGTCCATAAATCGAGACCGCGTGCCCGAACGCCGCATCTGACCGATAAACTGGCGAGTGGATCGGGCCGAGCGCAGCTCTCGGCCCTTCCGCCAATGATCAGCCAGCAGCCGCTGCAACCCCAGGGAGCGATGTGTCCCGCCGCCTGTTCACCTCGGAGTCCGTCACCGAGGGCCACCCCGACAAGATCGCTGACCAGATCAGCGACACCATTCTCGACGCGCTCCTCAAGGAGGACCCGACTTCCCGGGTCGCCGTGGAGACGTTGATCACCACCGGCCTGGTGCACGTGGCCGGCGAGGTGACGACGAAGGCGTACGCAGACATCCCCAACCTCGTCCGGAACAAGATTCTGGACATCGGCTACGACTCGTCCAAGAAGGGCTTCGACGGCGCTTCCTGCGGCGTCTCGGTGTCCATCGGCGCGCAGTCCCCGGACATCGCCCAGGGCGTCGACACCGCGTACGAGAACCGCGTCGAGGGCGATGACGACGAGCTGGACAGGCAGGGCGCAGGCGACCAGGGCCTGATGTTCGGCTACGCCTGCGACGAGACCCCGGAGCTGATGCCGCTCCCGATCAACCTCGCGCACCGCCTCTCCAAGCGCCTGTCCGAGGTCCGCAAGAACGGCACCATCCCCTACCTGCGCCCCGACGGCAAGACCCAGGTCACCATCGAGTACGACGGCCAGAAGGCCGTCCGCCTCGACACCGTCGTGGTCTCCTCGCAGCACGCCAGCGACATCGACCTCGACTCGCTCCTCGCGCCCGACATCCGCGAGTTCGTCGTCGAGCACGTCCTCAACCAGCTCGTCGAGGACGGCATCAAGCTGGACACCGACGGCTACCGCCTGCTGGTCAACCCGACCGGTCGCTTCGAGATCGGCGGCCCGATGGGTGACGCCGGCCTGACCGGCCGCAAGATCATCATCGACACCTACGGCGGCATGGCCCGCCACGGCGGCGGTGCCTTCTCCGGCAAGGACCCGTCCAAGGTCGACCGCTCGGCCGCCTACGCGATGCGCTGGGTCGCCAAGAACGTCGTCGCCGCCGGCCTCGCGGCCCGCTGCGAGGTCCAGGTCGCCTACGCGATCGGCAAGGCCGAGCCCGTCGGTCTCTTCGTCGAGACCTTCGGCACCGCCACCGTCGACACCGACAAGATCGAGCAGGCCATCGCCGAGGTCTTCGACCTCCGCCCGGCCGCCATCATCCGCGACCTCGATCTGCTCCGCCCCATCTACGCGCAGACCGCCGCCTACGGCCACTTCGGCCGCGAGCTGGAGGACTTCACCTGGGAGCGCACGGACCGGGTGGAGGCGCTGAAGCGGGCTGCGGGGCTGTAAGTCCCCGTACCGCCGCCTGATGTGATCACGGCCCCGGACCGCTGGACGGTCCGGGGCCGTGGCTTTTCCACAGCGCCTCCGGTCACTGTCCGTGCCGTCTGCTAAGACTGGTGCTGTGAGCAGGGAAAACGGGCGACCGGAGGCGGGGGTGTCGGGTGCGGGCGAGCAGTTGGCCCTCATCCGGGAAGCCGTGCGGGAGACCAAAGCCGGGCGGGCCAAGCCGCGGACCTGGCGGGGGGCCGAGTTGGCGGCGGGGTTGCCGGTGGCGCGGGTGCTGGTCGACAAGGGGCTGGTGCACCTCGACCGGTACTTCGATTACGCGGTGCCGGCGGCGATGGATGCCGACGCGCAGCCCGGGGTGCGGGTGCGGGTGCGGTTCGGGGCGGGGGAGAAGGGGGGCCGGCGTGAGGGCGGCAAGCTGGTCAGCGGGTTCATCGTGGAGCGGGTCGCGGAGAGCGACTACCGCGGGGTGCTCGCCCCGATCGCGCAGGTGCTGTCGTCCGAGCGGGTGCTGACGCCCGAGCTGCTGGGGCTGTGCCGGGCGGTGGCGGACCGCTATGCCGGGACGCTCGCCGATGTGGTGCAGCTGGCGGTGCCGCCGCGGCGGGCCCGGGCGGAGGCCAAGCCGTCGCCGGCGCCGTTGCCGCCCAATGCGGCCCCGGAGGTGGGCAGTTGGGAGCGTTACGGGGCGGGGGCCGGGTTCCTGACGGCGCTGGTGCGGGGGGATGCGCCGCGGGCGGTGTGGACGGCGCTGCCCGGGGCGACCTGGCCGCAGGAGCTGGCGCGGGCGGCGGCCGCCGCGCTGGCCGGTGGGCGTGGTGCGCTGGTGGTGGTGCCGGACGGGCGGGCCGCGGCGCGGGTGGATGCGGCGCTCGGCGAGCTGATCGGGGAAGGGCGGCATGTGCTGCTGACCGCGGACGCCGGGCCCGAGGAGCGGTATCGGCGGTGGCTGGCGGTCAGCCGTGGGTCGGTGCGGGCCGTGGTCGGGACGCGCGCGGCGATGTTCGCGCCGGTCGCCGATCTGGGGCTGGTGGCCCTGTGGGACGACGGGGATGCCAGCCACAGTGATCCGCATGCGCCGCAGCCGCATGCTCGCGAGGTGCTCATCCAGCGGTCGGTGAACGAGCGCGCCGGTTTTCTGCTGGGCGGGCTGAGCTGCACGGTCGAGGCGGCGCAGCTGGTCGAGACGGGCTGGGCGCGCCCGCTGGCCGCCGACCGCGAGGTGGTGCGGGCCGCGGCGCCCCTGGTGCGTACGGTCGGCGACGGCGACGAGGCGCGGGACGCCGCCGCG
>NZ_QUAC01000183.1 GCF_003389455.1 Streptomyces inhibens | reverse complement strand
CGCCGGTGCGAGGGGCGTCCCCACCCCCAAGGACCTGGCCGGGCTCGGCCGCGACCGCGCGGCGGGCCAGGGAGCCGCAGGTACGGGCGGCGGCGTCCAGCCGGCACCCGCGGCCGGCGCCACCCTGCGCTGGTCGTCCGACAAGGGCTGGGTCGAGCGCGGCGGTCCGGTCGGCGAACCGTCCGAGACCGCGGGCCTGCCCACCCTCGCCCAGCTCACCAGCGCCGAGCAGCGCTGGGCCGACCGTGAGGAGGACATCACCGCGGTCAGCGGCGACCCCTTCGAGGTCGGCCAGGTCTTCGCCCGGCGCTGGACCGAGCGGCTCTCCGACTCCGCGCATCTCCAGCAGCTGTCGACGGAGTACCCCCGCATCCCGCACCGCATCGACGGTGAACTGCTGCGCTACGCCGCCCGGTTCGGGCTGCTCGCCCACAAGGACGACCAGATCGATGAGCACGACCGCTATGCGATCCGGGCCGGATTCTGGCGCGAGGTCGATCTGCGTACGGCTGCCGAGCACGCGCCGGCAGGGGACTGACGGCAGGCGTCCGCCCCGTCCCCGGGCGCGCCGCCGGTGCCCCGCGGGCCGGAGGCGGTCCGGGGACGCGTACCCTCGTAGCTCGTGAGGACGGGCGCAAAACAGGCGGAGCGCGGCGGGCCGGTGTGCGCCGTGCGGGACCTGGTGAAGACGTATCCCGCGATGCGCGGGCGCCGCGGCGCGGCACAGGCGCCTGCCGTACGCGCCAACGACGGCATCACCCTGGACGTACGACGCGGCGAGATCTTCGGGCTGCTCGGCCCCAACGGAGCCGGCAAGTCCACCCTGGTACGCCAGCTGACCGGACTGCTGCGCCCGGACTCCGGCACCATCTCCGTACTCGGCCACGATCTGGTGCGCTACCCGGAGCGGGCGGCCCGGCTGCTCGGCTATCTGGGGCAGGAGTCCACCGCCCTGGACGAGCTCACGGTCGCGCTGGCCGTGGAGACCACCGGCCGGCTGCGCGGCCTCGGCGCCCATGAGGCGCGTGCCGAACGGGACGCGGTGATCGGCGAGCTGGGCCTCGGCGACATCGCGGGACGGACGCTGAAGAAGCTGTCCGGCGGGCAGCGGCGGCTGGCCTGCTTCGCCACCGTGCTGATCGGCGCGCGGCCGCTGCTGGTGCTGGACGAGCCGACCACCGGCATGGACCCGGTCGCGCGGCGCGCGGTATGGGCCGCGGTGGACCGGCGCCGGGCCGAGCACGGCGCCACGGTGGTGCTGGTGACCCATAACGTCCTGGAGGCCGAGAGCGTGCTCGACCGGGTCGCGGTGATCGACCGGGGCCGGGTCATCGCCTGCGACACGCCCGGCGGACTGAAGGACATGGTGAGCGAGGAGGTCCGGCTGGAGCTGGTCTGGCGCGACCGCCCGCCGCTGGAGGTCCCCGAGATCGCCGCCCTCGAATCCGCCGCCCGCGCCTCCGGCCGCCGCTGGACCCTGCGCCTCCCCGCCGACCAGGCCCGCTCCGCCGTGGCCGCGGTCACCGCGGGCCCCGCCTTCGCCGCCCTCGACGACTTCACGCTGGCCACGCCGAGCCTGGAGGACGTGTATCTGGCGCTCGGCGGGCGCGCGGAGGGACTGGTGAAGGCGTGAACGGCGGCGGGCGCGGCGGACGTATGACATACCGGGGGCGTGGCAAGGAAGGCTTGGTGACAGGGTGAGTGTGGTTCCCGCGCAGGCGGTGGCGGGGGCGTCCCCGGGCGCCGGGGCGTGGTCCGAGGACGACGAGGCCGCCCCGCTGGCGCCGCGCGCCCGCCTGCTGCCCGCGCTCGGCGCCGTCTACCGCGCCCAGCTCTCCCGGGCCCGGGTCGCCCGGATCCCGCTGCTGTTCGTCGCCACCTTCCAGTCCGTAGGGATCATGGTCCTGCTGCGCGGAGTGGTCGACGGCGGCGCCCCGGCGCGGTCCGTGGTGTCCGGCTCCGCCGTGCTGGTCGTCGCGTTCGTCGCGCTCAACCTCCTCGCCCAGTACTTCGGCCAGCTACGGGCCGGCGGCGGACTCGACCACTACGCGACGCTGCCGGTGCCGCCGGCCGCGGTGGTGCTCGGCGCGGCCGCCGCCTACGCCTCGTTCACCGTGCCCGGCACGGTGGTCACCGCGGTCACCGGCTGTGTGCTCTTCCAGCTGCCGATGGCCAACCTCTGGGTACTGGCCGCCGTGCTCCCGCTCGCCGGAGCCGCGCTGTCCGGCCTCGGCGCGGCCCTCGGGCTGCTCGCCCCGCGCCAGGAACTCGCCACGCTCTGCGGCCAGTTGGGCATGTCGGCGGCGCTGCTGCTGGGCGTACTGCCGCCCGACGGGATGCCCGCGGTGATCGGCTGGGCCCGCGATCTGCTGCCCTCCACCTACGGTGTGGAAGCGCTGGCGCGCAGCTTCGATCCGCACCCCGACTGGGTCGCGGTCGGCGCCGACCTGGGCGTCTGCGCGGCCGTCGGGGTGCTCTCGCTGGCCGTCGCCACCTGGGCGTACCGCCGGGCGGCGACCCGATGACCGGTGCCCCCACCCCGAACGGGCGTCCTGATGCCGGTCCCACCGGCCCCACCTGGCACGATGACGGGGTGACCGCACCGCTGACGCCACCCGACAACCAACCGCCCGAAGAGCCGCAGCACCCCGAGGCCGCGCCCGCCGGGGGCCACGGCTCCACCGCCGACCACAGCGACCACGGAGACCACACCGGCCTCGGCGGCCCCGAGCTCGCTCGCGAGCTGCGCGAGGGCGCGCTGATCGCACTCCTGGTCGCGGTGAGCGGTGTGCTGCTCGGCGTGCTGTGGAACTGGCTCGCGCCGCACATCCCGCTGATCGCGGACACCCGCAACGTCTATCTGAAGAACACCGAGGGCGAGGAGGCGATCGGCGCGGACGGCACCTTCGTCCTGCTGTCCCTCGCCTTCGGTGTGCTCAGCACGGCGGTGGTCTTCCTCATCCGCCGGCGCGGCGGAATTCCGCTGGTGGTGGCGCTGGTCCTGGGCGGTCTGCTGGGCGCGGCGCTGGGCTGGCTGACCGGCATGTGGCTGGGCCCTACCCCGGACGTGGCCGCGCACGCCAAGCAGGTCGGCCCCGGTGTCACCTTCTACGGCCCGCTGCGGTTGCAGGCCAAGGGCGCGCTGCTGGTCTGGCCGATCGCCGCGATGCTGACGCAGCTGGCGCTGACCGGGCTGTTCGGGCCGCGCGACCCGGAGCCGCCGGCGCCGGACTGGTCCGGCCACCAAGGGCAGGACTGGTCCGGCCACCCCAGGCAGGAACCGCCGGCCGAGGGCTGAGGCCCTGGGGGCGGCCCGCCACCGCGGCCGCCCCGCCGGCTCCGTCAGCCGCGCGCGATCGGCGCGACCCGGGCATCGGTGAGCGCCACCAGATCCTCCGGTGCCAGCTCGACCTCCAGCCCGCGCCGGCCCGCCGAGACACAGACCGTCGGCCGGCCCTCGGCCGAGGCGTCCACGACCGTACGCAGCCGCTTGCGCTGACCCAGCGGCGAGATCCCGCCGAGGACGTACCCCGTACTGCGCTCGGCCGCCGCCGGATCGGCCATCACGGCCCGTTTGCCGCCGACCGCGGCCGCCAGCGCCTTGAGATCGAGGGAGCCGGACACCGGGACCACGGCGACCGTGAGCGTGCCGTCGACCTCCGCGAGCAGCGTCTTGAACACCTGGTCGGGTGCGACACCGAGGGCCTCGGCGGCCTCCTCGCCGTACGAGGGTGCGGCCGGGTCGTGCTCGTAGGAGTGCGTCGTGAAGGGGACGCCTGCCGCGGTGAGGGCGACCGTCGCGGGCGTGCCGACGGACTTCTTGGACTTCTTCGCCAACGTCTTCGTGCCTCGCGTCAGTTGGGGCTGGTCGGCTGCCTGGTCAGATCCACGGCCGGCAGCGACGGGAGCTTACCGAGCAGCGCCGACTCGTGGCGAAGCAGTTTCAGCTCGTGCGCCAGCCGGACCGTGGTGTCCGGCGCCTCCAGCAGCCGCTGCTTGGCGGGGACGTCCAGCACGGCCGCGGCGGCGACGAGGTACGACAGCACCGACGGGTCGCCCGGCAGGTCCTGCCCGCTCGACAGGGTCCGCTCGTTCGCCCAGGCCAGCCGCTTCTGATACGTACGGAAGGCCCGTACGACGCCCGAGGCGAGCGCGCCCGCGCCCTCCCCCTGGCCCTCTTCCAGCTCCTCCAGCTCGCCGGTCAGATACGGCCCGGAGGCGTCCACCGACAGCAGCCGGAAGCGGGTGGTGCCGGTGGCCAGGACCTCGTAGCCGGTGTCGTCGGCGGACGACTTCTCCCGGATGGTCGCCGCGTCCGCGATACAGCCCACCGAATGGAACGCCTGGATCGGGTCGTCGCCGAAGCCCGCCGCGGGACCGTCGGCGGACGGCACCGTGGCATCCGGCATCCCCTGCGCGGTGGGCGCGACCTCCCGGCCGTCCCGGATCGCGATCACCGCGAAGCGCCGGTCGTCCTCCGGCAGCGCGCTCAGATCGCGCATCATCGCCCGGTACCGCGCCTCGAAGACGTTCAGCGGGAGCACGAGTCCCGGGAACAGCACCGAGTTCAGCGGGAAGAGCGGTAGGCGCACGGAGGTCACAGCCGGTAAGCCTAGAGCCTGTGGCGACCGGGGCCACCACCCGGACCAGGGTTATTGTCGGCGGAGCAGTCGTGACGCACCGGCCGCGACCGTTGTGGCGAGCACCCAGCCCGCCAGGATCAGCACCGCCGCCGCCCACTGCGCAGCGCCCTCGGGCTTCCAGGCCGCGTCCTGATTGAGGTCGATCACCGGCAGCAGCAGGTCGAGGGAGTAGAGATACGGGTTCCAGGGCGGCGCCTCGCCCGCCTTGAGGGGCGGCGGCGGGGACATCGAGAAGTAGATCGTGCCGATCGCCCACAGGATCGCCATCCACACCGCGGCCCGCCCGGGGCGGTAGCCGTACGCCACCGTCCAGTCCTGAAGGAACCCCCAGGCCTTCGCCGCCAGCGGCAGCGTCTCGCGGCGCCGCCGCTGCTTGGCCAGCAGCACCTCGCGGGCGCCTGCGTCCTCGCCGCTGGTGCGCAGCGAGGTGGCGAGCATCTCGTACGGTTCGGGCGCGTACTCAGGCGTCGCAGCGGCCACCCACTGCAGCCGCTGGGCGAGCGGGAAGTGGCCGCGCGGGATCAGCGTCTCGTACGCGAAGCCGGCCATCCACAGCCCGCCGAGCCCCGGCCAGGCCGCCGACTTGTCGACAAGATTGACGACCCGGGCGCCGGAGAGGATCACCCGGCCGCGCTGCGGGCGCTCGCCGAGGAAGCGCAGCTCCGGCGTCTGGATGCGGCGCAGCGACAGCTCCTGGTCGGACTCCATGATGAACCGGGCGTGCTCGAAGTCGACCGCGTCACCGAACCGCCCGTCGTCCAGGCGCATCCCGCCCTCGCACTCGAAGCGCTGCATACGCGTGCCGCGCGAGGGGGTGTGCGCGATGCCGTACGGGGGTGTGGCGCTGCTGGAGAACGGGGAGTTCGCGAGGCCCGCGGCGGTCAGATAGAGGGTGCGCTCGACGGTCAGCTGTGGGGCGTTCAGCGCCCGGCGGCCGAAGGGGTTGCTCAGCCGGCTGCCGCGCAGGCTCAGCGACACGCCGATGGTGGCGCCGCGCAGCGACAGCTCGCCGTAGGACTCCAGCATCTCGGCCTGCAGATCCTGGGCGACGGTCAGCCCGTCCGCCATGATCGAACGGCCCTGCCGGTCCTTGTGCACCACCGTCTGATTGAGCATCAGGTCCGTGCCGATGTGCGCGTCGGTGAGCCGGATACCGGAGTGCACCACACAGCGCGGCAGATGCAGATCGCCCTCGGTGTGCAGCCGGGCCGCCTCGACCCGGGGTATCGCGCAGTTCACCAGCCGCAGTGTGGTGAAACGGCTCTCCGGCAGCACCACCTCGGCCTCGAAGCGGCAGTCCCGCAGCTCGACGAATGGCTTGATCGTGCCCCCGGCGACGTCGAGAGTGTCCGTGATGTACGCGCCGGTGAGCTTCAGGGCGGAGACCCGGCCCGGCTGCGCCGGCGGCCCGTCGAGCAGCAGCAGCGCCACGACACGGGCCCGCACCCGGCGCTCGGGGCCCCACAGATGCTGCCCGTGCGGATCGTCGCGGACCGGGTCCCCGATGTGCAGATCGCAGGTGCTGCCGTTGCGGAAGGCCTGCCACATGCTCCATTCCGCCGATGTCAGCTGAAGGTCGGCGGGCGCGTCGCCGTCCCCGGGCTCGGTCACTGTGGATCCCCCTTGCTCTCCCGTGGTGTGTCGCAACCTGTTCGGACGCATGTGGTGCGCTGGTCGTGTGCTGTGGTCGTGGTGCGTCCCGCAGGTCTCCCCGTACGCCTTGGGTGGCCCTTGCCCGCCCCGTGACTGCTTGAACACGCGTGGTCAGGGCCAACTCCGGTCAACTTCCGCACACGGCTTGACCGTGCGTCCGGACGGTGTGTCGCTGTGTATCACTGAGTGATACGGCCGCTCGGGCCCAAGAGTGGGTCTGAGACACTGGGAGGGTGATCTCCCGAATCGATCTGCGCGGTGACGCCCTCCCCGAGGGCGGCGCCCTGCGCGACCTGCTGCCCCGTGCCGAGTTCGACGTGGAAGCCGCCCTGGAGAAGGTGCGGCCCATCTGCGAGGACGTACGCCATCGCGGCACCGCGGCGCTGATCGATTATGCGCGGCGGTTCGACGGCGTCGAGATCGAGCGCGTACGGGTGCCCGCCGAGGCACTGCGCAGCGCCCTCGCCGAGCTGGACCCGGCCGTGCGGGCCGCCCTGGAGGAGTCCATCCGGCGCGCCCGGATCGTGCACCGCGAACAGCGCCGCACGGACGTGACGACCAAGGTCGTCCCCGGCGGCACGGTCACCGAACGCTGGGTGCCGGTCGAGCGGGTGGGCCTCTACGTCCCCGGCGGCCTGGCCGTCTACCCGTCCTCCGTCGTCATGAACGTCGTCCCGGCCCAGGAAGCCGGCGTCGAGGGCATCGCCGTGACCTCCCCGCCGCAGAAGGAGTTCGGCGGCCTGCCGCACCCGACCATCCTCGCCGCCTGCGCGCTGCTCGGCGTCGACGAGGTCTACGCCGCCGGCGGCGCCCAGGCCATCGCGATGTTCGCGTACGGCACCGAGGAGTGCCTGCCGGTCAACCTCGTCACGGGCCCCGGCAACATCTTCGTCGCCTCCGCCAAGCGCCTCCTCAAGGGCCGTATCGGCATCGACGCCGAGGCCGGCCCCACCGAGATCGCGGTCCTCGCGGACGCCACCGCCGACCCCGAGCATGTCGCCGCCGACCTGATCAGCCAGGCCGAGCACGACACCCTCGCCGCGGCCGTCCTGGTCACCGACTCCACCGAGCTCGCCGACGCCGTCGACGAGGCGCTGAAGCGGCAGGTCGCGGTCACCAAGCACATCGAGCGGATCACCGAGGCGCTGGCCGGACGGCAGTCCGCCGTCGTCCTCGTCGACGGCATCGACGAGGGCCTGCGGGTCGTGGACGCCTACGGCGCCGAACACCTTGAGATCCAGACCGCCGACGCCTCCGCCGTCGCCGCCCGGGTCCGCAACGCCGGTGCGATCTTCGTCGGCCCGTACGCCCCGGTCTCGCTGGGCGACTACTGCGCCGGCTCCAACCACGTGCTGCCCACCGGCGGCTGCGCCTGCCACTCCTCCGGACTGTCCGTGCAGTCCTTCCTGCGCGGCATCCATGTCGTGGACTACTCGCGTGATGCGCTGGCCGAGGTCGCCCACCATGTGGTGACCCTCGCCGAGGCCGAGGATCTCCCGGCCCATGGTGCTGCTGTGAAGGCCCGTTTTGCCGGAGGCGAACGAGACCAGCACAGTGACTGGAAGGTCCCGCAGAGCAAGTGAGCAGGCACGTGACCAAGATCGACGACCTCCCCATCCGGGACGAGCTCCGCGGCAAGTCCCCGTACGGTGCCCCGCAGTTGGACGTGCCCGTACGCCTGAACACCAACGAGAACCCCTACCCGCTGCCCGAGCCGCTGGTCCTGCGGATCGCCGAGCGGGTGACCGAGGCCGCCCGGCAGCTCAACCGCTACCCCGACCGGGACGCGGTCGAGCTGCGCACCGAACTGGCCCGCTACCTCACCCGCACCGGCGGCCACGAGGTCACCAAGGACCAGGTCTGGGCCGCCAACGGCTCCAACGAGGTCATCCAGCAGCTGCTGCAGACCTTCGCCGGCCCCGGCCGCACCGCCATCGGCTTCGAGCCCTCGTACTCGATGCACGCGCTCATCTCCCGCGGCACCGGCACCGGCTGGATCTCCGGCCCGCGCAACGAGGACTTCACCATCGATGTCGAGGCGGCGGTCGCGGCCATCGCCGAGCAGCGGCCCGATGTGGTCTTCATCTGCTCGCCGAACAACCCGACCGGCACCGCCGTCGAGGCCGGGACGGTGCTCGCGCTGTACGAGGCCGCGCAGGCGGCCCGGGCGGACGACCGGGGCGCGCTGGTGGTGATCGACGAGGCCTACGGCGAGTTCAGCCACCGCCCCTCGCTGCTGCCGCTGATCGAGGGCCGGCCGAATCTGGTCGTCTCGCGGACCATGTCCAAGGCGTTCGGCGCCGCCGGGCTGCGGCTGGGCTATCTGGCCGCCGACGCCGCCGTGGTCGACGCCGTGCAGCTCGTCCGGCTCCCGTACCACCTCTCGTCCGTCACCCAGGCCACCGCGCTCGCCGCGCTGGAGCACACCGATACGCTCCTGAAGTACGTCGAACAGCTCAAGACCGAGCGGGACCGCCTGGTCGACGAGCTGCGCGCGATGGGCTGCGAGGTCGTCGCCTCCGACGCCAACTTCGTACAGTTCGGCCTCTTCGACGACGCGCAGGCCACCTGGCAGGCGATCCTCGACCACGGCGTGCTGGTCCGTGACAACGGTGTACCGGGCTGGCTGCGGGTCACCGCCGGCACCCCGGCCGAGAACGACGCGTTCCTCGACGCGGTTCGTGCAGTACTGAAGGAGAGCAAGCGATGACCCGCGTAGGACGCGTGGAGCGCACCACCAAGGAAACGTCCGTGCTCGTCGAGATCGACCTCGACGGCAGGGGGGACGTGGAAGTGTCGACCGGTGTCGGCTTCTACGACCACATGCTCGACCAGCTCGGCCGGCACGGTCTGTTCGACCTCAAGGTCAAGACCGATGGCGATCTGCACATCGACACCCACCACACCATCGAGGACACCGCCCTCGCGCTGGGTGCCGCCTTCAAGCAGGCCCTCGGCGACAAGTCCGGCATCTACCGCTTCGGCAACTGCACGGTGCCCCTGGACGAGTCGCTCGCCCAGGTGACCGTCGACCTCTCCGGCCGCCCGTATCTGGTGCACACCGAGCCGGAGAACATGGCGCCGATGATCGGCTCGTACGACACGACGATGACCCGGCACATCTTCGAGTCCTTCGTCGCCCAGGCCCAGATCGCGCTGCACATCCACGTCCCGTACGGCCGCAACGCCCACCACATCGTGGAGTGCCAGTTCAAGGCGCTGGCCCGGGCCCTGCGCTACGCCAGCGAACGCGATCCGCGGGCGGCCGGAATCATTCCCTCCACCAAGGGAGCGCTGTGAACGGTCTGTCCACCGTCTTCATCCTGCTCGGTCTCTTCCTCCTCGGTGGCATCTACTCCTTCTGGAAGCAGCAGCTGCCCAAGAGCCTGATCGTGCTGCTGTGCATCGGGTCGGCGATGTGCCTGGCCGCCGGCGTGCTGCGGCTGGAGGTATGGAATTGACCGCCGCCAAGAAGGTCGTCGTCCTCGACTACGGCTTCGGCAATGTCCGCTCCGCCGAGCGGGCGCTGGCGCACGTCGGCGCCGAGGTGGAGATCACCCGGGACTACGACCGGGCGATGAACGCCGATGGGCTGCTGGTCCCCGGCGTCGGCGCGTTCGCCGCCTGTATGCGGGGGCTGAAGGAAGCCCGCGGTGACTGGATCGTCGGCCGCCGGCTGTCCGGTGGCCGCCCCGTCATGGGTATCTGCGTCGGCATGCAGATCCTCTTCGGCCGCGGCATCGAGCACGGCGTGGAGACCGAGGGCCTGGACGAGTGGCCCGGCACGGTCGGCCCGCTCAAGGCCGAGATCGTCCCGCACATGGGCTGGAACACCGTCGACGCCCCCGAGGGCTCGCGGCTCTTCGCCGGCCTGCCCGTCGACGCCCGCTACTACTTCGTGCACTCCTACGCGGTGCACGACTGGGAGCTGGAGGTCGGCAACCCGCACATCGCCGCGCCGAAGGTCACCTGGGCCACGCACGGCGAGCCGTTCGTGGCCGCGGTCGAGAACGGTCCGCTGTGGGCCACCCAGTTCCACCCCGAGAAGTCCGGCGATGCCGGTGCCCAGCTCCTGACCAATTGGATCGAGACCCTGTAATGCCGAACGCGCCGAAGCTCGAACTCCTCCCCGCCGTCGACGTCCGCGACGGCCAGGCCGTCCGCCTCGTCCACGGCGAGTCCGGCTCCGAGACCTCCTACGGCGACCCGCTGGAGGCGGCCCTCGCCTGGCAGCGGGCCGGCGCCGAGTGGCTGCACCTCGTCGACCTCGACGCGGCGTTCGGCACCGGCGACAACCGTGCGCAGATCGCCGAGGTCGCCCGCTCGATGGACATCAAGGTCGAGCTGTCCGGCGGCATCCGCGACGACGACTCGCTGGCCGCCGCCCTGGCCACCGGCTGCACCCGCGTCAACATCGGCACCGCGGCCCTGGAGAACCCCGAGTGGGTCGCCAAGATCATCGCCGAGCACGGTGACCAGATCGCGGTCGGCCTGGACGTCCGCGGCACGACGCTGCGCGGCCGCGGCTGGACCCGCGACGGCGGCGACCTCTACGAGACGCTGGCCCGCCTGGACTCCGAGGGCTGCGCCCGCTACGTCGTCACCGACATCAACAAGGACGGCACCCTCCAGGGCCCCAACCTGGAGCTGCTGCGCAACGTCTGCGCGGTCACCGACCGCCCCGTCGTCGCCTCCGGCGGCGTTTCCTCCCTCGACGACCTGCGGGCACTTGCCACGCTGGTACCGGAAGGTGTCGAGGGCGCGATCGTCGGCAAGGCGCTCTACGCGAAGGCGTTCACCCTCGAAGAGGCGCTGGCAGCAGTGTCGTAACGGCGAACGGAAGGCTGCACGATGACCATCGAGCGCGTACGGACCGACAGTCCCTTGGAAGCAGCCATCGGCTTCGCACGCGCCGTGGCGGCCGGCGACCGGGTGCTGGTCGCCGGCACGATGCCAGTGGTCGACGACATCGTGCAGGGTCTGGGCGATCCCTACGAACAGACCAAGGCCGCCTTCACCAACGCGCTGGCGGCGCTGAAGCCCTTCGGCCTCGGCGCCGACGCGGTCCTGCGCACCCGTATGTACCTCACCCACGTCCGCGACGTGGACGAGGCCGGCCGCGCCCACAAGGAGCTCTTCGACGGCGCACCGCCCGTCACGACCCTGCTCGTGGTCTCCGGCTTCGCCGACCCCCGTGTGCTGGTCGAGGTAGAACTAGAAGCTTTCCGAGAGCTGTCAGAGAGGCCTGAACAGACATGACCCTGGCGGTCCGAGTCATCCCTTGCCTGGACGTCGACAACGGCCGGGTCGTCAAGGGCGTCAACTTCCAGAACCTGCGGGACGCGGGCGACCCCGTCGAGATGGCGAAGATCTACGGTGACGAGGGCGCCGACGAGCTGACCTTCCTCGACATCACCGCCTCCTCCGGCAACCGCGAGACCACCTACGACGTGGTCCGCCGCACCGCCGAGCAGGTCTTCATCCCGCTCACCGTCGGCGGCGGCGTGCGCACCCCCGAGGACGTCGACAAGCTGCTGCGGGCCGGTGCCGACAAGGTCGGCGTCAACACCGCCGCCATCGCCCGCCCCGACGTGATCCGGGAAATCGCCGAACGCTTCGGCAGCCAGGTCCTGGTCCTCTCCGTCGACGCCCGCCGCACCGACGCCGGGACGCCGTCCGGATACGAGGTCACCACCCACGGCGGCCGCCGCGGCACCGGCATCGACGCCGTGGAATGGGCTCACCGCGCCGCCGAGCTGGGCGCCGGCGAGATCCTCCTCAACTCCATGGACGCCGACGGCACCAAGGACGGCTACGACGTCGCGATGATCGAGGCGGTCCGCAAGCACGTCACCATCCCGGTGATCGCCTCCGGCGGCGCCGGCAAGCTGGACGACTTCGCCCCGGCCGTGGCCGCCGGCGCCGACGCCGTCCTCGCCGCCTCCGTCTTCCACTTCGGCGACCTGCGCATCGGCCAGGTCAAGGACGCCCTGCGCGAGGCGGGGCACCCGGTGCGCTGAGCCCGTAGGCTCCGCCCATGAGTCGTGTCAACGATGTGGGCGGTCAGACCGGGTTCGGGGCGCTGGAGATCGAGGCGGACGAGCCGCCGTTCCACGCCGACTGGGAGGCGCGGGTGTTCGCGTTGAACTCCGTGCTGGTCCGGAACGGGGTCTACCGGCTCGACGAGTTCCGCGACGCGGTGGAGCGGATGGATCCCCAGGAGTACCTGGCCACCTCGTACTACGAGCGCTGGCTGAAGGCGATCGAGACCCTGCTCGCGGAGCGCAAGGTGCTCGCCGATGGGTGAACTCCGGGCGGGGGAGCGGGTCCGGGTACGCGCCGGTGATCCGGCGGGGCACACCCGTGTGCCGCGGTACGTCCGCGGCCAGATCGGGCGGATCGTCGAGTCGCAGGGCAGTTGGGCGCTTGCCGACGAGGTGGCGGCCGGTGTCGCCGAGCCACGGGTCGAGCCCGTCTACACCGTGGCCTTCGCCGCGGCCGACCTGTGGGGCGAGGGGGATCACGAGGTCACCGTCGACCTCTGGGAGTCGTACATCGAGCCGGTGCGGAAGGACGAGACATGAGCGGGGAGCACACGAGTGCGCCGGTGGCGGCGCGGGTGAGGCGGCTGGAAGAGCGGCTGATCGAGGCCGGTGTGGTCGGCGAGGAACAGCTCGACGCGGCGCTCGCCGCGATGCTCAAGGGCGCCTCGCCGGTCAACGGGGCGCGGATCGTGGCGCGGGCCTGGGTCGACGAGGGCTTCCGGGCGCGGCTGCTGGACGATGCCAATGCCGCGCTGCCGGAGGTGGGGCTGTCGATGGCGGGCGGGATCCAGGAGCAGCGGCTCAAGGTCGTCGAGAACACCGAAACCGCGCACCACGTCATCGTGTGCACCTTGTGCTCCTGCTATCCGATCGGGCTGCTGGGGCCGTCGCCGTCCTGGTACAAGAGCGAGGCCTACCGCTCGCGGGTGGTGCGCGAACCGCGTGCCGTGCTGGCCGAGTTCGGGCTGGAGCTGCCGGCGGACACCGCGGTCACGGTGTGGGATTCCAGTGCGGAGAGCCGCTATCTGGTCCTGCCGCGGCGGCCCGACGGCACCGCCGGGATGAGCGAGCCGGAGCTGGCCGCGCTCGTCACCCGGGAAGGGCTCATCGGGACCGCCGCGGTGTGACGCGCCGCGGTGTGACTCAGCGCCCCTTCCGTGCCGCCCGTACGAACTCGCGGTTCATCGTGCTGATGCTGAACAGCGGAATGCCCTTGGGGCAGGCGGTGGCGCATTCGCCGGTGTTGGTGCAGCCGCCGAAGCCCTCGGCGTCCATCTGGCCGACCATGTCCAAAACGCGCGAGGCGCGCTCCGGGGCTCCCTGGGGCAGGGAGTTGAGGTGGACGACCTTGGCGGAGGTGAAGAGCATCGCCGAGCCGTTGGGGCAGGCCGCCACGCAGGCGCCGCAGCCGATGCACTCGGCGTGTTCGAAGGCGGTGTCGGCGGCCGGCTTGGGAACGGCGGTGGCGTGCGCTTCGGGGGCGGCGCCGGTGGGGGCGGTGATGTAGCCGCCGGACTGGATGATGCGGTCGAAGGCGGAGCGGTCGACGACCAGGTCCTTGACGACGGGGAAGGCCGAGGCGCGCCAGGGCTCGATGTCGATGGTGTCGCCGTCGGAGAAGGACCGCATGTGCAGCTGGCAGGTGGTGGTCCGCTCCGGGCCGTGGGCGTCGCCGTTGATGACGAGCGAGCAGGCGCCGCAGATGCCCTCGCGGCAGTCGTGGTCGAAGGCGACCGGGTCGTCACCGCCCAGGATCAGCTCCTCGTTGAGGGTGTCGAGCATCTCCAGGAACGACATGTCCGGGGAGATGCCGTCCACCTCGTACGTGGACATCGCGCCGGGGGCGTCGGCGTTCTTCTGGCGCCAGACGCGCAGGGTGAGCCTCATGCGTAGCTCCGCTGGGTGGGGTGGACGTACTCGAAGACGAGGTCTTCCTTGTGAAGGACGGGAGCGTCACCGGTCGCGACGAACTCCCAGGCGGCGGCATACGAGAACTCCCCGTCGCGCCGGGCCGCCTCGCCGTCCGGGGTCCGATACTCCTCGCGGAAGTGCCCGCCGCAGGACTCGGCGCGGTGCAGGGCGTCGAGGCACATCAGCTCGGCGAGCTCCAGGTAGTCGACGATGCGGTTGGCCTTCTCCAGGGACTGGTTGAACTCCTCACCGGTGCCGGGCACCTTGATGCGGCGCCAGAACTCCGCACGGATCTGCGGGATGCGCTCCAGGGCCTTGCGCAGCCCCGTTTCCGTACGGGCCATACCGCAGAACTCCCACATCAGCTCGCCGAGTTCGCGGTGGAAGGAGTCGGGCGTACGGTCGCCGTCGACGGCGAGCAGCTTCGCGAGCCGGTCCTCGGTCTCGGCCACCACGTCCCGTACGACAGGGTGCTCGCCGGAGACCTCGTCGTGGTGCGGATGGCGCGCCAGGTAGTCGTTGATGGTGGAGGGCAGTACGAAGTAGCCGTCCGCGAGCCCCTGCATCAGGGCCGAGGCGCCGAGCCGGTTCGCGCCGTGGTCCGAGAAGTTGGCCTCACCGATCGCGAACAGGCCGGGGATCGTGGTCTGCAGGTCGTAGTCGACCCAGAGGCCGCCCATCGTGTAGTGCACGGCCGGGTAGATCCGCATCGGGACCTGGTACGGGTCCTCGTCGGTGATCCGGGCGTACATGTCGAAGAGGTTGCCGTACTTCGCCTCGACGGCCTTGCGGCCCATGCGCGCGAGGGCGTCCGCGAAGTCGAGGTAGACGCCCTGGCCGCCGGGGCCGACGCCGCGCCCTTCGTCGCAGACGTTCTTCGCGGCCCTGGACGCGATGTCGCGGGGCACGAGGTTGCCGAAGGACGGGTAGATGCGCTCCAGGTAGTAGTCGCGCTCGTCCTCGGGGATCTTGTTCGGCGGGCGGTCGTCGCCGCGGGTCTTCGGCACCCAGATACGGCCGTCGTTGCGCAGCGACTCACTCATCAGCGTCAGCTTCGACTGGTGGTCGCCGGTGCGCGGAATGCAGGTGGGGTGGATCTGTGTGAAGCAGGGGTTGGCGAAGTACGCCCCGCGGCGGTGGGCCCGCCACACCGCCGTGGCGTTGGAGTTCATGGCGTTCGTCGACAGGTAGAAGACGTTGCCGTAGCCGCCGGTGGCGAGCACCACCGCGTCCGCGAAGTAGGTGTCGATCTTCCCGGTGATCAGGTCACGGGCGACGATGCCCCGGGCCCGCCCGTCCACCACGATCACATCGAGCATCTCGGTACGCGGATGCATGGCCACGTTCCCGGCGGCGATCTGCCGGGACAGCGCCTGGTAGGCGCCGAGCAGCAGCTGCTGGCCCGTCTGGCCGCGGGCGTAGAACGTCCGTGACACCTGTACGCCGCCGAAGGACCGGGTGTCGAGCAGGCCGCCGTACTCGCGGGCGAACGGCACACCCTGTGCCACGCACTGGTCGATGATCTCGACGGAGATCTGCGCGAGGCGGTGGACGTTCGACTCACGGGCGCGGAAGTCGCCACCCTTGACGGTGTCGTAGAAGAGGCGGTGGACGGAGTCGCCGTCGTTGCGGTAGTTCTTCGCGGCGTTGATCCCGCCCTGGGCGGCGATGGAGTGCGCCCGGCGCGGCGAGTCCTGGTAGCAGAACTGCTCGACGTGGTAGCCCTGTTCGGCGAGCGTCGCGCCGGCCGCGCCGCCCGCGAGCCCGGTGCCGACGACGATGATCGTGTGCTTGCGGCGGTTGGCCGGGTTGACCAGCTTCGCCTCGAAGCGGCGGCGGTCCCAGCGCTCGGCGATCGGCCCGTCGGGGGCCGCGGTGTCGGCGACGGGCAGGCCGGTCACGTAGTCGGCGTAGTTGCCGTGCGTCGTCAGGTCGGCGGTCGAAGTCATGTCAGCTCACTACTCCGGTCATCACGGAGACGGGGACGGCGATGAAGCCCAGGGTCAAGGCGGCGGCGAGCCCGTTCGCGAGGCCCCTGAGCAGCCGGTCGCGGCCGGGCCGGCCCGCGCCCAGGGTCTGCGCGGCGCTCCAGAAGCCGTGCCGGATGTGCAGGCCCAGCGCGAGCATCGCCACGATGTAGACGGTGTTGCCGTACCAGGTGGAGAAGGTCGCCACGACGTTCTCGTACGGATGGCCGGCCTCGGCGCGCGGATTCACCGTCAGCGTTGTCAGGTCCAGGATGTGCCAGACGATGAACAGGCCGAGGATGACACCGCCCCAGCGCATCGTCCGGGTGGCATAGCTCGCGCGGCGGCGCAGAAGGAGGTGCGGCGCGAAGCGCCTCGGCCAGGGGTGGTGGCCGGGCGACGGGTGGGCATAGTTCGTCGGGCGGGCGGCGATGTCCCGCCGGCTGAGCTGGTACGCGGCCACCGCATGGACCACGACCGCGGCCACCAGCACCACCCGCGCGATCCACAGGAACCACTCGTGGTGCAGGAACGGCTCGCCGATGGTGCGCAGCCAGGCGGCGTACGCGTCGAAGTCCGCGGCCCCGAAGAAGATCTTGAGGTTGCCCAGCATATGGACGACCAGATACAGCAGCATCACGATGCCGCTGACGGCCATCGCCGTCTTCTTGCCGACGGTCGAGCCCCACAGAAGGCCCGCGAAGGACGGCCGTCGATCCGTCCGCGTGTCCAGTGCCATGGGTCCCGACGGTATGGACCGTCCGGCCCATCAGTCCAAGACATGGTCTGGCTCATCTCGATAGGCCAGGCCTATCGATGCTTTAGATTCCCCTTATGCAGCTGCAGCAGCTCCGCTACTTCACCGCCGTGGCCGACACCCGCCACTTCACCCGCGCCGCCGAACGCGAACATGTCGCCCAGCCCTCCCTCTCACAGCAAATCCGGGCGCTGGAACGGGAGTTGGGCGCCGAACTCTTCCACCGCGCCCGCGGCCACATCACCCTCACCGACGCCGGCGAGACCCTGCTCCCGCTCGCCCGGCGCATCCTCGCCGACACCGAGACCGCCCGCCGCGAGGTCCAGGAGGTCGCCCAGCTGCGCCGCGGCCGGCTCCGCCTCGGCGCCCCGCCCAGCCTCTGCGCCAGCCTCGTCCCGGACGTCCTCAGCGCCTTCCACGCCACCTACCCGGGCGTCGACCTGATCGTGACCGAGGACGGCTCACAGGACCTGGTCCGGGCACTGGCCGACGGCGCACTCGACCTGGCCCTGATCATCACCCCGCTCCCGGTCCAGGCTCCCGCCCTGGCCACCTCCGACCTGCTGCGCGAGGAACTCGTCGTGGTCTCCGCCCCCGACCGCCCCGCCCCCGTCGGCCGGCGCACCCGCATCCGTGTGGAGGATCTGCGCGGCCGGCCGCTCGCCATGTTCCGCCGCGGCTACGACCTGCGGGAATTCACCACCGCGGCCTGCCGGGCGGCCGGCTTCGAACCCACCTTCACCGTCGAGGGCGGCGAGATGGACGCCGTCCTCGGCTTCGTACGGGCCGGGCTGGGCGTCGCCGTCGTCCCCAGCATGGTCGCCGAACGCTCCGGTCTGCGCGTCACCCGCTTCGCGACCCCCGGTATGCACCGGGTGATCTCCGTCGCCCACCGGGGCGACGTCTCCCCGCCGCGCGCCGCCCGGGAGCTGGAGCGCATCCTGCTGGACCACCTGGGCCTGGGTATGTCCTGAGCCGCGGCGACCGGCCGGCCACCCCCGCGAGGGACGGGTGCGGTGCCGTGGCAGGAGACCGGGGCCGGTCGTAGGCTGGCCACATGTCGACCCATGCGAAGCGTGAACGGCTCCTTCTCGCCGACCTGTTGGAGAGCGCAGGCCCCGAGGCGCCGACGCTGTGTGAGAACTGGAACGCGCGGGAGCTGGCCGCGCATGTGGTGGTGCGCGAGCGGCGCGCCGACGCGGCCGGCGGGATCCTCGTCAAGCCGCTGGCCGCACGGCTGGAGCGGGTGCAGGCGGAGTTCGCCGGCAAGCCGTACGAGGAGCTGATCCAGCTGATCAGGACCGGGCCGCCGCGGTTTTCGCCGTTCGCGCTGAAGCAGATCGACGAGGCGTCCAACACCGTCGAGTTCTATGTGCACGCCGAGGACGTACGGCGCGCGCAGCCGGACTGGGCCGCGCGCGAGCTGGACCCGGTGTTCGCGGACGCGCTCTGGTCGAGGATCGAGCGGATGGCCCGGGTGCTGGGGCGCAAGTCCCCGGTCGGGATGGTGCTGCGGCGGCCGGACGGGCGGACCGCGGTGGCGCATCGTGGCGCCCCGGTGGTCACGGTCGTCGGGGAGCCGGGTGAGCTGACCATGTTCGCCTTCGGCCGGCAGGAGGCCGCCGATGTGGAACTGGACGGCGACAAGGACGCGATCGCGCAGCTGATGGCGGCGAAGCTGGGGGTGTGAGCCCCGTACCGGGCTACCTCCGCAACACCACCACCGCGACCACCACAGCCACCACCACCGCCGCCACGAACACCGCCCCCAGCACCCGTGCCGCCACCCGCGCGGCGCGGTCCGGATCCGGCGGCGGTGGCGGCACGGGCGGGGGCTGCTGATGATGCATGTCTGCAGGATGCCGCACGGCACAATGGAGCCATGACCAGCAGCCGCACCCCCGCCCCGGACGCCGCCCCCGCTTCCCCGGCCGAGTCCGCCCTGGATCCCGCCGTCGCCGCCCGCCTCAAGCGCGGCGCCGACGGCCTGGTCCCCGCCATCGCCCAGCAGTACGACACCGGCGAGGTGCTGATGCTCGGCTGGATGGACGACGAGGCGCTGCACCGTACGCTCACCACCGGCCGCTGCACGTACTGGTCCCGCAGCCGCCAGGAGTACTGGGTCAAGGGCGACACCTCCGGCCACATCCAGCTCGTCAAGTCGGTCGCGCTGGACTGCGACGCGGACACCGTCCTGATCCAGGTCGACCAGATCGGCGCCGCCTGCCACACCGGCGACCGCACCTGCTTCGACGCCGATGTGCTGGCCACCGAGCAGGGCCAAGACCAGTAGGCTCCGCTGCCATGACCACGGGAACCACCGGCACTGCCACTCCGGACCTCGACACCTTCCGCACCCTCGCCAAGGACCGGCGGGTCATCCCCGTCACCCGGCGCCTGCTCGCGGACGGCGACACACCGGTCGGGCTCTACCGCAAACTCGCCGCCGAACGCCCCGGCACCTTCCTGCTGGAATCCGCCGAGAACGGCCGTACGTGGTCGCGCTACTCCTTCATCGGCGTCCGCAGCGCCGCCACCCTCACCACCCGTGACGGACAGGCGCACTGGCTGGGCGCCCCGCCCGTCGGCGTGCCCACCGACGGCGACCCGCTCGCCGCGCTGCGCGCCACCGTCGAGGCGCTGCACACCCCCCGGGACCTCATCGAGGGCGAGGGGCTGCCGCCGTTCACCGGCGGCATGGTCGGCTACCTCGGCTACGACATCGTGCGCCGGCTGGAGAAGATCGGCGAGCAGACCGCCGACGACCTCCAGCTGCCCGAGCTGACCATGCTGCTCACCTCCGACCTCGCCGTCCTCGACCACTGGAGCGGCACGGTCCTGCTGATCGCCAACGCGATCAACCACAACGACCTCGACACCGGCATCGACGAGGCCTACGCGGACGCGGTGGCCCGCCTGGACACCATGGCCGACGACCTCGCCCGGCCCGCGCACGCCGGCGCCGCCGCGATGCCGCCGTCCGAGGTCCCGCCGTACACCGCCGAGTGGGGCGGCGCCGCCTACCAGGAAGCCGTCGAGGACATCAAGGAGCGCATCCGGGCCGGCGAGGCCTTCCAGGTCGTGCCCTCCCAGCGCTTCGAAACCCCGTGCACGGCCAGCGCGTTGGACGTCTACCGGGCGCTGCGCGCCACCAACCCCAGCCCGTACATGTACCTCTTCCGCTTCGACGGCGGCGAGGGCGGGCAGCGGGCAGCCTTCGACGTGGTCGGCTCCAGCCCTGAGGCACTGGTCAAGGTCGAGGCCGGCCGGGCGATGGTGCACCCCATCGCCGGCACCCGCCCGCGCGGCGCATCCGTCCAGGAGGACCAGGCCCTCGCGGACGAGCTGATGGCCGACCCCAAGGAGCGCGCCGAGCATCTGATGCTGGTCGACCTGGGCCGCAACGACCTGGGCCGGGTCTGCGAACCGGGCAGCGTCGAGGTCGTCGACTTCATGTCCATCGAGCGCTACAGCCACGTCATGCACATCGTCTCGACGGTCACCGGAAAGGTGGCCAAGGGCCGTACCGCCTTCGACGTGCTCACCGCCTGCTTCCCCGCCGGCACCCTCTCCGGCGCGCCCAAGCCCCGCGCCATGCAGATCATCGAGGAGCTGGAGCCGACCCGGCGCGGCCTGTACGGCGGCTGCGTGGGCTATCTCGACTTCGCCGGCGACTCCGACACCGCCATCGCGATCCGTACGGCGCTGCTGCGGGACGGCACCGCCTACGTCCAGGCGGGCGCCGGCGTGGTCGCCGACTCCGACCCGGTGGCCGAGGACACCGAGTGCCGCAACAAGGCGGCCGCGGTGCTGCGCGCCGTGCACACCGCCAACCACCTGGGCAAGTAGCCGGCCGCACGCCCGCTACCCACCCCGCGCGCCGGTCCCCGCCGGCCGGTGCGCGATAGTGGTACGCGTGAGTGCCGCATCCCATACCCCCACAGACGCCGCGCCCGCTTCCGCGCCGGCGCCGGCCGCCGCGCCCCACAGCGCCAGGCGGAGCCTGGCCCTCGCGCTGCTGGCCGGCGCGGCCGGCGCGAGCCTGGCGCTGCTGGCCTCCGGCCGCACCTGGGCCACGGGCTCCGCGGTGCTCGCCCAGGGCGAACTGCCGCGCACCGTGACCGGCGCCGATGTGACCGGCGTGCCCGGTGCGCTCGCCGTCGTCGGCCTGGCCGCGCTGGTCGCCGTCTTCGCGGTGCGCCGGGCCGGCCGGATCGCGGTGGCCGCGCTGCTCGCGCTCAGCGGCATCGGCATCGTCGTCGCCGCGGTGCTGGGCAACACCGACACCTCCGCGCTGCGCGAGAAGGCCGCGACGGCGGTCGGGCTGAGCGGCGCCGATGTGCATCACGTCACGCACACCGGCTGGCCGTGGGTGGCCGCGGCCGGCGGACTGCTGCTGCTGATCGCCGGACTGCTGGCGCTCGCGCAGGGCCGCCACTGGCCTGCAATGTCGGGCCGTTACGAGCGCACGCCCGGCGGCGCCCGCGGTCCGCGGCGTGCCCCGGCCGCGCCGGATCTGGACCGTCCGGAGGAGATCTGGAAGTCCCTGGACCGCGGTGAGGACCCCACCCGGTAAAAGTGTCCGGCCCGTCATCGGTGACAATGGGCGACGAGGATCACCGCGCCCGGAACCGGCGCGATAGAGCAACGAGGAGCATTCATGTCGAGCAGTGGCCACGGACACACCCCCGCCGCCTGGACCGGCGTCATCATCTCGTTCATCGGCTTCTGTGTCGCCGGAGCCTTCATCGTGCTGGCGAATGTGCCCGGCTTCTGGGCCGGCATGGCGCTGATCGGTCTCGGCGCCGTGGTGGGTGGCCTGATGCGCGCGGCCGGCATGGGCCAGGAGCCCAAGCGCTCCGCCAAGCCGCTTGCCCAGGCGCAGGCCCAGCCGCAGGAGAGCTGAGCCCCGCTCTCCTCGCAACGCCCCTCGAAGGCGCCGCTTCCCGGCCCGTACGCACCCGTGGGTGCCGTACCCGCCGTCCGTGCACACCCCGTACGGCGGCCGAGAAGCTGCGCCTTCACGCGTGAGGCAGGACAATCGGCAGCGTGAGCGATCCCGTGGCCGAGCTCCGACCGAAAGCCCCGCTGGAGGGCGGTCTGCCACGCCGCCTCGCGGCGCCCCTGGGCGCCCTCGCGGCCACCGCCGCCGCCTTCGCCTACGTCGGCGCCGTCGATCCGAACGAGCCCGGCCACTACCCCGTCTGCCCGCTGCTGCACCTCACCGGCCTCTACTGCCCGGCCTGCGGCGGACTGCGCAGCGCACATGACCTCGCACACGGCGACCCGGCCGCGGCGCTGGGGGCCAACGCCCTCGCGGTGGCCGCGTACGCCGCCTGTGCGGTCTTCTGGCTGCTCTGGCTGGGCCGGGCGGCGCGCGGACACCGTACGGCGGGCCCCCGGCCGAGAGCCGTCCACTGGTGGGCGCTGGGCGGGCTGCTGCTGGCCTTCACCGTCGTCCGCAACCTCCCCTTCGGCGGCGGACTGATCCCATGACCGGCCGACCGCCCGGGCCGGGCGTGCAGATCCCCGCGGAACCCGGAGATGTCCAGGTTGTGGGACCACGGTCAACCGGATGCGGGACCTGCATCGTATGGCGGATACCATCGGAGAGCCGGATGGGACAGTTCGTCCCACGGGCCACTGTCCACCTCCACCGCTCAAGAAGGAGGCCGCTCGCGTGAGTGTGCTCGACGAGATCATCGACGGGGTCCGCGCCGACCTCGCGGAGCGGCAGGCCCGCGTCACTCTCGACGAGCTCAAGGAGCGGGCCCAGAAGGCGCGCCCCGCGAAGGACGGTGTCGCGGCCCTCAAGGGCGAGAGCGTCACGGTGATCTGCGAGGTCAAGCGCTCCAGCCCCTCCAAGGGCGCGCTTGCCGCGATCGCCGACCCGGCCGGCCTGGCCGCCGACTACGAAGCGGGCGGCGCCGCGGTCATCTCCGTCCTCACCGAGCAGCGCAAGTTCGGCGGTTCGCTGGCCGACCTGGAGGCGGTACGCGCCAAGGTCGACATCCCCGTCCTGCGCAAGGACTTCATCGTCACCGCCTACCAGCTGTGGGAGGCCCGTGCCTACGGCGCCGACCTGGCACTGCTGATCGTCTCCGCCCTGGAGCAGGAGGCCCTGGTCTCGCTGATCGAGCGGGCCGAGTCGATCGGGCTGACGCCGCTGGTCGAGGTGCACGACGAGGAAGAGGTCGCCCGCGCGGTGGACGCCGGCGCCCGGATCATCGGCGTCAACGCGCGCAACCTGAAGACGCTTGAGGTCGACCGCGGCAACTTCGCCCGGGTCGCCCCCGAGATCCCCGACCACATCGTCAAGATCGCCGAGTCCGGTGTCCGCGGACCGCACGACCTGATCGCCTACGCCAACGACGGCGCGGACGCGGTGCTGGTCGGTGAGTCGCTGGTCACCGGCAAGGACCCCAAGACCGCGGTCGCCGACCTGGTCGCGGCGGGCTCCCACCCGGCGATCCGCCACGGCCGGTCCTAGCGGACAGCAAGGACACCGGCACACCGACATGACCGCCATCGCCGCAGGCATCCGCCGCCCCGCCCGGGTACCGCACCCGGGCCAGGCCGGCCTGCCCGCCGCGGCGGGGGCCTCCCGCATTCCCCACCCCGCCCTCGGCCGCGGCTGCCGCCCGCGGGGCTGCCGGGCACCCGCACGGCGGGTCCACGGGCGCAGGGTCAGGTACCACATCGGATCCGAGCCGGGACAGATCAACGGCATGCGATGGCGACCGGGGTCCGCGCGCTGACGCGTCGGCCCCTCGCCGGCGCCGGGCTGCTCTGAAGCACGCCCCTGTCCGCCCCCTCCGCGGCACCGGCCCCGCCGGCTCCGCGACGGCGGCGACCCTCCGCAGCGCGCGCCGCATACCGTAATGCCCGCATCTCGAAAATTCCGACATAAACCGGACCTCCGGGGCAGCCGCCCCGGCCTAGGAGTGCGTCAGATGTCCTCCGAGTTCTTCCTTCCCGACCCCGAGGGGCGCGTGCCCACCCCCGAAGGCTATTTCGGTGCCTTCGGCGGCAAGTTCATCCCCGAGGCGCTGGTCGCCGCGGTCGACGAGGTCGCCGCCGAGTACGAGAAGGCCAAGTCGGACCCCGCCTTCGCGGCCGAGCTCAACGACCTGATGGTCAACTACACCGGGCGCCCCAGCGCGCTCACCGAGGTGCCGCGGTTCGCCGAACAGGCCGGCGGGGCCCGGGTGTTCCTCAAGCGCGAGGACCTCAACCACACCGGCTCGCACAAGATCAACAACGTGCTGGGCCAGGCGCTGCTCACCAAGCGGATGGGCAAGACCCGCGTCATCGCCGAGACCGGCGCCGGGCAGCACGGCGTCGCCACCGCCACCGCCTGCGCCCTCTTCGGCCTCGACTGCACCATCTACATGGGCGAGGTCGACACCAAGCGGCAGGCCCTCAACGTTGCCCGGATGCGGATGCTCGGCGCCGAGGTCATCTCCGTGACGTCCGGCAGCCGCACCCTCAAGGACGCCATCAACGAGGCCTTCCGCGACTGGGTCGCCAACGTCGACCGCACCCACTACCTCTTCGGCACGGTCGCCGGACCGCACCCCTTCCCGGCCCTGGTGCGCGACTTCCACCGCGTCATCGGCGTCGAGGCCCGCCGCCAGATCATCGAGCGCGCAGGCCGGCTGCCGGACGCCGCGCTGGCCTGCGTCGGCGGCGGCTCCAACGCCATCGGCCTCTTCCACGCCTTCCTCCCCGACAAGGACGTCCGTCTGATCGGCTGCGAGCCCGGCGGCCACGGCGTGGAGACCGGCGAGCACGCGGCCACCCTCACCGAGGGCACCCCCGGCATCCTGCACGGCTCCCGCAGCTACGTTCTCCAGGACGAGGACGGCCAGATCACCGAGCCGTACTCGATCTCGGCCGGTCTGGACTACCCCGGCATCGGCCCCGAGCACGCCTACCTCAAGGACGCCGGCCGCGCCGAATACCGCGCGGTCACCGACGACGCGGCGATGCAGGCGCTGCGGCTGCTGTCGCAGACCGAGGGCATCATCCCGGCGATCGAGAGCGCCCACGCGCTGGCCGGCGCCCTGGAGGTCGGCCGCGAGCTGGGCCCCGAGGGCCTGCTGCTGGTCAACCTCTCCGGGCGGGGCGACAAGGACATGGACACCGCCGCCCGCTACTTCGGGCTGTACGACGGCGACAACAACGGCGAGGGCCAGGGGGCCAAGTGATGGCGGGCAACGTGGAACTGCTGAACGCGGTGCTGGCCCAGGCCCGCACCGAGAACCGTGCCGCGCTCGTCGGCTACCTCCCGGCCGGCTTCCCGACCGTGGACGGCGGCGTACGGGCGATGACCGAGATGCTGGACGGCGGCTGCGACATCGTCGAGGTCGGCCTGCCGCACAGCGACCCCGTCCTGGACGGCCCGGTCATCCAGACCGCCGACGACATCGCGCTGCGCGGCGGCGTGAAGATCGTCGATGTGATCCGCACGGTCCGCGAGGTGCACGCCGCCACCGGTGCCCCGGTGCTGTGCATGACGTACTGGAACCCCGTCGACCGCTACGGCGTCGAGCGGTTCGCCGCCGACCTGGCCGAGGCGGGCGGCGCCGGCTGCATCCTGCCGGACCTGCCGGTCGAGGAGTCCGAGGTGTGGCGCAAGGCCGCCGAGCAGCACGGTCTGGCCACCGTCTTCGTGGTCGCGCCGAGCAGCCGGGACGAGCGGCTCGCCAAGATCACCGCGGCCGGCAGCGGCTTCGTCTACGCCGCCTCGCTGATGGGCGTCACCGGCACCCGCGAGTCCGTCGGCCGCGAGGCCCAGGAGCTGGTGGCCCGCACCCGCGCCACCACCGACCTGCCGGTCTGCGTCGGCCTGGGCGTCTCCAACCCCGAACAGGCCGCCGAGGTGGCCCAGTTCGCCGACGGAGTGATCGTCGGCTCGGCGTTCGTCAAGCGGCTGCTGGCGGCGGACGGCGACCTGGACGCCGGCCTCGCCGGGGTCCGGACCCTGGCCGGCGAGCTGGCCGAGGGCGTACGCAAGCGGGCCTAGCAGGGGTGCGCGCGGCCGGGCCGATGTCCATGGCGGCGCGCGGCACTGTCCCTCGATAGGGCGAACATCGGTGCGGAGGGGTGCAGCGGCACCCCTCCGCTTCGTTGTCCAGGGGCGTGAGCCAGAAGAACCATGAGGGTAAGAGAAGCGCCCGCGAGCGACTGCAGGAACAGCGGGAGAAGGAGAAGGCGCGCGCCCGGCGCGGCCGACAGACGATCGTCGCCGGGGCGGTGGTGGTGGTGCTCGCGGTCGGGAGCGGCATCGCCGTCTGGATGTCGTCGTCCAGCGGCGGCGGGAGCAGCTCCGACAACGAAACGGCCCGCCCGAAGCAGGCCAGCGGCGGCGACAAACCCGCCATCCCCGTGGGCGCGGCCGACGCCCCGTCCACGCTGACGGTGTGGGAGGACTTCCGCTGCCCCGCCTGCCAGCAGTTCGAGACCGGCTTCCGTCCGGTGATCCATGAACTGCAGGATTCCGGCCAGCTCAAGAACGAGTACCACCTCGTGACGATCATCGACGGCAACTCCGGCGGCAAGGGATCCCTCAACGCCGCCAACGCCGCCCTGTGCGCGCAGGACGCCGGGCGGTTCCGCGACTACCACGATGTGCTCTACGCCAACCAGCCGCCCGAACCGCAGGACAAGTTCGCCGACAAGCAGTACCTGATCCAGCTGGCCGGCAAGGTCAAGGGACTGGTGACCCCCGCCTTCACCAAGTGCGTCAACGACGGCAAGTACGACGCCTTTGTGCGTAAGTCCAACGACGCCTTCGCCAACTCCGGATACCGCGGCACCCCGACCGTCCTGCTCAACGGCAAGGACCTCGCCAAGGAGAAGGGCGGCCGGTCCACCCCCGCGGACCTGAAGAAGATGGTGCTGGACGCCAACAAGGGCAAGCAGCCCGGCAAGAGCGCCTCGCCCGCCGGGAGCGTCTCACCCGGCAAGAGCGCCTCCCCTGGCAAGAGCGGTGCGCCGGGCAGCGGCGCGGCGCGGGACAAGAGCGCTTCCCCCCAGCGGATGCGGACCGGAGGGAGCGCTTCGCCCTCGTCCTGACGGGGCGCCGCTCTCGTGGCCGCTGCGGCCGAGCCCGGACACGCAGCGTCATGGCGTGAGAGCGCCGTCGTTACGGAGCCGTTGCCGGGTGGGTTGTCCCCGACCCCACCCGGCGCGGTAGCGTCGTCCCTGCCATGGACCTCGCATTCATTCCCAGCCCGTCGGTCGGCGTCGTACATCTCGGCCCGATCCCGCTGCGCGGCTACGCGTTCTGCATCATCATCGGCGTCTTCGTCGGTGTCTGGCTCGGCAACAAGCGCTGGATCCAGCGCGGTGGCCGCTCCGGAACCGTCGCGGACATCGCCGTATGGGCCGTGCCCTTCGGGCTGGTCGGCGGCCGCCTCTACCACGTCATCACGACGTACGAACCGTACTTCGGCGAGAACGGCCATCCGCTCGACGCCTTCAAGGTGTGGGAAGGCGGCCTCGGTATCTGGGGCGCGGTGGCGCTCGGCGCCGTGGGCGCCTGGATCGGCTGCCGCCGGCGCGGCATCCCGATGCCGGCCTACGCCGACGCGCTGGCGCCCGGCCTGGCCCTCGGGCAGGCGATCGGCCGCTGGGGCAACTGGTTCAACCAGGAGCTGTACGGCAAGCCGACCGACGTGCCGTGGGCGCTGAAGATCAGCTCCGACCCGGCCATCGGACGCATCGGCGGCACCTACCACCCGACCTTCCTCTACGAGTGCCTGTGGTGCATCGGCGTCGCGGCGCTGGTGATCTGGGCCGACAAGCGCTTCCGGCTCGGCCACGGACGGGCCTTCGCGCTCTACGTCGCCGCCTACTGCGCGGGCCGTGCCTGGATCGAGTACATGCGGGTCGACGAGGCGCACCACATCCTGGGTCTGCGGCTGAACGTCTGGACCGCGCTGATCGTCGGCCTGCTGGCCGTCGCCTACCTGGTGATCTCCGCCAAGAAGGCACCGGGCCGCGAAGAGGTCGTCGAGCCGGGGGCGCAGCTCGCGGAGGGCGCGGACGCGGATGCCGCCGGGAGCGGCAAGGACAGCGACAGCACCGACGGAGGCAAGGTCTCGGTCGACAAGCCCTCGGCGAAGCCGAAGGCCGACGCCGGGACGAAGGCCGACGCCGACGACGAGGCGAAGCCGGCGGCCGACGAGNAGCCCTCGGCGAAGCCGAAGGCCGACGCCGGGACGAAGGCCGACGCCGACGACGAGGCGAAGCCGGCGGCCGACGAGGCCGAGACGTCCGCGAAGGACGAGCCCGCCGACGACATGGCTGCCGACAAGGCCGACGAGAAGGCTGCGGACAAGCCCGACGACAAGTCCGACGACAATCCCGAGGAAGCATCCGCGGCCGCGGATGCCGCCAAGCCCGCCGGGAGCGGCAGCTCCAAGAAGTCCTGAGGCGGCCACCGGCTGCCTCCAGCGCCGGGCGGATTCGATACGTCGAATCCGCCCGGCGCTTTGCGTCGTACGGCCTCAGCGCCGGCGCTCGGCCAGGGCCAGCACACGCCGTGCCCCCGCGACCACCGCCGCGTCGACGAACCGGCCGTCCGTGAGCGCCTGCGCCCCGCCGTCCGCCGCGGCCGCCCGGACGATCTCCTGTGCCGCCTCGATCTCCTCGGCCGAGGGGAGATGGGCCGCCTCGATGACCGGGAGCTGGCGGGGGTGGATCGCCGCCCGGCCCAGGAACCCCAGCGCCCGGCCCTGTGCGCAGGACCGGGCCAGGCCCTCCAGATCGTGGACGTCCGGGTAGACCGACTGCGGCGGCGGGGCCAGACCGGCCGCGCGGGCGGCGACCACGGTCCGGCTGCGCGGCCAGGCCAGCCCCGCCTCGTCCCGTACGCACAGTTCGGCGCAGAGATCGGCCTCGCCGAGCGCGATCCCGCGCAGCGCCGGGTGGGCGGTGGCGATGGGGAAGGCGTGCTCGATGCCGAGCGCGGACTCCAGCAGGGCGTACAGCGCCGGGGTGGCGGGGAGGGCTCCCGTGGTGGGGGTGGCCGTGGGGGTGAGGGTGGCGGTGGTGCTCGACCGGACCGTGCGTGCCGCGCGGGCCATATGGGGCGTACGGGCCGTACGAGCGGTGGCGAAGCGTCCCGAGAGCGTGCGCCCCGTGGGGCGCGCGGCCGCTTCCACGGCGTACGGGAGATGCTCGGGAACGGGCCCCGCGGCCGTCGTGGCCCAGCCGGCGGCCCGGTGGACATCGGCCGGGCCCTGCACCTTGGGCAGCCGCAGGCCGGCCAGCCCCGGCAGTACGGCCAGAGTGCGGATCTCGGTCTCGGCGAGCGGACCGTCCAGCGCATTGACCCGGACATGCACCGGCACCGGGCCCGGTGCCGGGTCGCTCAGCAGCTCGGCGGTGGCGCGCAGCGCATAGTCCTTGCGGCCCGGGGCGACCGCGTCCTCCAGATCGACCAGAATCACATCGGCCCCGCAGCCGAGCGCCTTGGCGACCACATCCGGCCGGTCCCCGGGCACATACAGCCAGGTCAGCGGTGGGGGAGCGGTGGCCGTACGGGGCATCGGCGGCTCCGGCGGCACCGGGGTCACAGCGCCCCCGCCGCGCGCAGTCCGGCGATCTCCGGGCCGGTCAGCCCCAGGCCGGCCAGCACCTCGTCCGTATCCGCGCCGTGCGGGCGGCCCGCCCACCGGATGGCGCCGGGCGTCTCGGAGAGCCGGAAGAGGACGTTCTGCATCCGGACCGTGCCGAGCTCCTCGTCCGGGATCTCGGTGATCGATCCCAGCGCCCGGTACTGCGGATCCGTCATCACCTCACGGATGTCGTAGATGGGCGCAACGGCCGCCTCGGCCTCCTCGAAGGCGGTCAGTACCTCGGCCCGGTCGTGCCGGGCGATCCAGTCACCGACCGCCGCATCCAGCTCGTCGGCGTGCTGTGCGCGCCCGGCACCGGTCCCGAACCACGGCTCCTCGATCACCTCGGGCCGGCCGACCAGCCGCATCACCCGCCCGGCGACGGACTCGGCGGAGGTGGAGACCGCCACCCAGGAGCCGTCGGCGGTGCGGTAGGTGTTGCGTGGCGCGACATTGGCGGAGCGGTTGCCGGTCCGCGGCTGGACGTGGCCGAGCTGGTCGTACCAGAGCGGCTGCGGACCCAGGACGGTCAGCATCGGTTCGATGAGCGCCAGATCGACGACCTGGCCCCGGCCGGTGGCCTCCCGCCCGCGCAGCGCGGCCATCACGGCGTACGACGTGGTCAGCGCGGCGATCGCATCGGCGAGGCCGAACGGCGGCAGGGTCGGCGGCCCGTCCGGCTCGCCGGTGATCGCGGCGAATCCGCTCATCGCCTCGGCGAGCGTGCCGAATCCGGGGCGCCGGGCGTACGGGCCGAACTGCCCGAAGCCGGTGACCCTGGCCAGCACCAGGCGTGGGTTGACGGCGGACAGCTCGGCCCAGCCCAGGCCCCATTTCTCCAGGGTCCCGGGCCGGAAGTTCTCCACGATCACATCCGCGCCGGCGGCGAGCCGCAGCAGTACGTCCCGGCCGCCCGGCAGGGACAGATCGAGCGTCATGGTCTTCTTGTTGCGGCCCAGCAGCTTCCACCACAGTCCGATGCCGTCCTTGGCGGGCCCGTGGCCACGCGATGGATCGGGCCGCCGCGGATGTTCGACCTTGATCACCTCGGCGCCGAAGTCACCGAGCAGGGTGGCGGCGAGCGGACCGGCGAACAGGGTGGCGAGATCGAGCACCCGCAGCCCGGCGAGCGGTCCGGGGGAGGGGTCGGATTCCGGGGCGGGACGGCCGCCGGCGGCGGGCCGGGACATCCCGGACAGGGACGGGTCGGTCATGGTGCAAAGGCCTCCGGTAGGTCGGGTGGGTGATCCGAAAGACACGCCCTACACGGCAAGCGCGGCGGTGCGTTCCGCGAGGGCGTCGAAGCCGATGCCGTCCAGCCTGCCGACGGAGGTGGCGAGCCGGCCCCGCAGCGGCGCCGTCCAGCGGGCGGGCAGTGCGTCGGGCGATCCGGCGAGCAGCCCGGTGAGCGAACCGGCCGTCGCGCCGTTGGAGTCGGTGTCCCAACCGCCGGACACCGCACGGCAGATGGAGCCGGTGAAGTCGCCGTCGGCGTGGGTGAGCGCGGCGGCCAGCAGCGCGGCGTTCGGCACGGCGTGCACCCAGTGGTGGTGCCCGTACGCGGTGTGCAGCCGGTCGACGACGGTGGCGAAACCCTCCGGCGTACCGGTGGGCTCGTCGTGCGCCGCCGCGATCCCGAAGCGGACGGCCCGCGCGAGCCGGGAGCGCGCGGGGATCACCGCGAGTCCGGCGCGCAGCGCGCCGTGCACATCCGTGGCACCGCCCGCGGCCTCGGCGAGCGCGGCGGCCGCGAACATCGCGCCGTACACCCCGTTCGCGGTATGGCTGAGCGTGGCGTCCCGCCAGGCCTGTGCCGCGGCGGCCGCCGGGTCGCCGGGGTGGGTCCAGCCGAAGATGTCCGCGCGGATCTGCGCGCCGATCCACTCCCGGAACGGGTTGCGGTGCCGCGCGGTGTGCGGTGGCTCGATGCCGTCCAGGAGATTGCGGTACGCCAGGCGCTCGGCGGTGAAGGTACGGCCGGCCGGCAGCTCGTCCAGCCACAGCCGTCCGACGTCGGCGGTGGTGAAGCCATGGCCGTGGCGTTCGAGGAGCAGCAGGCCGAGCAGCGGATAGTTGAGGTCGTCGTCCTCGGGCATGCCGTCGATGTTCTCGGCGAGCGAGGTGGCGCGGCTGCGGCGGTTCCAGGGGTGCCGCGCGGCCACCGCGGGGTCGAGTCCGATCTCGGTGAAGTACGCGGCCAGCGGCCAGTTGCCGGTCGAGCGGGCGAGCGCCCGTACCCCGCTGAGCGGCAGTTTCTCGACCGGTTTGCCGAGCAGACAGCCGGCCGCCCGCCCGAGCCAGGCGGCTTCGAGCCGGGCGGCGGACGCGCCGCTGCCCGGCCCCGCCCTGCCACTCGGCGGCTCCCGCAGCCACCCCGCCTGAATTTCCGTCAGATCGGTGGGCTCATCGTTCGCCGACGGGCAGGGCAGCAGCGCCAGTTCGTCGAGCAGCGTCACGGCGAGCGCACGCAGGGCCGGGTCCGCGGGCCCGGGGGAGGCGCCCGCCCGGTCCGGC
>NZ_QUAC01000179.1 GCF_003389455.1 Streptomyces inhibens | reverse complement strand
CGGCGCCGGACCGGAGCCCGTTCGGGCCTTGGCGGTCCGGCGCCGGCCCGGCCTACTGCGCGCTGTCGTCGGCCGTGCGGTCGCGGGCCACCCGCTCGTAGAAGCGGAGCAGTTCGAGGTTGTCGACGGAGCCGGGGTTGACGGCCTTCTCCAGCGGGGTGCCCTGCAGGAGGCGTTTGACGGGGACCTCGATGCGCTTGCCGGTGAGGGTGTGCGGTACGCCGGGCGCCTCGATGATGTCGTCGGGGACGTGGCGGGGCGAGAGCTGTTCCCTGATGGTCCGTTTGATGCGGTCGCGCAGGGCGTCGTCGAGGGCGGCGCCGGGGGCCAGGTGGACGAAGAGCGGCATCCAGTAGCCGCCGTCGGGGAGTTCCAGGCCGATGACGAGGGATTCGCGGATCTCGGGGAGCCGTTCGACGGCCTCGTAGATGTCGGCGGAGCCCATCCGGACGCCCTGGCGGTTGAGGGTGGAGTCGGAGCGGCCGTGGATGATGACGCTGCCGCGGGAGGTGAGGGTGATCCAGTCGCCGTGCCGCCAGACGCCGGGGTACATGTCGAAGTAGCTGTCGTGGTAGCGGGCGCCGTCGGGGTCGTTCCAGAAGCGGGTGGGCATGGACGGCATGGGGTTGGTGACGACGAGTTCGCCGACCTCGTCGATGACGGGCTCGCCCTGGGGGTCCCAGGCCTGCAGGTCGGTGCCGAGGCAGGGGGCCTGGAGTTCGCCGATGTGGACGGGGAGGGTGGGGACGGCGCCGGCGAAGCAGCTGCAGACGTCGGTGCCGCCGCTGACGGAGGCTGTCCACAGGTCGGCGCCGCTCTCCGCGAAGGAGTCGTGCAGCCAGCGGAAGCCGTCCGGCGGGAGCGGGGAGCCGGTGGTGGCGACGCAGGTGATGGCGGAGAGGTCGAGGTCGCGGGCGGGGTGGATGCCGGCCTTGCGGCAGGCCATGACGTAGGCGGCGGAGGTGCCGAAGACGGTGGCGCGGGTGGTTTCGGCGACTCGCCATTGGGCGGCGATGTCGGGGTGGCCGGGGCTGCCGTCGTAGAGCACGATCGTGGAGCCCACCAGCAGGCCGGCGACGAGGAAGTTCCACATCATCCAGCCGGTGGAGGTGTACCAGAAGAACCGGTCGTCGGGGCCGAGGTCGCAGTGCAGGCCCGTCTGCTTGAGGTGTTCGAGCAGGATGCCGCCCTGGGACTGGACGATGGCCTTGGGCAGGCCGGTGGTGCCGGAGGAGTACAGGACCCACAGCGGGTGGTCGAAGGGGACCTGTTCGAAGACCGGTTCGGTGTCGTTGGTGGTCAGGTCCGACCAGTTCAGGGCGCCTTCGGGGGCGGGGGTGCCGAGCAGCGGGATATGGACGACGGCGCGCAGGGTGGGAAGTTCGGCGCGGAGTTCGCTGACGGTGTCGCGGCGGTCGTGTTCCTTGCCGCCGTAGCGGTAGCCGTCGACGGTGAACAGGACGACCGGTTCGATCTGCTGGAAGCGGTCCAGCACGCTGCGGGCGCCGAAGTCGGGGGCGCAGGAGGTCCATACGCCGCCGACCGCGGCGGTGGCCAGGAGGGCGACGACGGCCTGCGGGATGTTGGGGACATAGCCGCTGACACGGTCGCCGGGGCGGACGCCGAGGCGGCGGAGTTCGGCGGCCAGCGAGCCGACCTGGGCGCGCAGATCCGTCCAGGTGACGGGGGTGGGTTCGTGGGTCTCGTCGACGTACAGCAGCGCGGGGGCGTCGGCGCGGGCCGGATCCTCGGCGGCGCGCAGGGCGTGCTCGGCGTAGTTGAGGGTGGCGCCGGGGAACCAGCGGGCGCCGGGCATCGCGCGGTCGGCGAGGACGGTCTCGTACGGGGTGGCGAAGCGGACGTCGAACCATTCGGCGGTGGCCTGCCAGAAGGCGGGCAGCTCGTCGACGGACCAGCGGTGCAGGTCGGTGTAGCTCGCGGCGGGGTCGCCGGGGGTGGGGGCGGGCGCGCCGTGGTGGGCGGCCGCCCAGGTGTGGAAACGGGTGACCTGTGCGCCGGCGATCCGGTCCGGGCCTGGCTGCCACAGGGGTTCGGGCCGGTGTGCGGAGTGCGGTGCGGTGGTCATGATGCGGCTCCCGGGCGGTACACGTCGTCGGCGTCGGGCGCGCACGGCGGTGGGGGTCCCCCGGCCTGACGTGTGCGCGTGACACGGCTTGCCTGGACGATGCCATGTGATCGACTTGTGCACCAGGGTGGGCTCCCCACATTCGGGGGGTGACGGATGTGGTGGGGCCATGTGACGCGGGCCGGTGGCCTGGGATGCGGCGGGATTCGGCCATGGGACGGCGATCCGCAGGCCATGAGGTGGCCGAGCGTGACCCCGTGCAGGTGAACGGCAGTTGAACGGTGCCCGCACACCCTGACGTCAATGGCAGGCTGACCGGCATGGACGGGCGTGATCTGGTGCGGTCGGTACGAGTGGTCAGGGCAGTCGGGCCGGCGCAGGGGCTACGGTCCGTGCGTGCGGCATGGCGGGCGCGGAGGGTGGATGCGCAGGCGCTGCCGCGGCGTGTCGCGGAGCGGGCGCGGGTGCCGGGGGCGGCGCGTGGCGCGGAGCCCCAGCCGGGCGGCGGGTTGATCCATTTCGCGCGGTCGTCGCTGCGGGTGCGGGTGGCGGCCGGCGGCGCGGTGTTCTGCGGCTGGGACGGAGCCGAGCCGGAGCCGTCGTACGCGCTGGCCGGGGCGTGTCCCGAGGTGGATGCGCGGGCGGTGCTGGAGCCCGATACGGAGGGCGGCTGGCGGGTGGTCTCCGAGCGGGTGATGGTGGCGGTCTCCCGGCACGGCGCGGTGGAGGTGCGGACGCCCGGCGGGATGGTGCTGCGGCGGGAGCTGCCGCCGCGGTGGTGGGACCGGATAGACGGGGCCGGCGCGGCGGCCGTCGAGCGCGCCGGGCAGCCCGAGGGGTATGAGGCGTCGCGGTGGGTGCAGCGTTCGGAGGTCGCAGCCGACGCCCGGTTCTTCGGGCTGGGCGGCCGGGCGCACGGGCCGCGGCTGCGGGCGGGTAGCTACCGGCTGTGGAACACCGATCCGGGCGGTGCCTTCGAGCCGGGCGACGATCCGCTGTCGCTGACGATGCCGGTGCAGCTGGTGGTGGCGGACGCCGGGACGCATCTGGTCTTCCACGACAATTCCTGGGACGGCCGGGTGGCGCTGCGTGAGGGCGTGGAGGGCGCGGGCTCCGGTCATGACCGGCCGGGCACCTGCGAGGTGCGGATGGACGGCGGGCCGCTGCGCTACTGGGTGCTGGCCGGCACCCCGGCCCGGGTACTGCAGGGCTGGACGGCGCTGACCGGTGCACCCGCGCTGCCGCCCCAGTGGGCGCTGGGGTATCAGCACGCCCGCTGGGGGTTCGGCGGCGAGGCCGAGGTGCGCCGGGTGGTGGCCGGCTACAAGGAGCGCGAACTTCCGTTGTCGGCCGTCCACTTGGACATCGACCACTTCGACCGGCACCGGGTCTTCACCGTCGACCGGGAGCGGTATCCGGATCTGCCGGGCCTGGCACGGGAGTTGCGTGCGGAGGGGGTGCGGCTGGTGTCGATCGTGGATCCGGCGGTGAAGGCGGATCCGGGGGACGCGGTGTACGAGGGCGGGGCGGCGGCGGACGCCTTCGTACGGGACGCGCGGGGGCGGGAGGTGCGCGGGGTGGTGTGGCCGGGTGAGTCGGTCTACCCGGATTTCACCGATGCGCGGGTGCGCAAGTGGTGGGGCGGGCTGTATGCGGAGCGGCTGGCGCAAGGCTTCTCGGGCGTCTGGCACGATATGAACGAGCCGGTCTCCTTTGCCCCGTTCGGGGAGTCGACGCTGCCGCGGTCGGCCCGCCATGCGCTGGAGGGGCGGGGCGGCGACCACCGGGAGGCACACAACGTCTACGGGCTGGCGATGGCGCGGGCCGGCTTCGAGGGGCTGTGCGAACTGCGGCCGGACGAGCGGCCGTTCCTGTTCTCCCGTTCGGGCTGGGCGGGGATGCAGCGGTACGGGGGCACCTGGTCGGGGGATGTGGCGACCGGCTGGCCGGGGCTGCGGGCTTCGCTGTCGCTGGTGCTGGGGCTGGGGCTGTGCGGGGTGCCGTACAGCGGTCCCGATGTCGGCGGGTTCTCCACCGAGCCGTCCCGCGAGCTGTATCTGCGGTGGTTCCAGCTGGGCGCCTATCTCCCGCTGTTCCGTACGCATTCGGCGATCTGGGCAGGGCGGCGGGAGCCGTGGGAGTACGGGATCGAGGTGCTCGGGCATGCCCGTACGGCGCTGCGCGAACGGCAGCGGCTGCTGCCGTATTTCGGGACGCTGGGCCAGTTGGCGCGGCTGACCGGGGCTCCGTATGTGCGGCCGGTGTGGTGGAGTTCGCCGCGGGACCGGGCGCTGCGGGACTGCGAGGACGCTTTTCTGCTGGGGGATGCGTTGCTGGTCGCGCCCGTACTGGAGGGGGGCGTGACCCGGCGGCCGGTGCGGCTGCCGCGCGGGCGGTGGTACGACACCGCGACCGGGCGGGCGTACGACGGTCCCGGGCAGGTGTGGGTGGAGGCGCCGCTGTCGCGGATTCCGGTGCTGGCGCGGGCCGGTGCGGTGCTGCCGGTGGCGGGGGCGAACGGCGGGACGGAGCTGGAGGTGTGGGCGCCGGTGGCCGGGCGCGGGGGCAGCGGTCTGGTGGTGCCGGATGCCGGGGACGGCTGGCAGCGGCCGACCGTGGAGCGCTTCACCTCGCGGCGGGAGGGCGGCCGGGTGGTCGTGGAGCGGCGGGACGGGGGCGCGGTGGGGTATCCGGTGCGGGTGCGGGGGCTGGAGGGCGAGTAGCGGGGCCGGTGGGGGTCTTCCGCTCCGCGTGCCGCGCCTGGTAGACGAGGGCCATGCCGAGACTTGCTGCCATGCTGCGCGGCCTGGCCGTCGCTGCCGCCGCCCTGATGACCGTCACCACGCTGCCGTCGAGCGCACAGGCGGGCGCCGCTCAGCGGCCGGCGCCCCCGCCCAAGGCGCCCAAGGAGTTCGTCGCGCTGCGCGCGGTGGATCCCACGATCATCCAGGAGATGCGCTACTTCACGCCGCACAACTTCATGGGCGTACCGGTGGACGGCTACCGCAGGCCGAAGTGCCTTCTGACGCGGGATGCCGCGAACGCGCTGCACCGTGCCCAGCTCTCGTTCCTGAAGCGGGGGTTCTCGCTCAAGGTGTACGACTGCTACCGGCCGCAGCGCGCCGTGGATCACTTCGTCCGGTGGGCCAAGGACCTGGACGATCAGCGGATGAAGGCCGAGTTCTATCCGCAGGAGGACAAGACGAAGCTGTTCGACGACGGCTATATCGCCGCCAAGTCCGGTCACAGCAGGGGCAGTACGCTCGATGTGACGCTGGTGCGGCTGCCGGCCGTGCCCACCCGCCCGTATGTGCCGGGTGAGCCGCTGACTCCCTGTTACGGGCCGAGGGCCGAGCGCTTCCCGGACACTTCCCTCGACATGGGGACCGGCTTCGACTGCTTCGACACGCTCGCGCACACCCTNCCCTCGACATGGGGACCGGCTTCGACTGCTTCGACACGCTCGCGCACACCCTCGACCCGCGCATCCACGGGCGGCAGCTGAGGAACCGGCTGCTGCTCAAGAACGGTCTGGAGCGGGCCGGGTTCGTGAATCTCCCGGAGGAGTGGTGGCACTACACCTTCAAGCCGGAGACCTTTCCTGACACCTACTTCGACTTCCCCGTTCAGTGACCGTTCCGGCGACCTGCCGGATGACCTTGTCGGCCGCCGTGGGTCCGTACGACTCCATGAGGACCGGGGCGTTCAGCGCCTGGGCGAGGGCGCCGCTCCAGGCCTGCGGGTCGGCGCCCGGGGACTGCCAGCGGGCGGGGCGGGCGGTCAACAGGCGTTCGGTGAGACGCTGTTGCCGGGAGAGGCAGCCGGGCGGGGCGGTGGGGATGCGGTCCAGGAGGCCGTCCGGCGTGCGGTAGGCGTGGGCCATGCGCAGGGTGCTGCCGCGGCGGGCGGGGGCGTCCAGGTGGGTGACGGCGAGGGCGTCCACTCCCCCGCAGGTCTCGACGGCGTAGGTGTGCGCGACGGCGTCGAAGTGGCCGGTGCGGAAGGCTCCTTGCCAGCGACCGTGGCCGTTGTGGGCCTCGGGGAGGGCGCGCAGCAGCGACGGGTCCTCGGTGACGAGCGGACCGGGGCCGTGCCGGGTCGTATAGGTCCGTACGACGCCCAGGCGCAGCGCGGCGCGGGGCCGGCCGGCCTCGGCGAGGAGGGTTTCGGCGCCGTCGAACGTGGTCGTGGACCAGGTGGTGTAGGGGTGGAAGCCGTGCCACTCGTCCAGGAGGACGCCCTGGGCGCCTTCGAAGACTGCCGGGCCGCGGCGCAGCAGGCGGGGCAGGTGGGTCTCGTCGACGAGGGTGATGTGGTCGGCGAAGGCGGTGAAGGCGTCCAGGCAGGCGTCGACGGGTGGTGCGTCGAGCGGGCCGAGGGCCGCGGTGAGGCGGTCGCGGAGCAGGGTGAGTTTGCGGCGCAGGGGCGTCCGTGAGGTGCAGTCGCCGGCCGTCGGGGCGTCGGCGGGGTGGGCGAGGGCGTAGGCGGCGGTTTCGCCGATGCCCATGCCGCAGGAGCCGTGCCGGGCGGTGCCGCGGGCGCGCTCCCGGGCCCGGTTGGCGGCCGCGTGGTAGGGCGTGGTGAGCCGGGCGCGTCGGTCGACGGTCAGCAGGGCGAGCGGGTCGGGGACGCCGAGCGCGGCGAGATGCCGGGCCTCGGTGGCGAGCGCCAGAGGGTCCACCAGCATCAGACGGGAGAGGTGGGTGGGCACGCCGCTGAAGGTGCCGGAGCCGAATTGGGCGAAGGTGTGGTGGCGGCCGTCGACGGTGACGACGTTGTGGGCGGCCTGGGCGCCGCCGTTGAAGCGGATCACCGCCGTGACCGGCGCCGCGCCCGGTCGGGGGGCGCAGAGCCGGTCGACGACGGTGCCCTTGCCCGCGTCGCCGTAGCCGAGGTCGACCACGAGGGTGTGCACGGAGGGGTCCTCTTCCGGTGGGGTTCCTGCGGGGTCAGAGCCGGGTGGTGCCGCCGGCCCCGGGCTCGCCGGTGGCGTCGATCAGCGGCGCCGAGGAGCGGGCGACGGTGCCGCGCTCGCGGCCGAGGCCGGCCAGCGCCTTGCCGACGCTCGCGCCCGCGTCGGAGCCGATGTCGGCGAGGTCGTCGAGTCCGGCGGCAAGGTCGATGGCTTCCTCGCCGAGGCCGATGGTCAGGGCGAGGGTTTCGCAGACGGCGCCGAGGTCGTCGAGTTCGATGACGTTCTGGCCGAGCAGCTTGCGCCAGGTGCCCAGAACGGCGGTGTTGCCGACGTGGGTGGCACCGGCCGGGACGATGAAGTAGACATCGAACTTCTGCCGCACCTCGGCGAGGATCGTGGTGAGGGGGATGTCCTCGGTGAGGTGGTCGCCGAAGACCGCGCGGACCTCACGGGCCTTGACCTTGCCGTACGGCATCTCGTCGCCGATGAGGAAGAGGTAACCGCGGCGGCCGCGCTGCTCGTGGCAGTCGATGCTGGTGTGACGCGCCATGGCGTACAGGGCGAGTTCGTAGGACTCGGTCATCTGACCGCCTCCGCCGCCCTCCAGGAGGATGTTGCCGAGGTCGTCGTCCATCCGGTTGTCGGACTCGAACTGGCCGAGCTGGAGCGGCACCCGGTCGCAGGTGGCGTCGCCGACGGCGCCGAAGAGGATCTGCGGGTGTGCGACGTACCCCTTGCGCAGCAGCAGGCCGAACAGCTCGGGGAGTTTGGTCTGCAGGACGCGCGGCACCGAGCGCATGGATCCGGTCACATCGAAGATGACGGAGATCGCCAGCGAGGTGGGGTGTTCGTCGGAGTCGCGGCTCTCGCGGGTGGTCAGCCCCTTGGGGTCGAGCGAGGTGTGCGCCGTCCAGGTGTGGCGCGGGGAGGAGGCGGTGGTGCGGTCGCTGTAGTCGAAGGCGCTGGTGCCGGCGGCGGCGCGGTAGTTCGCCGCGGCGCCGTAGACGTTGGTGGACCAGGTTCCGCTGCCCATGGTGAATCCCCCTGAGTTGTTGATTGGTTGCGTGATCGGGTGGTGTCCGGCGCCCTGTGGTGGAGAGCGCGCGGTGTGGCTTACGGATGCCGCGCGGGCATCGTGAACGGCCGGAAGGTGCGCGGGCCGTAGAGGTCGTCGAGGAGTTGGTCCAGCTCGGCCAGCAGCCGCCAGGCGTCGTGCGGCCGGCGGGCCTGCGCGCGCAGGGTGCAGCCGCGCAGGAACGCCCGCATCGGCTGCGGGGTGCGCTCCCCCATGACCGCGGCCATGGTGCGGGAGGCGAGGTGGATGTCGGTGGCCTCGGTCGCCGGGCAACGGCCGGTGACCTCGGGCGGATAGGCGTCCCGGTGGCGTTCGACGAGTGCGGGGACGCGGTCGCCGAGGGGCGTGCTGTAGCACCAGTCGACGAGGACCAGGCCGTGCAGCTCGGGGTGGATGAGGACGTGTTCGGGGAGTACGGCGCCGTGTACCCGGCCGGCGCGGTGTGCCCAGCCGAGGGCCACCAGGAGCCTGCGCCACATCCAGGCGGCGTCGCGCGGGTCGAGTCCGTCCGGGTAGGCCGCGTGGACCTCCGCGAGGGAGTGGAATCCGGCCAGGGGTACGAGGGCGTTGACGCGGCGTTCGATGCCGGTGTCCGGTGCGCGGTGGCGGAAGGACTCCAGCAGGCGGGGCGCATAGCCGCGGTGGCGGCGCTCGCCGTGCCGTGCCAGCCGGTTCAGCGCCTGGGCCTCGCGCTCCAGGAGGTCGTTGTCGCCGGCCGTGCGCGGGATCTTCAGCAGGGCGTCGTGCCGGGTGCCGTCCTGCTCGTACGTCGCCGCACGGAGCACCGCGAGATCGCCGGTGGCTGTTGTGGCGCCGAGGGTGTACGTACGGCGGCGGGTGGTCAGGGTCGGGTGGGCGGCGGCGGTGCGCTGCTGCCAGAGGGTGCCCAGGCGGGTGAACTCGACTTCGGCGTCCGGGCGTTCGGCCGCCGGTGCGGTGTCGGGGTGCAGCAGCCGGGCGAGTCTGCGGTAGGTCCCGGCGGCCTCGGAGTCGTCGGCGGGGAAGAGGTCCGCGGGCCGGCGTGCGGCGGCCAGCGCGGTGCGGGCGGCGGCGCGGGTGCGCGGGGCGTCCGCGGCCGTGGAGGTCATCGCACGCTCTCCTCCCGGTCG
>NZ_QUAC01000174.1 GCF_003389455.1 Streptomyces inhibens | reverse complement strand
CGGGCCGGGGCGTATGGGGCGTATGGGGCGGGGGAGCGGGAGGGGGGTCAGGAGGGGTTGTTTTGAGGCGGGTAGTGGAGGTTGGGTGCAGGGGGGGGTGGGTGGTGGTCGGCGGGGTTGCGGGGTTGCGGGGTTGCGGGGTGGCTGGGTAGCGGGGTTGCCGGGTGGCCGATGGGTTGCCGGGTAGTGGGGTTGGCGGGTGGCAGGTCTGTGTGGTGGTCGGGGGCTGGGCCGTCGTCGCGGGGCTGGTAGCCGTGAGCTCCGTATCCATAGGGATGTAGCCACGGGGACGTAGCCGTCAGGGCGTAGCGGTCGGGACGTAGCCGTCGGGACGTAGTTGTCGGAGTCGTAGTGGGAGGGGTCTGGAGTGGCGGACGGGGATGAGCGGGTCGGCGCGTTCTGGCGGGAGTTGGGGCTGCCGGGGCTGATCGATGTGCATACGCACTTCATGCCCGAGCGGGTGATGGCGAAGGTCTGGGCGTACTTCGACGCCGCCGGGCCGCTGGTGGGCCGGGCGTGGCCGATCGCCTACCGGTACGAGGAGGACGAGCGGCTGGCGGTGCTGCGCGGCTTCGGCGTACGGGCGTTCACGTCGATGATCTATCCGCACAAGCCCGGGATGGCGCAGTGGCTGAACGGCTGGGCGGCCGACTTCGCGGACCGTACGCCCGACTGTCTGCGGACCGCGACGTTCTTCCCGGAGGACGGCGCCGCGTCATATGTACGCGCCGAACTGGCGGGCGGGGCACGGATCTTCAAAGCGCATGTGCAGGTGGGGGCGTACGACCCGGCCGATGCGCTGCTCGACCCGGTGTGGGGTGCGATAGCGGAGGCCGGTGTCCCGGTGGTCGTCCACTGCGGGTCGGGACCCGCACCGGGCAAGCACACCGGGCCCGAGCCGATCGCGCGGGTGCTGGCCCGGCACCCTCGGCTGCGGCTGATCATCGCGCACATGGGGATGCCGGAGTACGTCGACTTCCTGGATCTCGCGCGGCGCTATCCGGGGGTGCACCTCGATACGACGATGGCCTTCACGGACTTCTCCGAACGGGCCGCGCCGTTCCCGCGGGCGGAACGCGGCCGGCTCGCGGACCTCGGCGACCGGGTGCTGTTCGGCAGCGACTTCCCCAACATCCCCTACGGGTATGCCCATGCGCTGGAGGCGTTGACCCGGTTGGAGATGGGGGAGGAGTGGCTGCGGGGCGTCTGCTACGGGAATGCGGCGCGGCTGTTCGGTGTGTGAGGGGCTGTTTGGCGTGTGAGGGCTGTTCGGCGTGTGAGCGGGGCAGGTGGACAAGCCTTGAGGGGAAGGGTGTTCAGGGCCTGAGCGGGGTGGCGTTCAGGGGTTGAGCGGGGTGGCGGCCGCGGCGAGGTGGGACATGGCCACGCCCAGGTCGGTGAGGGTGGGTCCGTCCGTGACGCGTTCCGTGGCGGGGTCGATCTTCGGGCCGATGGCGGGGATTTCGCGGCAGGCGGCCGGGACGACCGCGCCGGTCATCATGCTCAGGGTCTCGCAGAGTTGTGCGTTGGCGTGGTCGCCGCCGGTGGGGAAGGGCGAGGCGGTGATCACCCCGACCGGCTTCTCCACGCATTCGCCGCTGCTGACCAGCCAGTCGAGCGCGTTCTTGAGGACGCCGGGGACACCGTGCGCGTATTCGGGGCTGACGATGAGCAGGGCGTCGGCGGCGGCAACGGCGGTGCGCAGAGCGGCGACGGGGGCGGGGGGTGTGGCGTCCTCGCCGTCCAGGTCGGGGTTGAAGTGCGGGAGCGCGCCGATGTCCGCGGTGGTGGCCGGGCCGTCCCAGAGGTCGAGGGCGGAGCGCAGCACCGCGCCGTTGGAGGAGCGCGCACGCAGGCTGCCGGAGAGGGCGAGAAGTCTCATGGGGTGACGGTACGGGGTGGGGCGCGGGCATGCGGGTGGGAGCGCGTGCGGGAGGGCGCGCGGGTGGGAGGGGTTGCGGGTGGTGCCTGTGACGGGGGCCGCGACCGGTCGACTGCCGTCGGCGTCCCGGGGTCGTGAAGGGCGGCGAATGCGCTGGTCAGGGCGATTGTCAGTGCTGGGTGCAATGCTTGAGGAGTGGTGATCGGCCTGGACCGCGCGGGGGGCGGCCCAGGTCGGTTGCGGCCGGGGGTGCTTGCCGCGGGCGGGGCGGGGAAGGGGGATTCTCAGGAGATTCACAGGAAGCCGAAAGGGAGCTCTCACGGGGGTGGGCCAGGCTCCGGACCATGACCGTGACTTCGTCCTCCTCAGCGTCGTTTCGTGTGCCTGCATCGGCCTCGTCCTCCCGGGGCGCGCCCGGGAAGCAGCCGGAGTTGCTACGGGCCGACGGCAGCCCGGTGCGGGTGCTGGTCGTGGACGATGAGTCCTCGCTCGCCGATCTGCTGTCGCTGGCGCTGCGTTACGAGGGCTGGGACATCCGCTCGGAGGGGGACGGCGCGGGCGCGCTGCGCTGCGCCCGTAGTTGGCGGCCGGATGCCGTACTGCTCGATGTGATGCTGCCGGACATGGACGGGCTGACGGTGCTCGGCCGGCTGCGGCGTGAACTGCCTGATGTGCCGGTGCTGTTCCTGACCGCCAAGGACGCGGTCGAGGACCGGATCGCCGGGCTGACGGCGGGCGGCGACGACTATGTCACCAAGCCGTTCAGCCTGGAAGAGGTGGTGGCCAGGCTGCGCGGCCTGCTGCGGCGGGCCGGAGCGGCCGCCGCGCGGAGCGAGTCGCGGCTGGCGGTCGGTGATCTGGTGCTCGACGAGGACAGTCACGAGGTCTGGCGGGACGGCCAGGAGATCCATCTGACGGCCACCGAGTTCGAGCTGCTGCGCTATCTGATGCGCAATCCGCGGCGGGTGCTGAGCAAGACGCAGATCCTCGACCGGGTCTGGAGCTATGACTTCGGCGGTCAGGCCAATGTCGTGGAGCTGTACATCTCGTACCTGCGGCGGAAGATCGACGCGGGGCGGGCGCCGATGATTCACACCCGGCGGGGTGCGGGCTATCTGATCAAGCCGGGTGTGTAGCGGGTGGTGAGCGGGAAGCCCCTGTCGACGCCCGAGCGGAACGAGCCGTCCCCGGCGGCCCCCTCCTCGCCGCCCGCCTCCTCGCCGCCCGCCTCCTCGCCGCCCGCCCCCTCGCCCCGTCGACGCTGGACGCTGCGGAGGCGATTGGTGGTGTCGTCGGTTGCGCTGATCGCTGTCGTCGGTGCCGTCATCGGGACCGTTACGTCCATTGCGCTGCACTCCTATTTGCAGGGGAAGTTGGACAGTCAGCTGCGGGAGTCCGTGACGCGGGCCGAGGGGCCGCGGGGGCATGAGCCATGGCGTGTGCAGGGGCTGGAATTTGTGGCGATGGGGGGTCAGCCCATTGGGACGGTCGGGGCGCGGATCGCGCCGGACGGCACGATCGATGAGGCCGCGCGGCTGAACAAATCCATCAGTCGGGAGCCCTTGCAACGGCTGGCTGCGCTGAGAGGGGCGCAGGTCGCGGCGCTGAGCGCGGTGCCGCGGGACGGTGTGCCGCACACCACCGAGCTGCCCGGCCTCGGCGACTACCGCGTGCAGTCCGCCAAGGACGGCTCGATGTTGCTCGGGCTGCCGCTCGGGGAGGTCCAGACGACGGTCGGTACGCTCATCCTCATCGAGGGGTGTGTGACGGTCGCCGGGCTGATCGCGGCCGGGGTCGCGGGATCCGCCATGGTCGGTATCGCGCTGCGGCCGCTGCGGCGGGTCGCCGCCACCGCCACCCGGGTCTCCGAACTCCCGCTCCATCAGGGCGAGGTGGCGCTGCATGTCCGGGTGCCGGCGGCCGAGGCGGATGCGCGTACGGAGGTGGGGCAGGTCGGTGCGGCGCTGAACCGGATGCTGGGGCATGTCGGTTCGGCGCTCTCGGCCCGTCAGGAGAGCGAGATGCGGGTGCGGCGGTTTGTCGCCGACGCCAGCCATGAGCTGCGTACGCCGCTTGCGTCGATCCGGGGCTATGCCGAGCTGACGCGGCGCGGGCGGGAGCAGCCGGGCCCCGAGACGCGGCACGCGCTGGGGCGGATCGAGTCCGAGGCGGAGCGGATGACGGGGCTGGTGGAGGACCTGTTGCTGCTCGCCCGGCTCGATTCCGGACGGCCGCTCTCGTACGAGAGCACTGATCTCTCGCCGTTGGTGGTGGATGCGGTGAGTGATGCGCGGGTGGCCGGGCCCGACCATCGGTGGCGGCTGCAACTGCCCGATGACCCGGTGTTGGTGCACGGGGATGCCGGGCGGCTGCACCAGATTCTGGTGAATCTGCTGGCCAATGCGCGTACGCATACGCCTGAGGGGACGACCGTTACCGCACGGGTGCGTGGGGCGGGGCCCGGAGGCGGCCGGGGCGGCGCGGGCGGTCATGGAGAGGGTCGTCGGGGCGCTCGTGGGCACGCTCCTGGGGACGTTCATGGAGACGCGCGCAGGGGTTTCGTCCAGCTGGAGGTGCAGGATGACGGGCCAGGTATTCCGGCCGATCTGCTTCCGCATGTCTTCGAGCGTTTCGCGCGCGGCGATGCGTCGCGTTCACGTGCCGCCGGAAGTACGGGGCTCGGGCTGGCGATCGTGCAGGCGGTGGTGGCCGCGCACGGCGGCACGGTCGGGGTCGACAGCGTGCCGGGGCGGACGGTCTTCAGGGTGACGTTGCCTGCGGTGGGTTCGGCGGGCGCGGTGGGTTCGGCGGGTTCGGCGGGCGCGGTGAGTTCGGCAGGCGCGGTGGGTTCGGCGGGCTGGGCAGGCTCGGTGGGTTCGGCGGGCGCGGTGGGTTCGGCAGGCGCGGTGGGTTCGGCGGGCTGGGCAGGCTCGGTGGGTTCGGCGGGCTCGGTGGGCTCGGCGGGCGAGCCGCAGTGGGGCAGGAGCCGGGCCGCCGGCGAGACGGACGTCTCGGCGGGCATCAGCTCCGGCTGACCGTTCCCCACTCACAGCCCGGTCACAGGCTCAGCACACCGGTGTGACAGCGCGGTTGGCGAGTGTCGTCGGTATGACGACGACACAGCCGCCCCACCTGCCGCTGGGCTCTCTGCCGCCACGCGAGCATCTGCGCCTGGGGCAGATCGCGACGGTTCTCGATGTGGTGATTCCCGTCTACAACGAGGAGAGCGATCTTGAGCCCTGCGTCCGGCGCCTGCACGATCACCTCGCCCGCACCTTCCCGTACGGCTTCCGCATCACCATCGCGGACAACGCGAGCACGGACCGCACGCCGGACGTCGCCGCCCGGCTCGACGACGCGATCGACGAGGTCACGGCCGTACGGCTGGAGCAGAAGGGGCGCGGGCGGGCGCTGCGTACCGTCTGGTCGCTCTCCGAGGCGCCGGTGCTGGCCTATATGGACGTCGATCTGTCCACCGACCTCAACGCACTGCTGCCGCTGGTCGCGCCGCTGATCTCCGGTCACTCGGATCTGGCGATCGGCTCCCGGCTCAGCCGTAGTGCGCGCGTGGTTCGCGGGCCGAAGCGGGAGTTCATCTCGCGAACCTACAACCTCATCCTGCGTGGCTCGCTCGCCGCACGGTTCTCCGATGCGCAGTGCGGGTTCAAGGCCATCCGCGGCGATGTCGCCGAGCGGCTGCTGCCGATGGTCGAGGACACCGGATGGTTCTTCGACACCGAGATGCTGGTGCTCGCGGAGCGGGCCGGGCTGCGGATCCACGAGGTGCCGGTGGACTGGGTCGACGACCCCCACAGCACCGTGCACATCGTGCGTACGGCGACCGATGACCTCAAGGGCGTATGGCGGGTGGGGCGGGCGCTGGCGACCGGCGCGCTGCCGCTGGACCGGCTGGCCCGGCCGTTCGGCGACGATCCGCGGGACCGTGAGCTGTCCGGGGTGCCGGGCGGGCTGGCCCGTCAGCTCGTCGGCTTCTGTGTCGTGGGCGGGCTGAGCACGCTGCTCTATCTCGCCCTCTACTCCCTCTTCAGGCTGGGAGTGGGGCCCCAACTGGCCAATGCCGGTGCGCTGTTGGTGTCGGCCATCGCCAATACGGCGGCCAACCGGAGGCTGACCTTCGGGGTACGGGGGCGGGACCGGGCGGTCCGCCATCAGGCGCAGGGGCTGGTGGTCTTCGCCATCGGCCTGGTGCTGACCAGCGGCTCGCTCGCCGCCCTCGACGCCGCCAGCGGCACCCCTTCGCACGGCACCGAACTCGCCGTGCTGGTCGCCGCCAATCTCGCGGCGACGGTGCTGCGGTTCCTGCTCTTCCGCGCCTGGGTCTTTCCGGACCGTGAGCGGCGGAACGACCTCGTCGGCGTCGACGCCGTGGACGCCGTCGACGAATCGCAGCCGCAGCCACCGCCGTACGCCTCGCCCAACGACCGGAACAGCCGGAACGACCGGAACGACCGGAACAACTTCACCAGGAGCGCTCGATGACCCCGCACCCGCCCAGTACGCCGGCCCAGCCGCCGTATCCGCCCCCGTTCACCGGACAGGAGAGGGCGCCGGCAGCGGTCGCGGCTTCCCGGGCGGTGGCCGACGGGTCCGCCCCGGCGTCGGAGGCTGCCCCGGATCCCGCACCGGCCCGACGCACCTACGAGCCCCGTGGCGGGCTGCGCGGTCTGCCGGAGCGGATCGTCCGCGGGCGGCCGGCGGATCCGCGCTGGGCGCGGCCGGCGCTGCTGGCGCTGTTGCTGGTCACGGCCGTGCTCTACCTCTGGAGCCTGTCCGCCTCCGGGTACGCCAACCAGTTCTACTCGGCCGCCGTACAGGCCGGCAGCGAGAGCTGGAAGGCGTTCTTCTTCGGCTCCTCCGACGCGGCGAACTCCATCACCGTCGACAAGCCGCCGGCCGCGCTGTGGCCGATGGCGCTGTCCGTACGGGTCTTCGGGCTCAGCTCGTGGGCGATCCTGGTGCCCGAGGCGCTGATGGGTGTGGCGACGGTCGGGGTGCTCTTCTCGGCCGTACGGCGCCGGTTCGGTGCGGGTGCGGGACTGCTGGCGGGCGCGGCGCTGGCGGTGACGCCGGTCGCGGCGCTGATGTTCCGCTTCAACAACCCCGACGCGCTGCTGTGCCTCCTGATGGTCTGCGCGATCGCCCTCGTGCTGCGCGCCCTTGAGGACGGCCGTACGAAGTGGCTGGTGCTGGCCGGGGTCTGCTTCGGCCTCGGGTTTCTGACCAAGACGCTGCAGGCGTGGCTGATTCTGCCGGCGCTCGCCGTGGTCTACGTCTGCTGTGCGCCGGTCGCGCTGCGCCGGCGGTTCGGGCAGCTGCTGCTCGCCGGGCTGGCGATCGTGGTGTCCGGCGGCTGGTGGGTGGCGATCGTCGAGCTGTGGCCGGCGTCCTCGCGCCCGTACATCGGCGGTTCGCAGCACAACAGCTTCCTGGAGCTGACCTTCGGCTACAACGGCTTCGGGCGGATCAGCGGCAATGAGACCGGCAGTGTCGGTGGCGGTGGCCGTCCCGGCGGCGGTGGCGGTGGCGGATGGGGGGAGACCGGGATCACCCGGCTGTTCTCGTCCGACATGGGCGGCCAGATCTCCTGGCTGCTGCCTGCCGCGCTGATCCTGCTGGTCGCGAGCGTGTGCCTGCTGTGGCGGGCCCGGCGCGCGGTCGCCGCCGAACAGGCCGGGCTGCGGGCGGAGTTCCTGGTGTGGGGCGGCGCGCTGCTGATGACCTTCACGACCTTCAGCTTTATGTCCGGGATCTTCCACCAGTACTACAACATCGCGCTGGCCCCGTACGTCGCGGCGCTGGTCGGGATGGGCGCGGCGCTGTTGTGGCGGCGCGGCGGGCCGATCGCGTCGCTCGTCCTGGCCGTGACGGTCGCGGCGACGGCCGGCTGGTCGTACGTACTGCTGAACCGTTCGCCGGACTGGCTGCCGTGGCTGCGCTGGACGGTGCTGGCGCTCGGTCTGCTAGCCGCGCTCGGTTTGCTGCTGTCGGCACGGGCGGGACGCCGGGTGGCGCTGCTGGCGGCCGGGCTCGGGGTGGCGACGGCGCTGGCCGGGCCGGTCGCGTACACGCTCGATACGGTCAACACGCCCAAGGGCGGGTCGATCATCACGGCCGGACCCTCGGTGCAGGGCGGCATGGGCGGCATGGGCGGACCCGGTGGCGGGGGCTTCCCCGGCGGCCGTCAGGGCGGTACGTGGCGCGGCAACAACGGCGGGATGCCGGGCGGCGCACCGGGCGCCGGGCAGGCCGGCCAGGGCGCCCCGGGCCAGGCCGGCAACCAGCGCGGCCTGCCGG
>NZ_QUAC01000180.1 GCF_003389455.1 Streptomyces inhibens | reverse complement strand
CACCCCGCCGGCCGGTCCGCCGGCCCGTGCGGCGGGCGCATGGCCTCCGCCCGTGGCGGCCGCCGCGCGCATCAGGTGTGCGCCGTCAGTCCGAGGCGGCCGCCGCGCTCAGGGCGAGACGGTGCTCACCCGCGTACACGTTCATGGAGGTGCCGCGCAGAAACCCGACCAGGGTCAGCCCGGTCTCGGCGGCCAGATCGACGGCGAGCGAGGACGGCGCCGAGACCGCGGCCAGCACCGGAATGCCCGCCATCACGGCCTTCTGCGCCAGCTCGAACGAGGCCCGGCCGGAGACCATCAGCACACAGGACGACAGCGGCAGCCTGCCCTGCTGGAGCGCCCGTCCGACGACCTTGTCGACGGCGTTGTGCCGCCCCACGTCCTCCCGGACATCGAGCAGCTCCCCGTCCGTCGTGAACAGCGCCGCGGCATGCAGGCCCCCGGTCCGCTCGAACACCCGCTGGGCGGCCCGCAGCCGGTCGGGGAGGGCGGCAAGCGTCGCCAATTCGATACGGACCGGGGTGTCGGGAGAGGTGTCCAGCGGCCAGCGGGCGGTGGTGCGCACCGCGTCCAGGCTGGCCTTGCCGCACAGCCCGCACGACGACGTCGTATAGACGTTGCGCTCCAGGGTGATGTCCGGGAACGGGACCCCGTCCGCGAGCCGGACATCGACCACGTTGTAGGTATTGGAACCGTCCTCTTGCGCCCCCGCGCAGTAGACGATGTTCGCCAGCTCGTCGGCGCTCGCCAGGACGCCCTCGCTGACGAGGAAGCCGGCGGCGAGCGCGAAGTCGTCACCGGGCGTCCGCATCGTGATCGCCAGCGGCTTGCCGCCGAGCCGTATCTCCAGCGGCTCCTCGGCGACGAGGGTGTCCGGGCGGGTGCTCACGGCACCGTCGCGGATACGGATGACGCGGCGTCGCTCGGTGACCCGTCCCATGTCTGATCAGTCCCACTCGTCGATTCAGCGCTGCTGTACGTGTTGGTAGCCGAAGCGACCCTTGATGCAGAGGTTGCCATGGGTCACCGGGTTGTCGTGCGGCGAGGTGACCTTGACGATCTCATTGTCCTGCACATGGAGGGTGACATTGCAGCCCACTCCGCAGTAGGCGCACACCGCCGTCGTCCCGGTCTGCCCTGCCGCGTCCCAGGTGCCGGCGGCCCGCATGTCGAATTCGGACTTGAAGCCCAGCGCGCCGGTCGGACAGACCTCGATGCAGTTCCCGCAGTACACACAGGCCGAGTCGGTCAGCGCGGCATCGTGCTCGGCGGCGATCCGGGCATCGAAGCCGCGCCCGCCGACCGCGATGGCGAAGGTGTTCTGCCACTGCTCACCGCACACGTCGACGCACTTGTAGCAAAGGATGCACTTGTCGTAGTCCCAGACATAGAGGTCGTTGTCGACCTTCGGCTCCTCGTTCACACGGGCCGCGTCCGGGCCGAAGCGGTCCGGCTCGGCGCCGTACTCCTTGATCCACTCCTCGGCGCGCGGTGTGGTCGACAGATCGACCGAGGAGGCGAGCAGCTCCAGCACCACCTTGCGGCTGTGCCGGGCCCGTTCCGTATCCGTACGGACCTCCACGCCGGGCTCCGCGCGGCGTGAACAGGCCGGGGCGAGCGTACGGGCCCCCTCGACCTCGACGACGCACACCCGGCAGGCGTTCTTCTCACGTGAAGGCCCCCAGACGGTCGATGGCGGATTCGACGGCGTTCCAGGCGGTCTGCCCAGGACCGCAGATCGAGGCGTCCCGCATCGCCTGCCCGACCTCCCGCAGCAGCGCGAGATCACCGGCCGCTGCGGCGCCCGTGAGGTGCTTGACGCGGTGCAGCGCCTCCTCCTGGCGTACGGTCCCCACCCGGCAGGGCGCACACCGGCCGCAGGACTCGTCGCGGAAGAACTCGGCGATGCGCAGTATTCGGTCGAGCGCGGCAAGGGGAGGGAGCGGGCCCGGGGAGAGGAACTCAGGCCGAGGAGGGGGAGCCAGGTGGAGGAGAGGGGAGTCAGACGGAAGAGGTCGGGCTGATGTTCCGTCAGTTCTTCAGTTCGCGGCCGCCGAACGCGCCCGAGCCGTCCGCCGCGGCCCAGGCCGCATCCAGCCCCGCCTGGTCCAGCGTCCGCCAGTCCGGAGTCTCCTGGACTAAGAACCGTCCCAGCCGCCGTCCCAGCTCGACCATCGTCCGGCCGGTCACGCCACGCTCCGTGCCGTACGCGTCCAGCGCGTCCGGGCGCTCCGGTGCAGCGCGCAGCGCGGCCTCCAGTGCGGCGGCGTCCTGCAGCGCCTTGACCGCGCCGGCGCCGGTGTGCGGGCGGGCGACGGTGGCCGCGTCGCCCGCGAGCAGCAGCCGGCCCGCGGTGTAGCGCGGCGCCGTGAAGTCGTACATCGGCTGGATGAACACCTCTTGAGGGGGCGTCAGCCGCAGCAGCGCGCCCCAGTAAGGCGCGAGCAACTCGCCGGTGACATGGGCGAGATGGGTGTGCAGCGCCTCGGTGAGGGTGCCGGGCGGCAGGCTGGTGGGCGTGTCCAGGGCCAGGTCGAGACCGGCCGGCGGGGCGGTGTACAGGACCCAGTTGGCGCGATGGCCGCCGCGGCCGTCCGGGATGCGGTAGATGATGACATGGCCGCCGTCGAAGACGCCGTAGATGCAGTCCTCCTCCGCCCACGGGTCCGTCGGAAGGCCGGGGAGGTCGAGCTCCGTCAGCCGCTCGGCGGGTACGGCGCCGCGCCAGGCGAGATAGCCGGCGTAGCTGGGCCGTACATCGGGGAATGCCGCGTCACGGACCACCGAGCGATAGCCGTCCGCGCCGATGACCAGGTCGAAGCGCTCCGTGCCAGCGCCGCTGCCCGCCCCGTTGTTGCCACCGTCGAGATGGAGCGTGGCGCCGTCCGCGGTGTCGCTGACCGCGCGTACCGACACCCCCGAGCGGAATGCGGTGCCGGCGGGCAGTCGGCGGTGTAACTCCCGCCAGAGCGGCCCCCAGCAGTAGGAGCGGAACGGGAAGGGCAGCACTCCGACCTGGCGGCCGAGCGGAGCGGCGCCGTCGCGTACGTACCAGCGGCGGGTGGTCAGCTGCACCCAGGGCATCGCGGCGTCCAGGTAGCCGGCGGCCGCGAGCTCCGCGTAACGGGCGTTGTGCATCGCGAGGCCGACACCGCGGTCCGCGAGGCGGCCGGTGGTGCGTTCGTAGACGGTGATCCGGCCGGCGCCGGCGCGATGGGCGGCGAGTGCGGTGGCGCAGCCGGCGATACTGCCCCCGACGACGGCGACATCGGCCCCGGCGATCGGGACGCCGCCCCTGTCCATGCCTCTCTCCGTGCTCCTGCTGCCGCGCATTCGGCCACTCCCCACTGTCCGTCCGGCGGCCGATGGTCGGTCGGCCGGGTTCAACCGGCTGCATTCTCCCAGCAGTTGGTACCCGGACGACTGCGGTCCGTGATGCACATCACCAGGTCGCGCGGTGTGGTAAGGGGTGTGCTCGGTAGACTGTAGACGATAACCAATCGCCTTCCGTTCATTTCGGCCCACATCCGCACACGCGTCCACAGGGGGGGGCCTCGATGCTGTCCAGAGGGCTACCGCAGGGAACCGTGCCGAAGCTCGAACGACCCGGCCCGCTGCGCGAGCGCGTCTACGAAGCGCTGCTCGAACTGATCACCACCCGTGCGTTGCGGCCCGGCCAGCATCTGGTCGAGAGCGAGCTCGCGGGCCATCTCGGTGTCTCGCGGCAGCCGGTCCGCGAGGCGCTGCAGCGGCTCAACACCGACGGCTGGGTCGATCTGCGCCCGGCGCAGGGCGCCTTTGTGCACGAGCCCACCGAGGAGGAGGCCGACCAGCTGCTGACGGTCCGTACGCTGCTGGAAGCCGAGGCGGCCCGGCTCGCCGCGGCGAACACCGGCTCGGCCGGGATCGCGGAGCTGGAGCGGCTGTGCGCCAAGGGGGAGCGTGCCGTGCTGGACGACGAGGTGGATGTCGCGGTGGCGACCAACGCCGAATTCCACGCCAAGGTGATGGAGCTGGCCGGCAACGCCGTGCTGGCGGAACTGGCCGCGCAGGTCGGACGGCGGGTGCGCTGGTACTACACCCCGGTGGCCCGGCAGCGCGGCAAGCAGTCGTGGATCGAGCACCGCGAGCTGATCGCGGCGATCGCCGACCGCGACGAGGAGCGCGCCACCGCCGTCATGCGCGCACACACCGAGCACACCCGCCGTACGTACCACGAGCGCGAGGACTCCTGAGGAGCGCGGCCGCATACGCCGAACGGCTGCGCACCGGAGCGGGGTCATGAGCGGGGGAGTGCCGAAAACGGGGCAAGGTGGCCGATCGAGGGGGACGGAGGGATGGCCGGGCGTGGGCGTGGGTATGTGCCTGAGCCTGGGCCGGCGCCGATGCCTCCGCCGGGGCCGGAGCGCAGTCCCGGTACCGGGGCCGGGTGACCGGTACGGCCCGACATGAGCGGCCCGGTGGCGGGTTCTGTGGGGGATCCTGCCACCGGGCGTACGGGGGGAGTCGAAGGCGCGGGCCGAGCCTGGGCCGAACTCCTGCGCATCTCGGCGCTCTTCAGCGTCCCCGGCGATCTGCTCGCGGGCGCCACCGCCGGCACCACCGCCGCGTCCCTGCTCGGTGCACAGACCGTCACCGCCGCCACACCCACGGCCGCCCCGGCGGCGCACGGCCGGCGCCGGGTGCTGCCGCCCGGCCGCCTCGGCATCCAGCTCTACACCCTGCGCGACCAGACCGGGCTCCCTCGGCTTCGCCCGGGTCTTCGAGGAACTCGCTACCACATGGCCGATGTCGGCGACGGTGACATCGACTACCGGCGCTTTCTGGCCACCGTGAACCGCCGCAAGGGCCACGTCCACCCCGACCACCACTGGATCGTCGAGCGCGACAACGCCGTCGACCCGGCCGCCAACCCGGCCGGCTCGCCGTCCACCGCGGCCCGCTCCGCCCGCTACCTCCGGCAGCTGCGCGGCCAGCGCTTCCCCGGGGCTGGTCCAGCGGATCCGGTCTGGTCCAGTGGTTCGGTCTGACCCGGCCCGATCCAGCCTGGTCCAGCGGATCCGGGCCTGATCCGGCTCGATCCGGCCTGATCCGGTCGCCGCCGTTCCGATCCGCGAGACCAGCCCCAGCCGCCCGGCACGATCCGGGTAATGTTCACCCGATCACGATCAAGCACCACAAGCACAACCCGCACCACGCACCCGACCGACCACGAATGGCGAGACGCACATGAGCGAAGGGACAGCACCGGCGGCCGGCGAAGCGGCCTCCGTCGCCGACCAGGCGGCCCGCGAGCGGCTGCTCTACCTGCGCAGCAGCATCGACAACCTCGACGCGGCCCTGGTGCATCTGCTCGCCGAGCGCTTCAAGTGCACCCAGCAGGTCGGTGAGCTCAAGGCCCGGCACAGCCTGCCGCCCGCCGACCCGGCCCGCGAGGCCGCGCAGATCGAGCGGCTGCGCCGGCTGGCCGAGGACGCCAAACTGGACCCGGCGTTCGCCGAGAAGTTCCTCAACTTCATCATCGACGAGGTCGTCCGCCACCACCGGGCGATCGCCGACCGCACGCTGGAAGAGGCCGGGGAGCCGACCGGACCCGCCGCCGGCTGAGCCGCCCACGCAGTACGGACGAGGGTGGGCGCTGCCCCCGCGGCACCGCCCACCCTCGTCATATACCCGCCCCGCCGCTCTGGGCCAGATCATCTCCCGGCTGATCGGCCGGGGATTGGGCGCCACATCCCGCACCCGTATACGCCCCGTATACGCCCCGGCTGATGCAGCAGCAGGGCGAATGCCGCCGCGGTGTGCGCGCCCTGACCGCCGATCAGCAGCATCGGGGACTCGGTGCGGAAGGCGTTGGCGACGCCGGTGACCGCGTCCGTGGTGCCGGGGCCCGCGGTGACCACGGCGCAGCCGGGCTTGCCGGTGATGCGGGCGTAGCCGTCCGCGGCATGGGCGGCGACCTGTTCATGGCGTACGTCCACCACTTCGATGCCCTCGTCGACGCAGCCGCCGTAGATATCGATGATGTGGCCGCCGCAGAGCGTGTAGATGCGGTCCACCCCCTCCGCCTTGAGCGCCTCGGCGATCAGGTGCCCTCCGGAGATGAGGTCTTGGGCGTCGTCGGGCATGGGGCATCGCTTCCCTTCATGGGGTACCGACCGGGTCGGTAAATTGCATATCCCTCATCGAATCGCCGATGCCCAGAGGGGTGTTGGCGATCGAGCCAAGGAGCGAGCACGGACCTGTTCGAGCATCAGGCAAGGGAACTCTTCGACAGCTACGGCGTGTTGGTGCCGGTCGCCGAGGTCGCCGAGGTCGCCGAGGTCGCCGAGGTCGCCGAGGTCGCCGACAGCCCGGCACAGGCCCGCGCCGCCGCCGAGCGCCTCGGTGGCCGCGCGATCGTCAAGGCCAGGTCAAGACCGGCGGCCGGGTCAAGACCGGCGGCGTCGAACTCGCCGCCGCGGCAGCGCTCCCGCTGTCCGTCGTCCCGACCCTGTGCGCCCTGTGGCAGGTCCTCGTCCGCGAGGACGCGCTGCTCGTCGAGGCCAATCCTCTGGTGCGCACCGCCGACGGCGCGATCCTCGCCCTCGACGGCAAGGTCACCCTGGACGACAACGCGCGCTTCCGGCAGTCCCGTTGGGGCGTGGAACCGGCACACGACGGTCGCGACCCGCTGGAGGCCGAGGCGGCGGCCAAGGGCCTTCACTACGTCAAACTCCACGGCACCGTCGGGGGCATCGGCATCGGCATCGGCATCGGCATCGGCATCGGCATCGGCATCGGCATCGGCAACGGCGCCGGCCTGGTCATATCCACCCTCGACGTGGTCGCCGGCGGCGGCGCCCGCCCCGCCAACTTCCTCGACATCGGCAGCGGCGCCTCAGGCAGGACCACGGGCCACGCGGGCGCCCTCGTCTCCGGTTCGGCCGGTGGCGCGCAGGCCAAGAAGGACGCCCTGGAGGCGGCCGGATGGGGGTACCTCCCATGCCCTTAGGGCATGGGGGAGCGTCGTTCGCACCCCCACCGAAACGGCGCAACTCGTCCGCGACCACCTCGCCCACCGGTCGCCTCACCCAGGTGGCCCCGCCGGCCACGCCGAGTGACACTCGCCATACCTGACGCCGGACCGTCCCGCAGCGCCACCACTCCCACTACCGTCCAGTAACGGTTCCTACGGGAGCCGCCGAGCGCCACCACCCTGCCCCTCCGGCCGTGCACCGAGAGCGGAGACACACGATGGCCACCACCCCCGAAACCACCCCGGGCCCGCAGTCGAACGCGAGCAGCGCACCCGCCCCGACGCTCACCCTCAAACCCGGAACGTCCTGGCAGGACGCCTGGCAGCGCAGCCTCGCCGCCGCCCCCGAAGCGTTCCGCGACGACCATGCGCTCAACCTCTGGGCCGCCACCTGGCACTCGGACGGCGACCCGCTGCCCGCCACCAGCCCCGTCGACGGCACCCCCATCGCCGGCCCGCCGCGCCTCGACGCGGAGACCGCGCTGCACGCCGTACGTGCCTCCCTCGACCAGCACCGCGCCTGGCGCCATGTCCCGCTCGCCGAACGCAAGGCCCGGATCTCCGCCACCCTCGACGCCCTCACCGAACACCGCGAACTGCTCGCCCTGCTCCTCGTCTGGGAGATCGGCAAGCCCTGGAAGCTCGCGCAGGCCGATGTCGACCGCGCCATCGACGGCGTCCGCTGGTACGTCGCCGAGATCGACCGGATGCTCGCCGACCGCACACCGCTGCCCGGCCCGGTCAGCAACATCGCCAGCTGGAACTACCCCATGTCGGTCCTCATCCACGCGATGCTCGTCCAGGCGCTGGCCGGCAACGCCGTGATCGCCAAGACCCCCACCGACGGCGGCCTGGTCTGTCTGACCCTCGCCTGCGCCCTCACGGCCCGTGAGGGCGTCCCCGCCACCCTCGTCAGCGGCAGCGGCCGGGAACTCTCCCCGTCCCTGGTCCGCTCACCCGAAATCGGCTGTGTCTCCTTCGTCGGCGGTCGGGACACCGGTGCCCGCGTCGCCACCGCCGTCGCCGACCTCGGCAAACGCCACATCCTCGAACAAGAGGGCCTCAACACCTGGGGCATCTGGAACTTCACCGACTGGCCGGCCCTGACCCCCCTCCTCCGCAAGACCTTCGACTACGCCAAACAGCGCTGCACCGCCTACCCCCGCTTCGTCGTCCAGCGCGACGCGTTCGCCGATTTCCTCGCCGCCTACCTCCCGGCCGTACGCAGCGTCCGCTTCGGCCACCCGCTGGCCGTCGCCGACCCCGCCGACCCGCTGCCCGAACTCGACTTCGGCCCCCTGATCAACGCGGCCAAGGCCAAGGAACTTGCCGACCTCACCACTGAGGCGATCTCCCGGGGTGCCGTCCCGCTGCACCGCGGCAGCCTCGCCGACGGCCGCTTCCTCCCCTCCCAGGACACCTCCGCCTACTTCCCGCCCACCACCCTCCTGGCCCCGCCACCCTCGTCCCCCCTCCACCACGCCGAACCCTTCGGCCCCGTCGACACCATCGTCCTCGTCGACACCGAAGCCGAACTCCTCGCCGCCATGAACGCCAGCAACGGCGCCCTGGTGGCCAGCCTGTCCTGCGACGACAAGGACACCTACGACCGGCTCGCGCCGCAGATCCGCGCCTTCAAGGTCGGCCATGGCAAGCCCCGCTCCCGCGGTGACCGCGATGAGCTCTTCGGCGGCTTCGGCAACTCCTGGAGCGGCGCCTTCGTCGGCGGCGAACTCCTCGTCCAGGCGGTGACCGAGGGCCCGTCACCCGAACGACTCCCGGGCAACTTCCCCGACTACCACCTGATGCCGTAGCCCCGCCCCGCCCTGCCCCACTCCGGTCACGACTCCGCTCCCTGAGGAGCGGACGGCGAGCTACCGATCCCCTGCCGGTCGGGATACGAGGCGAACCGCCGATCCGCCGCCGACGGCACCGCACGCTCCACCGCCTGCACCAGGAGCGTGCGGTGCCGCAGCAACGGCTCGCCCCTGCCCCTCTGGCGCGAGCACCAGCAGATCATCAGCAGCAAAAGCGCCCGTGGCCTGCACGGCCAACTGAAATGCGTGACTTGTTCCTCATTGCCCATAAATCGAGGTTATGTCCAGCCGGATATGCAGGTGAAAGGCACTCCGAAACCTTGGTATTGTTGTCCATGTCGCCGCGGGGAACGCCCCGTGAAGATCACACCTTGTCCGGGTGGCGGAATGGCAGACGCGCTAGCTTGAGGTGCTAGTGCCCTTTATCGGGCGTGGGGGTTCAAGTCCCCCCTCGGACACTTTCGGGACGATCGCGAGATCGTCCCTCTCTCTTTCACGAGTTACCGGTTGAATCCTTAGGGATCACCGGTAATTCGTCGTTCATGGGGCTTTGGACCCTGCGGTCGGCTCGGTGAGATGATGACCGCCGCCCTCGTTCTGGCTGCGCAGCCTGGACCGTGCCTCCTGCCGGGCAGGGGGCGCCGCTGTTCCTTCTTACTGCTGTTGACTCTCCTCCGACGAGTGCCATGCCTCGGAAGCTTCCTTGTGCGTCGATGCGGTCGTCGTTGCGGCCTTCACGGCGGCGAGACCATTTTTCGAGCAAGGGCAGACGCAGGTGGTCTGTTCTGGCCCGGGAGATACCGCGGTCTCCGTAGAACGGAGGCATCGTCAGGAATCGTGAGGTCGATCAAAGGCACGTCCAGCAGGGCTGGGCCCGGCCGACGCGCGTGGGAAGGCAGCCGCTCCAGGAGCCCGCTCTGCCGCATCAGACGGAAGATGTCGTTGGCGACGTGGTCCTTGACCTCGGTGCCGGGGTTGTCCGGTGCCGGGCGTAGTGGAAGGCCGGAATTGCCGTGACGTCAGCGGAAGAGTGCGGCGAGCAGATCATCGCCGATGCGGCGCACGGGCTCCAGGTTCAGCTGGTAGTACGCGCGGCGGCCGGCGCGGTCGACCGTCACCAGGCCGGCCTGGCGCAGGCGGGCGAGATGCCGGGAGACCTGAGGCAGGGTCATGCCGCTGCGGGTGGCCAGTTCCGAGGGGGTGAGGGGTTCGCGTGCGATGGCCCGGGCGATGCGCTGACGGCCGGGGTCGCGGAGCACTTCGAGCCGGCGGTGGACATCCGCGTAGTTGGGCTGTGCGGCGCCGTCCGTGAGCGGCGGGTACTGGATGACGGCTACCGGCCCCGGCTCGTGCTTGACCAGGACGTGGGGGCGGCCGAAGACCGAGGGCACGACGAGAAGCCGCGTGGTGGCGACGTTCACGATGCCGTGGTGGAACTTGTCGAAGACGACCCGCGGTGGCCCGCTGCGGTATGACGCCGAGGGGGCCAGTCCGGCCAGTGCCTGGCCGGGGCCGCTGCGTTCGATGGCCGCGCGCAGCCGTGGCACATGGGTGGCGATCGTACGAGCTGCCCGCGTCAGGTCCGGCTCCAGGGCCTGGGCTGCCGCAGAAAGCAGGGCGAGCAGGTCGGAGCGCAGTTCGTCGGGAGCGTCGAGCAGTCGCCGGGCGAGCTCGGCTCGGGCTGTGGAGCGCAGCTCGGCCGCGGCCAGCAGGCCGTCTCGCTGCGTGGAGTCGTGCAGTACCCGGTCCAGCGGCGCTCCGGAGTTGCCGCCGCGGACCGCATAGCCGGTGAGCTCGGCGAAGCGTTCGAGCGGCAGGTCCGCGATGTCGGCCAGTTCGGCGTCGAGCGAGCGGTCTGCCGCCGCGCGCAGGGGCAGGAGGTACCGGGCGCGGTAGGAGGCCCACAGCGGGGCCCAGTCCATGATGCGCTGCCGAAGCCCCGCGGGCAGGGCCGCGACCGACCCCTCATCCTGGGCAGGGCCACCGCTTCCAGGGCCCTCGGTGTCCAGGTTGCGGGCCCACCGGACCGTGGCGGGGTGGTGCTCGGCTTCCGTGTAGGCGTGGAGCGCCGCAGTGAGCTCGGCCAGCGGCGAGGCGCCGACGACAACGCTGGACGGGGCCGCTCCGGCAAGCATCAGGACAACGCTCATCGCCGTCTCCTGTTCACTGCCGCACCTCGGTCGCTTACCGCGAGTGCGGTAACCATAGTCGAAGCGGTTCGGGCAGCTCCTAACGTTCCGGCAACCCCAGAACGTCGCACCTCCCGGAGCATCCATGCATTCCCTTGTCCCCGATTTGCGTGCCGCCGTGTGCGAGCACCGGCCTGCGTTGAAGGAGCTGAGTCTCAAGCTGCACGCCATGCCGGAGACCCGGTTCGAGGAGTATTACGCCGTCGAACAGCTCACCGGCCGGCTCGCCGCAGCGGGCTTCGAGGTGGACAAGGGAGTCGCGGACCTGCCGACCGCCTTCACCGCCACCCACCGGGGTGTGGCGGACGGCCCGACGATCGCAGTGCTGCTGGAGTACGACGCGCTGCCCGGCATCGGTCACGGGTGCGGCCACAATCTCATCGCGGCCGGTGGCCTGATCGCCGCTCTCGCCGCCGTCGCAGTCCGGCCCGGCCACGCCGGGACGCTGAAGGTGATCGGCACGCCGGGTGAGGAGGGCGGCGGAGGCAAGATCCTCATGCTGGAGCGCGGCGCGTTCGAGGGCGTGGACGCGGCGGTGATGTTCCATCCGGCCGACCGCAGCCTGCGGGCCCGGCATGCGCTGGCCGCCAGCCACCTGCGGCTGACCTTCCACGGCGTCGCCGCGCATGCCGCCAAGGCGCCCTGGGACGGCCGCTCCGCAGCCGCCGCCGCGCAACTGTTTCTCACGGCGGTCGACTCGATGCGGCAGTTCATTCCGCCGACCGCCCGCGTCCACGGCATCGTGACGCACGGGGGCGACGCCCCCAACGTCGTGCCCGAGCATGCCGAACTGGACATCTACGTACGCGAGGCCACCTCCGCAGCCCTGGACGCGCTGCTGGTCCGGGTACTCGCCGCTGCCGAGGGCGCTGCACTGGCCACCGGCACCACGGTCGAACACGCCGAGACCGCGCCCCGCTACACCGAGCGCAACAACAACATGACGATGGCCGACCGGCTCGCCGCCCACACCGCCGGCCTCGGCCTGGAACTGGAGCCGCCGTCCCCTGCGAATCCGGCAGGCTCTTCGGACATCGGCAATGTGTCCGTGAAGCTACCCGTGATCCATCCGTACGTGCAGATCTGCCCCCGCGGGACTCCCGGGCATTCCGCGCAGATGCGCGAGGCAGCCCGTACGCCGGAAGCCCACGCCGTGACCGAAACGATCGCGACCGCCCTCGCCGCCCTGGTCCTGGACCTGCTCGGCGACCCGGAATTCCTTACCTCGGTGCGCGAGGAGTTCCACACCTCGGTGCGCGAGGAGTTCCACGCATCCGTGCCCGCTTGTGCCCCCGACCGCTGTCAGGAGTCGTGATGGCCGCTTCCTCCCCGCCGGACCTGGCGTCCAATGCCCTGGTCAACACGTTCTTCAACGGGGATCTCATCGCCCAGACCTTCCCCCGGCTGATCACTGAGGGGCTGCTCAACACCGTCATCATCGCGGCCGGTGCGATCGTCGTCGGCATCGTCATCGCCCTGCTGGCGGCGATGCTGCTGCTGTCGAACCGCTGGTGGATACGGCTCCCCGCCCGGCTGTACGTCGACATCTTCCGCGGCCTGCCGGTGATCATCACAGTCATGTTGGTCGGCGTGGGCCTGCCCGCCGCCGGAATCCGCCCCTTCGGCACCGACCCCTTCGGCTACGCCATCCTGGCGATCGGCATCATCTCCGGCGCGTACACCGCGGAGATCTTCCGCTCCGGCATCCAGAGCGTCGACCCCGGCCAGCTCCAGGCGGCGCGCAGCCTCGGACTGAGCTATCTCAAGGCGATGCGCCTGGTCGTGGTGCCGCAGGGCATCCGGCGTGTGCTGCCGGCGATGGCCGGTCAGTTCGTCAAGGACATCAAGGAGAGCTCGCTGGTGTACCTGCTCGGCCTCGCCGCCGGGCAGCGCGAGCTGTACTTCATCGCGCAGGAGGAGGTCGCCCGCACCTACAACTCCTCCCCGCTGATCGCCGCCGGCCTGTGCTACCTCTGCCTGACCATCCCGCTGACGTACTTCGTCAACCATCTCGACAAGCGGCTGCGCGAGGGCCCGAAAGACGGCAACCCCCTGGCCGTCGCCGACGCGGACGTCCCCCCGGCCCCCGTATCGGCCACCGCAGGAGTGAAGGCATGACCGCCATGACCAAGGCCCCGGCCACCCCCGCCGCTCTGCGGGTCACCGGCCTCAGCAAGAGCTACGGCAGCCACACCGTGCTGCGCGACATCACCATCGACGTACGCGCCGGCGAGACCCTCTGCCTGATCGGCCCCTCCGGCTCCGGCAAGTCCACCCTCCTCAAGTGCCTCAACCTCCTGGAGACTCCCGACTCCGGCGAGATCTGGCTCGGCGAGACCTGCCTGACCGCCGCGCGCGCCGACGTCGACGCCGCCCGCGCCCGTATCGGCATGGTCTTCCAGCACTTCAACCTCTTTCCGCACCTGAGCGTCGAGCGCAATGTCACGCTCGCCCTGACCTCGGTCAAGGGCATGGGCCGCGAGCAGGCCCGGCAGAGCGCGCTGCGCCGCCTGGCGGAGGTCGGCCTCGCCGCCTTCGCCGACCGGCGGCCCGCCCAGCTGTCCGGCGGCCAGCAGCAGCGCGTCGCCATCGCCCGCGCGCTCGCCATGGAGCCCGAGGTGATGCTCTTCGACGAGGCCACCTCCGCGCTCGACCCCGAACTGGTCAAGGACGTGCTCGCCGTGATGCGGGACCTCGCATCGGCCGGCATGACCATGGCCGTCGTCACCCACGAAATGGGCTTCGCCCGGGAGGCCGCCGACCGCGTCGCCTTCATGTGCGACGGCCGCCTCGCCGAGATCGACACCCCTGACCGGATCTTTGAACGCGCCGACCACGCCCGGCTGCGCCAGTTCCTCTCCCAGGTCCTCTGAACGCCCGTCCCCCGTACAGGAGCCCCTCCCATGCACAGCACCCTGCGCAGATCACTTCTCGCCGGCGCCGCGGCCACCCTGCTGCTCCCCCTCACCGCCTGCGGCGGTGACAGCGACAGCAGCTCGGCGAAGGCCTCGACCGCCAAGTACAAGCTGGTCCAGAACGGAGTGATCACCGCCGGTACGCAGGCCGAACAGCCGCCCTTCGCCGTGACCGACGCCTCCGGCAATCCCACCGGCTTCGCCGTCGACCTGATGAACGAGGCCGCCAAGCGCCTCGATGTGAAGGTCCAGTACAAGACCACGAACCTGCAGGGCATCCTCGCCGGGCTGTCCGCCGGGCAGTACGACATCGGCGTCGCCGGTGTGGGCGCCACTCCCGAGCGCGCCAAGCAGGTCTCCTTCACCGCCCCGTACTACTGGGGCTTCACCTCCGTGGTGACCAAGAAGAGCGGCAAGGAGACTCAGCTCTCGGACTTCGACGGCAAGCGGGTCGGAGTCGTCAGCGGCGCGGTCCAGGAAGCCTTCATCGCCAAGAAGATGCCCCGGGCGAAGCTCGTGAAGTTCAAGGACCAGACCGCGCTGATCTCACAGCTGCTCTCCGGCGGAGTCGAGGCGATCGTCCTCGGCGGCGCCGACGCCGACGAATACGTCAAGAAGCAGCCCGTACGCATCGCGGTCGAACAGGACAGCCTCCAAGGCAGCGCCTTCCCGCTGCGTAGGAACGGCGACCCGAAACTCCTCAAGGACCTCGACGCCCAGATCGACGCGATGATCGACGACGGTACCTACGTCACGTTGTACAAGAAGTACTTCCACGACCCGATCGCCGCCGACCTGATCAAGAAGCGCCTCCACCTCGCCAAGCAGGTCGAGGGAACCGACCTGGCCCCCGCGAAGAAGTAGTCCCCCGCGAAGAAGTCATACGGACCACCGGAGGCGCCCCTCTTCGACGGGCGCCTCCGGCCGCGCATCACGGTGCCAGGGGCTGCTCCGTCCAGATCACCTTGCCGGCGGCGGTGTAACGGGTGCCCCGGCGTTCGGTGAGCTGAGCGACGAGGGATCGGCGTGCGGGAGAGCCTTCAGCACCGCCGATCAGGTCGGCTGTGGTGGGCGATCGGGGTGGGCCAGCGCACGGCGCAGCTCCTCCAGGCCAACCTCGATGTCACGGTGGCGGTCCGCGACGAGCCCATCGGTGAACAGGACCAGCTGGCTGCCCTCCGCGATGTCGAGTTCGGCGGTTTCGAAGGGCAGGCCGCCCAGGCCCAGGGGCGGTCCGGCGGGCAGCTCGGGGAAGTCCACGGTGCCATCGGGGTGTACCAGGGCCGGTGGGAGGTGACCGGCCCTGGCCAGGGTGGCTCGTCCGGAGACCGGATCGTACGCGAGCACTCCGGCCGCCCCGCCGAGCAGCACCGGCAGGCGGCGATTGACCTCGGCGGGCCCAGGTTGCGCCGGGTCGTGCATCGCCGCATCCGGACGGTCGCCGCTGTCCTCCTCCCGGCGGATCGTCTTGCCGGGGTGGGGACTTGGGGAGCGCGGTGACCTTGGGGGCTGCCCTCCCCAGGGCCGTATGCCCCACCTCACCGGCCGCCGTCACATGGCGCCAACGGGGGAGGTGATCAACGGGCTTGGGAGGGCAGCGCCGATGGTCGTCCCTCCGTCATTCGGTGTCTGTGGTGATGGCCTTCAGCATCGGGATTCTCGCGGCCTGGCGGCCCGGCCAGAGGGAGGCGAGGACGCCGATCGCGGCGGTGGCGAGGAAGAAGAGGATCGCCCTGTCCCACGGGATGACGAGGGGGACGCTTTCCTGGCCGAGGACGGCCGCCGCGCCGATCGCGCTGCCGGCGATGAGACCCAGTGCGGAGCCGAGGAGGGAGATGGTGACCGATTCGAGCCGTAGGACGGAGCCGATGCCTCGGCGGTCCAGGCCAAGCGCCCGTAGTACGCCGATTTCCCGGACGCGTTCGAAGACGGCCATGCCCATGGTGTTGACCACCCCGAGGGCCCCGATCAGCACAGTGACGCTGAGCATGGCGTACATGATGTTCAGGAACGGGCCGGTCCTGGCAGCGGCTGCCGCCCTTACGTCGGTGCGGTCCTGTACGAGGAGCGCGGGGTTGTCCAGGGTGTGCCGGATCTCCTGCCGGAGCGCGGCCGTGCGGCCGTGGGCGGCGTTGACCAGGACGGATTCGACACGCGGCCGGTGCTCGGTGTCGGCGGTGCGCGGCAGCGTCCTGTCGGAGAGGAGGGCGGGGGCCAGGGCGTCCGAGCCGTCGTAGATCGCCACGATGGGCAGGCTGGTCTTCGTGCCCGAGTTGTTGAGCGTGCCGGTGACGCGGGAGCCGAGCCGCCAGCCGTGGTCGGTGGCCGTCTTTTCGGTGACGGCGATGCCGTGGTCGAGTCGGTCCAGCGAGCCCTTTCGGACGGTGACTGCTGCCAGGCGTTGCACCGTGGCGGGGTTGACGGCGTTCGCCGGCAGGGAGTTGCCGCCGGAGACGTCGAAGTAGGTGTGGATGACCGGGGTGACGGCCTCGGCGTCCGCGAGCCGTGCCACACGGGCGGCGGTGTCGTCGCCGATCTCGGCGAAGTCGACGGCCGTGATGCGCAGGTCCGAGGTCATGGAGCGGTCGGCGTCCTGCTCATCCATGCGGTTCACCGAGCAGACGACCACGGTGACGGCGGTGATCACCGCGAGACCGACCATGAGGGTGGTCGCGGTGGCCGCCGTTCGCCGTGGATTGCGGCGGGCGTTCTCCACGGCGAGTTTGCCGCGGATGCCTGCCAGCCGGGTCAGCGGGGAGCGCAGCAGCCCGGTGACGCCCAGAGCGAGCAGCGGGGTGAGGATGATCAGTCCGATCAGGAGGATGGGTGCGGCGCCGTAGAGGAGGTTCTGGCTGCTGACGGCGGCAGCGACCAGGAGGGCTCCGAACGCGGTGACCGCCAGGCCGATGGCGTTGCGGCGGCGCAGCGAGGCGGCGGTGGGCGGCTCGCTGGTGCGCAGCGCCGCCACGGGCGGTACGGCCGCCGCCCGGCGGGCCGGCAGGTACGCGGACAGTACGGTGACGCCGATGCCGACCGCGAACGCCGCGATGAGCGGTGTGACGGAGAAGATGTGCAAAGGGGCACTCGGCCCTCCGGTGACGCCGAACAGGCTGCTCAGCAGCGCCGCGACCCCGATGCCCAGCACATAGCCCGCGACCGAGGCGACCGTTCCGACGAGGACGGCTTCGGCCAGGACCAGCCGCATCACGTACTTCCTGGTGGCGCCGACCGCGCGCAGCAGGGCATGTTCGCGGGCGCGGGCCGCACTGAGCATGGTGAAGGTGTTGGCGACCAGGAGGGTGGAGACGAACAGGGCGATGCCGGCGAAGCTCAGCAGCAGTGCGGTGAGCTTCTGATTGTCGTCGGCGGAAGCCGCTGCCTCGGCGTCCAGGTCCGCTCGTGTCACGGCCCGCAATCCGGAGGGCAGCATCTTCTGCGCCTGTTGGGCGAGCTGGGTCTCCGGCGTGCCGTCGGCCGCGGTCAGGGTGATCCCCGAGTAACTGCCCGGGGCGGGGGCGAACTGCTCCTGCGCGGTGCGGGTGTCGAAGGCGATGAGCGTGCCGCCGGCCGCCGAGCGGCTGTCCTGGGCGGTGAAGATGCCGACCAACCGGGCGCTCCGGGCGGTGCCGTTGACAACGATGCGCACCCGGTCACCCACCCGGCGCCCGGCCCGCTCGGCGGCCTGCCTCTCGACGGCGACCTCTCCGGCGGCACGGGGGCCGCGGCCCGCTGTGAGCGGGTAACGGGGGTCCTTGCCCGTACGGTCGGGGACGTAATTGATGCCCGCGGCCTGGTTCAGATCGCCGACCAGGGTGCCGTCGGAGCCGGCGAGGAAGGAGCGGCCCTCCACAGTGCCGCGGGCCGCGGCCGCCCCGGGCAGCGCGCGCAGCCGCCGCAGCAGTGTGTCATCGAGGCGGGGGCCGCCGCCGGCGGAGTCCGCGGGCCGCGAAGGGGCGGAGCGGTCCGCTGTGATCTCAACGGAGACATCGGGTTGGGAGTTGGCCTGTGCGCGAGCCACGGCCGTGCTGACGGACTCGCTGTAGATCAGCGATCCGGTCACGAACGCCACGCCCAGCAGCACGGCGAGGGCGGGCATCGCGAAACGGAGGCGGTGGGAGCGCAGGGTGCGGACAGCGGCGCGGAACATCGACGGCCTTCGGGAGGGGATCGGTCGGTGGGTCGTCACGGTCGGCCGACTCGCTGCGAGACGTCGAATGCCTTCATCTGTTCCAGCACCCCGGCCGCGGTCGGGTCCGGCATCTCGTGGACGAGGCTTCCGTCGGCCAGGAAGAGGGCACGGTCGGCGTGGGCCGCGGCGACCGGATCGTGGGTCACCATCACGATCGTCTGGCCCAACTCCTTTGCGGAGGACCGCAGGAACGACAGGATCTCGGCCCCCGCCCGGGAGTCGAGGTTGCCGGTGGGCTCATCGGCGAAGACGATCGCCGGCCGGGTGGCCAGGGCCCGGGCACAGGCGACCCGCTGCTGCTGGCCGCCGGACAGCTGGGCGGGGCGGTGACCGAGGCGGTCCGCCAGCCCCAGGATGTTGATCAGGTCCGACAGCCACGCCTGGTCAGGGGTGTGCCCGGCCAGATCGCACGGCAGGGTGATGTTCTCCCAGGCGGTGAGGGTGGGCAGCAGGTTGAACGCCTGGAAGACGAAGCCGATGCGCTCGCGCCGGACCTTGGTCAGCTGGACGTCGTTCAGCGAGCCCAGGTCGGTGTCGCCGATGCGCGCCGTACCGGACGTGGGGGTGTCCAGTCCGGCCAGGCAGTGCATGAACGTGGACTTGCCGGACCCGGAGGGCCCCATGATCGCGGTGAACTCGCCGCGCAGGAAACGGGCCGACACCCCGGCCAACGCCACGACGCGGGTCTCGCCCTCGCCGTAGACCTTGGTCAGACCGTCGGCGGCGGCGACCACCGCGCCCGGCCTCTCGGGGGACGACAGGGCGTCCGTCCTCTGATTCATCGCATCGCTCCTGGACTGCTGCTCGTGGAATGGCGGCCGGGCCGAATGACGGGGGAGGGGCGCGGCCGGTGGTCTCCGGGGCGTCCCCGGAGTCCGATCCTTCGGTGTGCGGGGGGTGCGGCGGATCCACCGGAATGCCGAAGCGGGGCGCCCTCTCCCTCGGCCGAAAGGCTGAGGTGGCGTGCGTGGTGCTGCCGTAGCGTGACCTGCCATGATCTCCGCGTTCCGGGCCCGTTCCCGTACCCAGCAAGCCCTCTTGTGCCTCGTCGGCGCTGCACCGGTGGTCCTCGTGGTGCTGGAGGGGCTGAACGCTCCGTACCTGCCGGTGGCCGCGGCGACGGCGGTCTCCGGGGTGCTGTGCCTGGCCGCCCTGGTCGTCCCGGAGCGCCTGTTCGTACGGCAGGTCGCACTCGCCACGGCCGCCTCGTGCGCGCTGACCGTGGTGGAGACGCAGCTGCCGCACCGACCCGAGAACACCCCGGGCCTCGTGGAGCTGTGCGCACTGCTGCTGCTGATCACCCGCGCCATGCGGCGCCACCATCCCTGGAAGGCGGTCGCATTGGCCGCGGGACCGGCTCTTGCCGCCGTCCTGCTGCCTTTGCGGATTGCCGAGTGGGACCACCATCTCAAGGACCTGATCACCCTGATCGCTGTGTTCGCGGTGCCGTTCATGGTGGTGCTCGGTTGGTGTCTGCGCCTGTGGGACACGCTGCGCGAACGGGAACGGGAGGCCATCCGGCAGGCCCAACGCCTGGAGCACGCACGGGAGTTGCACGACTTCGTGGCGCACCACGTCACGGCGATCGTCGCCCGGACCAAGGCCGCGCGCTTCGCGGCCGCGGCCGGCCAATCCCAGTCCCCGGAGGACCTGGACCGGATGCTCGCCCAGATCGAGCGGGCCGGATCTCAGGCGATGGGGTCGATGCGCGCCATGGTCTCCGACCTGCGGGACACCACCGCACCCGCCGCGACCCGTCCCGCGGGCGACCTGGGCGGTCTGCGCGACCTCACGCAAGAGTTCTCCGTGGCGGGACCGCCCGCGGCCCTGACCCTCGACCCGCGGCTCGCCGACCGCCGGCTCCCGCCCGAGATCACCACCACGGTGCACCGCGTGGTGCAGGAGTCACTGACCAACGTCCGCAAGCACGCGACCGGAGCAGACCGGGTCGAGGTGCGGGTCGAGGTGCGGCCCGACGCCCCGGACCGGCTGGAGGTCTCGGTGACCGACGACGGCCGGGGCGGCACTCCGGCCGCCCGTGAGAAGGCGGACGGGCGCGGCTACGGCCTGATCGGTCTCGCCGAGCGGGTCGAGGGGCTCGGCGGGCGCATCACCGCCGAGCCGCAGGACGGCAGCGGCTGGCGCGTCCTGGCCGTCCTGCCCCTGGACCCCGAATCCTCCTCCGGCTGATGGCCGGCGTACCTCCTGCGATCATGTCCGGCATGACGATCCGGGTGCTCATCGCCGACGACCAGGAGATGGTCCGTGCCGCGTTCCGCATGATCCTGGACTCCCAGCCGGACATGGAGGTCGTCGCCGAGGCGGCGGACGGGGCCGCGGCGGTCGAGCAGGCCCGGCGGCTAAGGCCCGAGGTCTGCCTCCTGGACATCCGCATGCCCGAGCTGGACGGCCTGGAAGCCACCCGCCTCCTCGCCGGGCCCGGCGTCCAAGACCCCTTGAACGTCCTCATCGCCACGACCTTCGACCTCGATGAATACGTCTACAGCGCCCTCCGCAACGGCGCCTGCGGCTTCCTCCTCAAGGACGGCGCTCCCGGCCTGCTCACCGAAGCGGTGCGAGCCGCGGCCGCGGGGAACTCGCTGATCTCCCCTTCGGTGACCGTCCGCCTGCTCGCGCACATGGCGCCGCATCGCAGCCGGCCGGCCACCTCCGAGGCCCGCCCGGTCCGTACCGGAAAAGCCGGGCCGGACGGGCTGGTCGAGCCCCTGACCCAGCGTGAACTCGACGTCGTACGCCTTGTCGCGCGCGGACGTACCAACGAGGAACTGGCCGCCGAGCTTTACGTCACCCTGTCCACGGTCAAGACCCACCTCGGCAACGTCCAGCGCAAGCTCGCCGCCCGCAACCGCGTCGAGATCGCCGCCTGGGCCTGGGAGAACGGGATCTGCACCGGCGACCAGGGCTGACGGCCCCTTACGCTGTCCGCGCGGCGACGACCCTGCGGAACAGCGCCTGGACGGCCACGGTGACATCGTCGGGGGAGCCGTGACGGCAGGGCCCGGCGTAGGCGTGGGTGAGCTGGTTCCCTTACTCACGGTGCAATTCCTTCCGGGTCGGCCAGAATGCTGGGACTGCTGTGCCGGCCCTGGCCGGCACTTCTCATGTGGCTGCCCGCACGGACCAAGGGGGCAGGGTCCGGGGTGCTCGACCCGCGGGAAGTGGCGGAGCTGTCGATGGCCACCAGCGGATACCCCTGTTGATCAGGGGTTTCCTGCATTCCGGGCGACGATCGGCCCAAGATCGCGCGCGGCGAGCGCGCATCGGGCGTTATGCCCGAAATTTCTTCTCTATCTCCTGTTCCATATCCTTTGAGCGGATGTATCCTGATAGTCGGCCTACGGGGCGAGCGAGGGAGTTCGACCGGAGTGGCCTCGGGGAAGGGAGCTCTGGCTCTCGCCGAGGACGTGAACAAAGGTCGGGCTGAGAGGCTGAAAGGTCGTAAAGACCGGACGGCGACCCCCAAGCACCTGATCCGGACAATGCCGGCGAAGGGAGCCCACCTCGTAGGTCTTCAGTGTGCCCACGAGGGCTTCTGCGCGCCGAGGCCGCCTTCCGTGCGCCTAGCCCTCTTTGATCATGTCCGCACACTTCTCCCCGATCATCATCGTGGTGATGCACGGATTCACGGCCGTCAGGAACGGCATCACCGAGCCGTCGGCCACCCGGAGACCGGTGACTCCCTTGACGCGAAGCTGGGGGTCCAGGGGGGCCGCCTTGTCGTTGGGGGCGCCCATCTGGACGGTGCAGCCGGGGTGGTAGACGGTGTTGTGGGTGGCGCGGATGTAGTCGAGGAGGTCCGCGTCGGAGTGCGCGGAGAGGCCGGGGGCGAGTTCGGTGCCGGCCCAACTGGTCATCGGCGCCTGGGAGATGATCTCGCGGGCGAGGCGGAGGCCTTGGGTCATCACCCGTACATCGTGTTCGTGGGTGAAGTAGCGCGGATCGACCATGGGCTTGTCGCGGAAGTCGCGGGTGCGCAGCCGTACGGTGCCCAGGGAGCGGGCCCGGGTGACGTTCGGGGTGAGGCAGAAGGCGTTCTCCGAGGTGGGGTAGCCGCGGCGGTAGGTGTTCATGTCGAAGGGCACGGAACCGTAGTGGAACATCAGGTCCGGACGGTCGAGGCCGGGCTCGGTGTCGGCGAAGATGCCGATCTCCCACCACTGGGTGGAGGAGGTCACCATGGGCTGCTTGGCCTCCCACATGATCACGCCCTCCGGGTGGTCCTGGAAGTTGGAGCCGACGCCGGGGGAGTCGACGATCGGCTCGATACCGGTGGCTCGTAGGTGGTCGGCCGGGCCGATGCCGGAGAGCATCAGCAGCTTGGGGGAGTCGATGGCGCCGCAGGAGACGATCACCTCACGGCGGGCGTGGACGGTACGGGTGTGGAACAGATCGGGGGAGAGGTAGTCCACGCCGGTACAGCGCCGGGACGGATCGAAGTTCAGGCGTCTGGCCTGGAATCCGGTGCGCACCTCAAGGTTGCGGCGGGTGTCCATCACCGGGTGGAGGTAGGCGGCCGAGGCGGAGGAACGGGTGCCGTCGGGGCGGCAGTTGATCTGGAACCGGTGGGCGCCGCGGATGACGGTCCGGCCGGTGTTGAACGGAGTGGTCGGGATGCCGGCCGCCGCGCAGGCCTCCAGGAGCGCCACACCGCACGGGTCGTGGGGCGGCACGGTGCGCAGGGTGACCGGGCCGCTGCGGCCGTGGTGGTCGCCGGGCGCGTCATTGGTCTCCAGCCGCTGGTAGAGCGGAAAGCAGTCGGCCGCGCTCCAGCCCGTACAGCCCCGCGCGGCCCACTCGTCGAGGTCCTCGGCCGGCGCCCAGAAGGCGATACAGGAGTTGTGCGAGGAGCAGCCGCCGAGCACCTTGGCGCGGGCGTGCCGCATGAAGCTGTTGCCGTTCTCCTGTNGCGGGCGTGCCGCATGAAGCTGTTGCCGTTCTCCTGTGGCTCGACGGGGTAGTCCCAGTCGTAGCCGGACTCCAGCAGGCCCATCCAGCGGTCCAGACGCAGCACATTGTCGTCGCCGACGTCGGAGGGGCCGGCCTCCAGGACGCATACGGTGACGGCGGGGTCCTCGCTGAGCCGGGCGGCCACCACGGCGCCGGCCGTGCCGCCGCCGACCACGACATAGTCGAACTCGTCCACTGGGGCCTCTTGGGACATCGTGCCGTCTCCAGGTCAGGGGGTGGGGGCGCCGGGGGTGCCCGAAGAATCGCTGTCGGGGCCGACGGCGGCGTGCATGGCCAGGACGCCCGTGCGCTTGCGCTGGACGAACCAGTAGTAGGCGAAGCCGCCGATGGCCACGACTCCGATGAACAGGAAGGCGCCCCAGCGCAGATACCAGTGCTGCGGGCCGGTCGCGTTGTAGACCGCGGCGCGCGGCCAGGCGAGATTGAGGGACATCCCGAAGCCCCAGAGCACGGCGAGGATGTTCACCGGGAGGCCGAACCTGCCGAGCGAGAACTTCCCCTTGAGCGGGGTCCAGTTCCCGCGCAGCCGCTGGACCAGCATCGGCAGGGTGACCGCCAGATACGCCAGATAGATCATGATGATCGCGATGCTGGTGATCACCGAGAAGATCTGCGGCTGATTGACGTTGATGACCAGGATGCCGACCGCCACCAGACCGATGACGACGGCGGGCAGCACCGGAGTCTGGAAACGCGGGCTGACCTTGGCGAGCAGCGAGGAGGCCGGCAGATTGTTGTCCCGGGCCATCGCGAACGCCAGCCGGATCCCGGCGGTGTGCACCGCCAGCTCGCACACGGTGATCGCGATCACCACACACCAGAGCACGATCTGCCCGATCGTCGAGCCGAGGGTGGCGAGCACGACGTACTGCAGACCGTCCACGGAGAGCTCTTCGGCGTGCAGATCCGGTACGGAGAGCAGCGCGAAGAGCAGGATCAGCCCGCCGATGACGAAGGACGCGACCAGCGCGCGCAGGATCGCGCGGGGGGCGTTGCGGCCGGGGTCCTTGGACTCCTCACCGAGCGACGAGGCCGTGTCGAAGCCGTACATGACATACGCCGAGGCCAGTGACGCGGTCAGGAACGCGCCGAAGTAGCCGAGACTCTCGCCCTTGCCCAGGCCGAAGGTGTCGGTCAGCGCGCCGGGGCCGCGGGTGACGTGCGCGGCGAGGAGAATGACCAGGATGACGGCGGCGATCAGCTCGATCGCCACACCCGCCGAGTTGATCCGGGCCATCAGCTTGACGCCGAAGGCGTTGACCAGGGTGGTGAAGGCGACGAGGACGGTACCGAGCAGTACGGCGTTGGCGGCCGCGGACTTGCCGGTGCCGTCGCCGATGAACTGGAACCACGACGAGATCTGCGGCAGCGTCACCTGGTACGCCAGCGCCACCGCGGACAGCGAGACCATCGTGGCCGTCAGCATCATCCAGCCGCCGAGCCAGCCGATGTGCGGGCCGCCGAGCTTCTTGGCCCAGTTGTAGATCGACCCGGCCACCGGGTAGCGGGCGGCCAGCTCGCAGAAGCACAGCGCCACCATCAGCTGGCCGAGGAAGACCATCGGCCAGGACCACCAGTACGCCGGGCCGCCGTGGGCGATACCGAAGTAGAACAGCTGGAAGGTGCCGGTGAGGATGGAGATATAGCTGATCCCGGCGGCAAAGGTGTGGAAGTTGCCCAGGGTACGCTTGAGTTCGGGCTTGTAGCCGAGTTCGGCGAGCGAATCGTCGTCGTGCGAGCCATCGGCCCGGGTACCGGGGCGGCGGGGCTCGGGTTCGGTCACTCGAACCACCTCTGCGGACGTGGCGCCGTATTGCGCCAGACATGCTTGGCCTCCTGGTACTCGGCCAGCCCCGCAGGACCCAGCTCCCGCCCGACGCCGGACTGCTTCATGCCGCCCCACTCCGCCTGCGGCACGTAGGGATGGAAGTCGTTGATCCACACCGTCCCGGCCCGCAGACGGGCGGCGACCCGGTGGGCGCGCTCGCTGTCCTGCGTCCACACCGCTCCGGCCAGCCCGTACACCGTGTCGTTGGCGAGCGAGACCGCCTCGTCCTCGTCGCGGAACCGCTCGACGGTCAGCACCGGGCCGAACGACTCGTCGCGGACCACGGACATGTCCGGGGTGCACTCGTCCAGCACGGTCGGCAGATAGTAGTAGCCGTTCGACAGCGACGGGTCGTCCGGCGCCGAGCCGCCGCAGAGCAGTACGGCCCCCTCTTCGAGCCCGGCCGCCACATACGCCTCGACCTTCGCGCGGTGCGCGGCGGAGATCAGCGGGCCGGTACGGGCATGCTCGTCGAACGGCCCGCCGAGCCGGATCCGCTGGGCGCGGGAGACCAGCTCATCGACGAACGCATCGTGCAGCTCGTCCTGGACGAGCAGCCGGGCGCCTGCCGAGCAGACCTGCCCGGAGTGCAGAAAGACCGCCATCAGGGCGTAGTCGACGGCGGTGTCGAAGTCGGCGTCCGCGAAGACGATGTTCGGGTTCTTGCCGCCCAGCTCCAGGGCGATCTTCTTCACCGTGGGCGCCGCCGCGGCCATGATCCGCCGGCCGGTGAGCAGACCACCGGTGAACGAGACCATGTCCACCCGCGGGTCCTCGGTCAGCAGCGCACCCACCATCGGGCCGGTGCCCAGCACCAGATTGGCGACGCCGGCCGGCAGACCGGCCTCGGCCAGCAGCCGCATCAGGTGGATGGCGGTGTGCGGGGTCAGCTCGCTCGGCTTCAGGATGAAGGTGTTGCCGGTGACCAGGGCGGGGGCGACCTTCCAGGCGGTCTGGAGCAGGGGGTAGTTCCACGGCGTGATCAGCGCACAGACGCCGACCGGCTCGTGCCGCACCGAGCTGTCCGTCTCCGCGACGCCGGTGTCCACCACCCGGTCCGTGCCGCCGGCCGCGCCGAGGTTGCCGAAGTAGCGGAAGCAGCCGGCGATGTCGTCCATGTCGTACGCGCTCTCGACCAGCCGCTTCCCGGTGTCCAGGGACTCGGCCCTGGCCAGCAGGTCCTTGTCGCGCTCCAGCAGTTCGGCGACGCGCAGCACCAGACGGCCGCGCTCGGCGGCCGGTGTGCGCGGCCAGGGGCCGTCGTCGAATGCCAGCCGGGCAGCGGTGATCGCCGCCACCGCGTCCTTCGGCCCGCCCTCGTCGACGGTCGCGACCAGCGTGCCGTCCGCGGGGCAGCGGATCTCGCGCACCTGCCCGTCGGCCGCTGCGGTCCACTGACCGCCGATGAACAGCTCCGGCATGGTGGTGCCTCCGGTCTCCGGGCTCGTACGAGGCGGCAGCGGCGGGCGCGAAGGCGGCTATGTCATCGGGGAGCTGGTGGCCGGCGAGTACACCCTCGCCTCCAGCGCCCCGGCGTACCGCCCG
>NZ_QUAC01000019.1 GCF_003389455.1 Streptomyces inhibens | reverse complement strand
GCCCGCGGCGACCTAGCCGCGGGCCCCAGGGCCCGAGTGTCCGTACCCGGGCTATCCGGTCCGGACCCCGCTCGTCCGCTCGTCCCGCGTCGCGGATGCGAGGTGGGGGGACGCCTGGAGCAAGGAGGCGGTGAGCGGATGCCGGGGGTGGGCGAGCAGGTGGTCGGTCGGGCCCTGTTCCACGAGCCGGCCGGAGTCGAGCACGGCGATCCGGTCGGCCAGGGTGGCGGTGTCGAGGTCGTGGGTGATCAGGACCAGGGAGAGGTCCGGGCGGGTGTGCAGGAGGTCGGTGAGGAGGGTGAGGAGCCCGCGGCGGGTGATGCTGTCCAGGCCGGAGGTGATCTCGTCGCAGATCAGTACCCGGGGGTGGGCCATGAGCGCACGGGCCAGCGCGGCACGCTGGAGTTCGCCGCCGGAGAGCTGCCCGGGCTTGCGGCGTACGAGGTCGACGGCGAGGCCGAGGGAGGTCAGGGTGCGCTCCGCCTCGGCCACGGCTTCCGACCGGGGGACGTGGCGCAGGCGTATCGCGGTGCGGGCCACCTGGTCGACGACCGGGCGGTGCTCGTCGAATGCGGCGCGGGCGTCCTGGAAGACGTACTGCACCGCGGCCAGTTGCCGACGGCTTCGGGCACGGAGGCTGCGGGGCAGCGGGACGCCGTCGAGCAGGACCTCGCCGCCGTAGGTCCGGTGCAGACCGGCCAGGCAGCGGGCGAGGGTGGTCTTGCCGCTGCCGGAGCGGCCCACGACGGCCAGGCCGGTGCCGGGGTGGAGGAGGAGATCGGTGCTGTGCAGGACGGTGGTGGTGTCGTGGCGGGCGGTGAGGCCGCGTATCCGCAGTACGGCCTCGTGGTCATCGGCGTCGGCGCCATCATCGCCGGCGCCGGCCGTCGTGGCCGTCGTTGTCTCCGGCTTGACCTCGGTGGAAGCAGGGGCGGAGGCGGGGCCGGAGAGGAGTTCGCGGGTCCAGGGGTGCTGCGGCGCGCGCCACAGCCGTTCCGGCGGGCCGGACTCCACGATGCGGCCGGCGCGCATGACATGGACCTCGTCGGCCAGCGCACGGACGACATCCAGGTCGTGGCTCAGGAGCAGTACGGCGATGCCCTGCCGGGCCACGGCGGCCAGCTGAGTGGTCAGGTGACGCTTCGTCAGGGCGTCCTGGCCGGTGGTCGGTTCGTCCGCGACGACTGCCCGGGCGCCGGTCAGCAGGGCCTGTGCGAGGACGACGCGTTGCTGTTGTCCGCCGGAGAGCTGGTGGGGGTAGCGGGACAGCAGGGCTTCGCCGTCGGGGAGCTGGGCCCGGGTGAGCGCGTGCTGGATACGTTCCTGGATGGCGGGGCGGCGGTCGCGGCGGGGCAGATGGCGTACCTGGGTGCGTGCGATGTCCCGGAGGAGGGCGGATATGGGGCGGGCGGGGTTGAGGACGGTGGCGGGGTGCTGCGGTACGTAGCCGACGATGCCCTCGGGGACGCGGATCTCGCCGGTCACCCTGGCGCCGGGCGGGTATGTGCCCAGCAGGGCGAGGCCGGTGGTGGTCTTGCCGCTGCCGGAGGCGCCGACCAGGGCGGTGATCTTGCCGGGCAGCATCCGCAGGCTCACCCCGTCGACGATCGCCCTGCCACCGATTTCGACGCGCAGGTCCCGGACCTGGGCAACTTCCTTGTCGTTCACGGACTGCTCTCCCCCATTTCCCCCGGCTTTTCCCCCGGTTTGCGGCCGGGGCGCACGCGCCTCTCACGCGTGGCCAACGCCGCGTCGACCAACAGATTGACCCCCACGGTCAGCCCCACGATCAGCAGCGCCGGCACCACCACGGCCCAGGGCTGCACAAACAGCCCCGTCCGATTGCGGTCCACCATCACCGCCCAGTCGGCGGCGTCCGGTTCGACGCCGACGCCGAGGAAGGCTGCCGTGGCGACCAGATACAGCACGCCGGTGAGCCGGACCCCGGCGTCGGTGGCGAGGGTGCGCAGGGCCGAGCGGCCGACGTAGCCGACGGCCATCCGCCACCAGGTTTCGCCCTGCATACGCAGCGCCTCGACCGCGGGGCGGGAGGCCGCCTCGGCCGCGGTGGCCCGGATGATCCGGGCGGCATCCGGGATGTTGACCAGGGCCACCAGGAGCGCAAGGCCCATCGGGCCGGGTGCCAGGACCGCCGCCACCAGCAGGATGAGGAGCAGGGACGGCACGGCGAGCACGACGTCCAGGGGCCGCATCAGCAGCTCTTCGAGCCAGGTGCGGTGGGTCAGTGCGCTGATCAGGCCCAGCGGTAGCGCCACCGCGTAGGCCAGCGCTGTTGCGGCGAGCGCGGTCACGACCACCGGGCGGCCGCCGAGCAGCACCTGCCGCCAGACATCCCGGCCGACGAAGTCGGTGCCGGCCCAGTGTCCGCCGCCCAGGGTGAAGGAGGCGGCGCGCGGTCCGGCCTCGCCGGCGAACAGCGGCCCGAGGAGGGCGAGGACGAGCGGGACGCCGATGATCAGCAGGGCGACGGCGAAGCGGCCGGGGCGCGCGCGGGCGGTGACGAGGGGTGGAGCTCCGGTCGGCGGAGCGCCGGTTGCCGGTGTGGTCATGCCGCCACCAGCGCACGGGGTGCGAAGCGGTGGGCGACCACGTCCGCACCGAGGTTGAGGACGACGGCGGTGAGGCCGAAGACGATCGCAAGGCCCTGGATGACGGGGACATCGCGTTCCGCGACGGCGTTCATCAGGACCGTTCCGAGTCCGGGGATCACGAACAGGGCCTCCACGACGATGACACCGCACAGCAGCCAGTCGACCGTGCGGGCGAGTTGCTGGGCAGCGGGCGCGAGGGCGTTGGGGAGGGCGTGCGCATACCGGATGCGCGCGCCCGGGATGCCGTAGCGGCGGGCCTGCGCGGCGTACGGCGCGGCCAGCGCGTCGATCATGCCGGCGCGGACCAGGCGCGCCAGCGAGCAGACCGGCCGGGAGAGCAGGACCAGTACGGGCAGCACCAGCACCGCGGGATGGGCCGGCAGATCGGCGCCGTAGCCGACGGCGGTCGGCGGAAGCCAGCCGAGGCGCAGCGCGAAGACGGTGACCAGCAAGATGCCGAGGGCGAACTCCGGTACCGCGTAGACGGCCAGGGTCACGGAACTGATGAGGCGGTCCGTGAACCGTCCCTCGTGCCGGGCGGCCAGGACACCCAGGCCGCCGGCGACTGGCACCAGCAGGACGACCGTGAGCGCGGCGAGCAGCACGGTCGGGCCGAAGCCGTCGGCGAGGTAGGAGCTGACGGGCCGGCCCGACACCAGGGAGGTGCCGAAGTCACCGTGCAGCAGGCCGGCCGCCCAGTCCGCCAGGCGCTCGTACGCGGGCCGGTCCAGGTGCATCGCGGTGCGCAGGGCCGCGATGCGTTCGGGGTCGGGCTGGTCGCCGGCGAGCGCGACCGCGGCGTCGCCCGGCAGCGCCTCGGTGAGGGCGAAGACGAGCAGTACGACGGCCACCAGCTGCCCCGTACCGAGCAACAGGCGGCGCAGCAGCCACTGCCGCAGTCCGGTCATGCGAACCACACCTTGTCGAAGCGGGCCCAGTCCAGGGTGTTGGCGGGTGCCCGGTGTGCGACGCCTCGGACGGTGCGGGCGGTGCCGAGAATCCAGTCGGCGAATCCCCAGACGAGAAAGCCGCCTTCGGCGTACAGCTGGCGCTGCATGCGGGCGTAGACGGCGGCGCGGTCCTGGGTGTTCTTGGTGGACTGGGCCTGTCGGTAGAGCGCGTCGAAGTCCTTGTGCCGCCACTTGGTGGCGTTGGTGGTGGAGTTGGTCAGCAGCCGCTGGGAGAAGTGCGATTCGATGGGCATCGCGCCGGAGCGGTAGCAGGACAGGGTTCCGGAGTCGAGGGTGTCCTGCCAGTAGCTGTCCTTGCTGCCCATCGCCACCTTCACCTTCACCCCGGCCTTGGCGGCCTGATCCCGGAAGATCGCGGCGGCTTCGGTGAACCCGGCAGCCACGGCGGAGGTGTCCAGGGTGACCTTCAGCCCGTCGGCGCCGGCCTTCTTCAGCAGATGGCGGGCCCGGTCCAGGTCCTGTGCGCGCTGCGGCAGGCCGTCGGCGTAGTACTGGTAGCCCTTGCCGAAGAGGTCGTTGCCGATCTCGCCGGCGCCGGACAGTGCGCCGTCGACCAGCTCCTTGCGGTCGGCGATCAGGAAGAACGCCTCACGGACCCGCTTGTCGTCGAAGGGCGCCCGGTCGGTCTTCATCGCGAAGCCCTGCATGGCGCTGTTGCGCAGCCGTACGATCTCGATCTGCCCCTTGCCCTCGTGCGCGCGGGCGGTGGTCGGCGTCAGCTCGTGGGCGTACTCGACCTGGCCGCCGAGCAGGGAGTTGATGCGCGCGGACTCCTCGTTGGCGACGACGAACTCCAGCTCGTCCAGGTGCGGTGCGCCGTCCCAGTAGTCGTCGTTGCGCCGGAAGACGGCGGACCGGCCGGGGGTGAACGACACGAAGCGGAAGGGGCCGCTGCCGACCGGCCGGTGGTCGAAGTCGTGGGCTCCTTCGGGGACGATGTACGCGCCGAAGGCGGCCAGCAGGTTGGGGAATTCGGCGGTCGGCCGCTTCAGTACGAAGGACACCGTCCGGTCGTCCACGGCGCGGCTCGCCTTGAGGTCGATGGGCTCCAGCGACGCCTTGGCACGGAACGCCTGGGCCGGATCGGCGATGCGGCGGTAGCTGTAGAGGACGTCGCGCGCGGTGACCGGCTTGCCGTTGTGGAAGGTCGCCTTGCGCAGCCGGACCGTCCAGCGGTCCAGGCCGGCGTTGGGCTCCCAGGAGGAGGCGAGCCGCGGTACGGCGGAGAGGTCGGCTCCGTAGTCGGCGAGCTTGTCGAAGAGTGCCTTGGCGCGGGCGGCGTCGGCGAAGAGGTTGGCGAGGTGCGGGTCGAGGGTCTCGCTCGCCCCGCCGCCGGCGAAGGCGGCCCGCAGTCTGCCGCCGCGCCGGGGCTTGCCGCCACTGTTGCCCGCATCGTCCGAGGTACCGGAGCCGGAGCAGCCGGCGAGCGCGAGCGCGCCGAGTCCGGCCATACCGCCGGCCGCGGCGAGGAACCCGCGGCGGTGCAGGCCGGGGAAGGGGAGGCGGGAGGGGTTCACGGAGTCATCGGCAGGGGTGTGGTGCATGGCGGATTCGCGTTCCTTGGTGTGCGGAGGTGGTTGCCGGTTGGCCGGCAGGAGCGGGGACGGGACGTCAGGTATGGCGGGTCAGGCGTGCGACCAGGTGCAGCCGGTCCGCGTCGGCGGTCGGCCCCGGCATCGCGCCCTCCTTCCACGGCGGCTCGGTGCGTGGCCCCGGCCCGTCGTGCAGGTCGAGGACGTCGAAGCCGTGGGCGGCGAGTACGTACCGCAGTTCCTGGGGGAAGAGCAGCCGCCAGGCGGAGCGCTGCTCGACCGGCGGGGAACCGTCGTCGGCGGTCCACACCCGCGTACGGCGCAGCAGTTGCGCGGCCCGGTCGACGGACAGGGTGGTCGTGGACTCGTAGGTGACGCCCTGCCGGCTGAAACCGCTCACCGCCGGGGCGTCGAGGAGTTCCGTACGGCCCAGGAAGAAGGCGCCGTTGCGCATCTCCGCGACGAGCAGCCCGCCGGGCGCCAGCGCGCGCCGGCAGGAGGCGAGCAGCCCGTCCAGTTCGGCGTTGGTGTGGCAGTACAGCAGGGCGCTGTCCAGGCACACCACGGCATCGAAGGATCGCCGGGGGAACTGGAATCCGCGCAGGTCGACCCGGGTGTAGCGGGGCCCTGGGTGGTGGCTGCGGGCGTATGTCAGCATCGCGTCGGAGAGATCGGCGCCGACGACCGAGCGCCCGGCCGCGTGCAGATACGCGGCGTCGCGCCCGGTGCCGCAGCCGAGGTCCAGGACCCGTGGGCCCGCCGCGTACCGCCGTAGACAGTCCTCGGCCCAGCGGCCGGCCAGCCGCTCGGTATCGGGGAAGCGTGCCTCGTACAACTCCGGGTTGTCGGTGAGGAGGTTGCTGCCCTGGGCGGCGGTGTCATGCGTATGCATCTGTCCTCCTCACGCCGCCATCGAGACGGGAGCGACACGCACCGGCAGTCCCCGCAGGCGGTGCAGCCAGGCCACTCCGGCCGCCGACAACAGTCCGCAGACCAGACAGCACGCCCAGGGCAGCCACTGCAGATGCGCGCGGTCGCCGGTGTCCATGGCCCAGCCGACGACGGTGTTGCCCACGGCCGCGGCGATCCCGGAGACCACGTAGAACAGTCCGAAGTAGGTGCCGGTGAGGTCGGGGCGGCCGAAGTCGGGGATCAGCTCCATCACGAACGGCTGGGCGATCATGACGCCCAGGTAGAGCAGCAGCACGCCCGCCAGGACGGGCAGCGCGCGCAGCGCGGCGCCGCCGACTCCTCCGGGTGGTGTCCCCAGGCCCGCGACCGCCATCGGAGGTACGAAGGCCAGGCCCATCAGGCCGAGCCCCACGCCGATCCAGCGCGCCCGGCTGCCGCGTTCCTTCAGCGCACGGGTGATGCGCATCTGGAGCGAGAGGTTGGCGACGGTGCCGACCAGGAAGACGAGGCCGGCCGCACCCTCCCAGCCGGTGGCTCGGCGGGCTCCGTCGGGCAGCAGCAGATACAGCTGGTTCTCCAGGGTGAACATGCCGACCATGGCCAGCGCGAAGGCCATGAACATGCGGTTGCCGACTACTTCGCGCCAGTCCCCCAGGACGCTGTTGGTGGCCGGGGCGACCTCACGTGCGGGCAGTACCACGGCCTGGGCGAGGGTGAGTACCGCGAAGATGGCGGCGGCGGTGAGGGCGGAGGCGCGGAAGTCGACCAGCAGCAGGGCGCTGCCCAGGAGCGGTCCGACCAGGGCCCCGGTGGTCGCGAAGACATTGAAGAGGGCGAACGCCTCGGCCTTGCGGTCGCCGGCCTCCTGCGCGAGGTAGGCGCGTACCGCGGGGTTGAACAGCGCCCCGGCCAGTCCGCTGAGGACGGACGCGGCGAGGAGTACGGTCAGGCTGTCGCCGAGTGCGAAGAGGCCGAAGCCCACCGTGCGCAGCGCGCAGCCGGCGATGATCACGCCGCGGGCGCCGAGCCGGTCGGATGCCGAGCCGCCGATGAGGAACAGTCCCTGCTGGCTGAGGTTGCGGACGCCGAGCACGACGCCGACGACCGCGGCCGACATCCCCAGGTCCTCGCTCAGGTGCACGGCGAGGTAGGGAACGAGCAGGTAGAAGCCGGTGTTGACGCCGAGTTGGTTGATCAGCAGCAGGCGGATGGCGAGCGGGAAGCCGCGTATCTCGTGCCAGGTCTTCATCGTGGTGCCTCCTCGCCGTCGGCCGGCCGTACGCCGAGTCCGGGCCGGTCGCCCGCCCGTACGGTGCCGTCGGTACCGCCGATGCCGGTCCAGGGGTCATGGGCGAGCAGGAGGTGCCCGTCGAGGTCGGTCCACCGGGCCCGGTGGGCGAGGTGGACGGCGGGTGCGATGCCGAGTGTGCTGGCGGTCAGGCAGCCGAGCATCAGGGACGTGCCGCTGCCGGCGAGCAGCTCGGCGATGCTCCGGGCCGCGGTGACGCCGCCGCACTTGGCGAGCTTGACGTTGATGCCGTGTACCCGGCCGGCCAGCCGCCGGGCGTCCTCGATGCCGATCGCGTCCTCGTCGGCGATGATCGGCAGCGGTGAGTGTGCGGCGAGCCGGGCCAGTGACTCGGGGTCTCCTGGGGCCAGCGGCTGCTCGACGGCCTCGATGCCGAGGTCCGCGTAACGGGGCAGCAGGGAGGTGGCCAGGGTGGTGGTCCAGGCGCCGTTGGGGTCGAGCAGCAGCCGGGTGTGCGGTGCGGCGTTCCGTACGGCCAGGACGCGGGACAGGTCGTCCTCGGGGTCGGGGGTACCCACCTTGAGCTTGAGGACGGTGAAACCGTGCCGCACCAGCCGGGCCGCCTGCTGCGCCGCCTCGCGCGGTCCGGTGATGCCGATGGTGCGGGCGGTCGCGGCGACGGGCGCGGTGGGGGCGTCGAGGAGCTGGTGCACGGGGGTGCCGGCGCGCTTGCCGATGAGGTCGAGCAGCGCCGAGTCGACGGCCGCGGTGACCGCGGCGGGTGTGTCCCGCGCGGTCAGTTCGCCGGTGCGCAGGGCCTCGTGTGCGGTCTCGGGGTCAGCGAAGCGGGCGAGTTCCAGGGCGGTCTCGCTCAGCAGCCGTCCGAGGGTGGTGGCGTCCAAGCCGTAGTACGTACTGCTGACGGCCTCGCCGTAGCCACGCTGTCCTTGGTGCTCGATGGCCAGCCATACGGCGTCGCGGGCCGCCATCGTCGAGCGGGAGATGCGCAGTGGCTCGGCGAGTTCGAGCCGTACGGTGCGCTGACTGAGCTTCACGGGGCCTCTTCGAAGTGGTCCTGGTGGGCGATGTACGGGCCTGCGGCTGCGGGCGCATGCCGGTCGCGACCTTCCTGGTGGCGGCCGGTGAGCGGGTCGGCCACCGTCCGGCACCTGACCCAGCCCGTCGCCTCGGCGGCCTGGGGGTGCGGGATCTCGACGGGTCGGGTGGCCGCGGCGGTCAGATCGAGCCCGTGCGCCGCGGCGAAGTCGTCGTCGAAGACGCTGCCGAGGTAGCGCTGCGGCCCGTCGGGGAAGACCGTGGCGACGACGGCACCAGGGTGCACACGGGCGGCCCAGGCCGCGACGAGCGCGACCGCGCCGGTGCTCCAGCCGCCGCTGACGAAGTTGGACCGGGCCAGGCGGCGGCAGGCGCCGGCGGACTCGGCCGGCCCGACCCAGTGCACTTCGTCGAACGCCTGGTAGGCCACATTGCGCGGATGGATGCTGCTGCCCAGGCCCCGCATCAGCCGGGGTCTGGCGGGCTGGCCGAAGATCGTCGAGCCGGTGGCGTCCACACCGATCAGCCGCAGCCGCGGCCAGTGCCGGCGCAGCGGGCCGACCACGCCCGCGCTGTGGCCGCCGGTGCCGACACTGCACACCAGGACATCGAGATGGTCCAGCTGGGCCGCCATCTCGGCGGCCAGCGAGGCGTAACCGGCAATGTTGTCGGGGTTGTTGTACTGGTCGGGCCAGTACGCGCCCGGCAGCTCGGCCAGCAGCTGCCGCAGCCGGGCCAGCCGGGCCGCCTGCCAGCCGCCCTCGGCGGCCGGGCGGTCCACCAGCTCCAGTCGGACTCCGTACGTCCGCAGCAGCTGTCGCATCGAGGGCTCCAGCTCGGTGTCGCCGACCAGCACGACGGGGTGGCCGAGCGCCTGGCCCGCGAAGGCGAGTCCGATGCCGAGGGTGCCGGAGGTGGACTCCACGACCGGGGCGCCGGGCCGCAGTTCGCCGCGTTGCGCGGCGCCGCGCAGCATGGACACGGCGGCGCGGGCTTTCATGCCACCGGCGCCGAGCCCTTCGAGCTTGGCCCAGAAGCCGGGGTGCGGGCAGGGCAGATCGGCGGTGATCCGGGCGAGCGGGGTGCGGCCGAGCAGGCCGAGCAGCTCCGGGTTGGCGGTGGGGTGCAGTACGGCGGTGGTCACCGGGCGGCTCCGGGGGCCGCGCTGCCGCCGTAGCGGTGGATGATCCCGGGCCCGCCGTCGAGCCAGAAGAACGGGTACGGCTCGGCGCACACCGCGCTCACCCCGGCGCCCAGGAAGCGGGGCAGCACCGCGCTGCCGGTCTGGGCGAACATCACCAGCGGCGTGCCGTGCCGCAGCGCGTGTGCCCGCAGCCGCTCGAAGGTGCCGTTGCCCAGCGTCATCCCGGAGGCGAGCACCGCGTCGCAGCGCGGCAGCTCCGCGAGCGCGTCGGTACGGATCGGCTCGCCCCACTCGGTCGTACCGCCCTTGAGATCGCAGGGCACGTACGAAAGGCCGCGCTCACGCAGCGCTTCCAGCAGGGAGTTGACCACGCCCACCACGAGCACCCGCGCGCCGGGCGGGGCGTCGATGAGGTGGACGACGGCCCGCGCCCTGGCCCGCGACTTCCTGAGCGAACTCCCGGCGGGCAGTGACCACGGCCGCGCGCCGTTCGCGGGCGTGTGCGGCAGGACGTGCATCAGATACGCGTCCAGGGCGGCCACCCGCACCGGGCGCAGCTCGTGCTCCAGGAGGCGGGCGACATCCGCGCCGACACAGTCGTCGATCGCGGCCTCCGGCAGCTCGCCGGGTTCCAGCGCACACGAGCCGACCGCCGCGCCCAGCCGCAGGCTCAGCACTTCATTGCGGTAGCCGCCGGTGCGCCCTTCGTGGCGTACGGCCTGCCGGGTGCTGAAGGCCACGGCGATCCGCTGGGTATCGGGCGCGGGACCGAAGTCGCCGCGCAGGACGCCGGCGACGAGGTCGTCGTACGAGGCGGCGGTGGGCCCGGCGCCGGAACGGGGCGCCCCGGCCGGGGTGATGACGGTCTTGACGGTGCCGGTCATCGGTTCACCACCCGCGGACAGAGCGCGGACAGCAGGGCCTCGACGCGCCCACGGGCTCCGGGGCCCGTGGCATCGCCGGCCATGACGTGCCCCAGGTAGGCGTTGTTGCTGTCGGCCGGCTTGACCGCCCTGCCGGGCTCGGCGAGCTGGAGTTCCAGCACCTCCGGTGCCTCGCGCACAAGGTCGGCGCCGTCGACGGCCTCCAGGACGCCAGCGGTCTGCGGCACCAGGAATCCGATCGCGGCACTGCGCAGCCCGGTGTCCCGTATCCGCAGATCGGGCGGGTGCCCCAGCGCCACGTCCACGCAGGCGGCGGCGATGTCGACACCGGTCACATGGCGGACGAGTTCGGTGATGCGGTTCCCGGCGGGGCGCGGGTTGACCTCGACCACGCGCGGCCCGTCGGGGGTCAGCTTGATCTCGGTGTGCGCGACGACATTGTCGAGTCCGAGTGCCTTGAGGGCCTGCACGGCGGTCTGCTCGGCGGCCGTTGCGTCGGCGGCCGTGAGGGCGGCGGGAAACATATGGCCGGTCTCGATGAAGGCCGGTGCCCCGCCGACGCTCTTGTCCGTCACTCCCACCACATGGGTACGGCCCTCGAACGTCACGGTCTCCACGCTGACTTCGGGGCCGTGCAGCAGCTCTTCGAGCAGCACGAGCGGGGCACGGCGCTGACCGCGCGCGTTGACGGGGAAATCGTCGAGCGCACGGTGGGCGCGGACCAGCTCCTCCTCGTCGTCGACGCGTCGTACGTACATCCCCGCGCACAGGTCCACGGGCTTGAGCACCAGCGGGTAGCCGAGCTCCGCCGCCGCGACGACGGCCGCCGACCGGTCCGCGCAGACCGCGAACCGCGGTCCGGCCACTGCGGCGTCGGCGAGCGCCCGGCGGGTCGCGTCCTTGCGGCAGGCGTTCTCGACCGCTTCGGGCGAGGGGCCCGGCAGCCCCAGACGGTCGGCGATCCGGGCGACCGTGGGGAGGTAGTAGTCGCAGGAGGTGATCACGCCGTCGAACCCCAGGGCCTTGTGCAGGCGGTCGACGGCCGGCAGCAGGGTGTCGAGGTCATTGGTGTCGCCGGTCAGCACATTGCGGGCCCCCAGCAGGGGATGGGCGGTGCCTTCGGGCGCGGAGCGCAGGTAGTGGTGCATATCGCGGGTGAGGAAGGTGAACTCGTGCCCGCCCTCGCGGATCGCTCGTGGGAGCAGCCTGCTCATCGCTCCGACCCAGCTCTCGACCATCAGCAGATGAGCCACGGTTTCCCTTCGTCGTCAACGTGGTTGGGGTCCTTGGCCGGGCCGGCGGGGCCCTTGCGAGCACCCCGGCGGCTTGACCGGCCGCCACTGTAAACGATAATCATTTTCATTGCCACTGGCTGCGCGGCCGTCACCGCCGCCCCACCGCCACTCCTGAATGCGAGACCTGTGATCCCCGCCCCTTCCCGCACCGGCCTGCTCTGCGCGCTCACCGCCACGGCCGCCCTCCTCCCGGCCGTACCCGTCCACGCCGCTCCCCCGGCCCCCGCGCTTCGCTTCGGCGCCTGTCCGGCCTCCGTGCCGGATCCGCCCGCTCCCGCACATGTGGAGTGCGGCCGGCTCAGCGTCCCGCTGGACCGGAGCCGTCCGGACGGCAGGCAGATCCACATAGCCGTCTCCCGTGTCCGCGCCGCCGGCCCACCGGCCGAGCGACGCGGAGTGCTGCTGGTGAACCCCGGCGGGCCCGGTGGCGCGGGCCTCCCGTACGCCGTCACCAAACGGGCCAAGCTCCCCGAGAGCGTGCGGCGTTCCTACGACGTCATCGGCTTCGATCCGCGCGGCACCGGGCAGAGCACGCCCGTGCAGTGCGGCCCGATGGGCGGCCTCTTCGACAGCCCCGGCCAGGACCCCGTACCGGCCGGCCGCGCGGCCGAGCGCGTCTACCTCGATACCCTGCGGCGGACCGCGGACGACTGCGCCGCCGGTGCCGGAAAGGCCCTGCCGTATCTGTCGACCACCCGGACCGCCCACGACATGGACGCGATCCGCCTCGCTCTCGGCGAGCGGCGGATCAGCTTCCTCGGCGTCTCCTACGGCAGCTACCTCGGCGCCGCGTACGCCGCTCAATTCCCCCGGCACATCGAGCGGATGGTGCTGGACAGCGTCGTCGGACCTTGGGGGTGGTACGACTTCGACCGTAAACAGAGTCGGGCGCTGCTTCGCCAGCGCGCGGAGTTCCTGTCATGGGTTGCTGTTCATTCGGGGCGGTTTGGGCTTGGCAGTAATGGTGATGCGGTGCGGGCGGCCTACCAGGGGGTGCGCGATGGGCTTGCCCGGCGTCCGGTCGAGGGCTTCGGGGCGGCGGAGTTCGACCGCGCCGTCTACCGGGCGCTGGGCCGCACCGAGCGCTGGGCCCCACTCGCCGATGGCATGCGCGCCTACCTGGACACCGGCAGCACCGGACAGCTCCGCCCCGCCGAACCCTTCGACGGCGCCGCGTCACGCACATACGAGGCGGCCAACCGCGCGGTCAAGTGCGCGGACAGCCACGCTCCCACGCCCGGGCGTGTGGTGGCCGACATCCGGCGGATCCGGCGGCTCGACCCGCAGCCGGTGCTCACGGGCATGGAGGCGTCGGTTTGCGCCTTCTGGCACCACCGGCCCGTGCACAACACTCCCCTCGGCAGTGCCGAGGCACCCCCGGTGATGCTGATCGCCTCCGAGCACGATCCCGTCACCCCCATCGAGGGCGCGCACGCACTGCGGCGGCGGCTGCCGGGCTCCCGTCTGATCACCCTGCATCACGACTACTCACACGGGGTGTTCGCCAGCCGGGGCAATGCCTGCGTGGACGGCGCGGCGGCGAAGTACCTGGTCGACGGGGCCGTACCGAGCACCGACGTGCACTGCCTCGGGCCGGGGTTGCCAAGTCCGTAACCTGGCCGACCACGCTTCCGGTTCTCGGGTAGAACCGTCCTCATGCATCAACCACTCACCATCCACCGCATATTCGGCGACCGTCCGTACGCCGAGATCGGGTACCCCACTACAGCCGTACGCGACGAGCGGCTCGGCCTGCTCGCGATCGGCGGGGCGCTCGGCACCATGCAGTGGCCCGGCTGGGATGCGGCACGGGGCTGGAGCCGGTCGAGGGTCGGGGTCTACACCGCGGACGGGGCACGCTGCCACCATCTGCTGCGGTCCCACTGGCCGGTGAGCGCATTGCGGTTCCATCCGAGCCTGCCGCTGCTCGCGATCGGCACAGGCGGCTGGAGTCAGGAGGGTGAACTGCTGCTCCTGAACCTCGATTCCGGCAAGGTCGTCTCCGTGGCGGAGGGGCGGGATCGGCACATCTGCGGCCTGCGGTGGCTCGATGACCGGACTCTGGAGGTCTTCCTGGCGCCGGACGACGAGGAAGACCTCGACGAAGGTGGCCCGGATGCGCTCCGGTACGTCATCGAGTGCGACGACTGGACCGCGGCCACCGAGGGGATGGTGGCCGCGGAGGAGCTGCCGTGGGGCCCGCCCGATGCGCGGATGCCTGACGCGCCGGACGGCCTCCGCCGGGAGCTCGCGCGGCTGACCTGGACGCCCTGGGCGCCTCGGCAGCTCGTCTGGGCGGTGGAACCCCTGGACGACGGCCGCATCCTGGCCACGCTGGACGGGATACAGCTGGAGTGCTGGAGCCCGGACGGGATACGGGAGTGGGCCGTCGCGGGCCAAGACGGTGGCCGGGAGATCCTGCTGACACCGGACCGGCGCTCGGCGTGGGTCAACACCAGCGGCCGGACACGCTGGGACGGCGACGGCTGGCACGAGCGGCCGTACCCGATCGACCGGCTGTCGGTCAACGGCGGCGCCGTCCTCGACACCGTCGACCCCGGCTTCGCCGTCGCCTGCGTCGCCCGTCACGACGGCTGGCTGGCCCTGCGCGACTGCCGGTACCACGTCGAACGCCCCGTCACGGTGCTGGTCTCCCCCGGCCATCGCGAGGCGGCCCGCTTCGAGCTGGGCGGCTACAACCTGTTCAACCATCACCTCCCGGTCCGCCACAGCCCCGAACTCCTCTTCCTGCAAGGGGATCCGCAGCAGCCCTCGGCGGAAAATTGGGTCGTGCAGGTGGACCCACCGGACGGCTGGGCGCCTCCCCGGGTCCACAGACTCTTCCCGCTCGAATGGGACAGCGCCCGCAACGCGCACCTGGTCGGCGGTCCCGCCGTCCATCTCGACGACGCGCACGGCCCGGCCCTCGTCCACGCCGGCACCTTCCCCTATCCGCACGGCCTCCGGCCCGGTGATGCCTTCGTCGCCCGTCGGCGCCTGACGGACGGGGCACCCGCGTGGGTGTTCCTGGCCGACGCTCAGGCGACGGCGATGGACACCGATGGCGAGACGGTGTACGTCGCCTACAACTCCGGTGAGGTGGTTGCGCTGCATGCGGGCGAGGGGACCGTACGCCAGAGGCGCCTGCTGTCCATCGACGGCCGAGTGGCGGACCCGCTCTCCCTCACCGTCGCCGGGCCGGGCCGGCTGCTGATCGGCACCGTCGACGGACGCATCGTCGACTGCGGAATCTGACCGAGGGCCCGGGCACCTGCGCCGTTGGGCAGCACGCATCGGGCCGTCCCGTACGCCGTCACAACAGTTTCGTCAACAGTGTCCGCAGAAACGATCAAAAGTGATAATTATTCGACCAGGTTCATCACAAGGTCTGTACAGAATTATCAGGCCGAGCTTCCCATCCAAGCGTCCCAGGGTTCAGGAACCGGGCTATGAAGGAGAAGGCATGCGACCGTTCGCGTTGAGCTACGCCCGTCCGGCGGTGAAGTCACCGACCAGCACTCCGTACACCTACGACGCCACGCGGCAGCTCAACGTCCTGCCCGACGGGCGTCCGGCCACCTGCAGCCGGGCGGTGCTGCTGGCCACCGGCACGACCGCCTCCACCGCCGGCTCCAAGACCCACTTCGACGACTGAGCGCCGATGACCGTCCTGATCCTTACCTGTGAGGAGGACTTGACAGCGGACATGGTGGTGTCGACGCTGCACGACCTCGGCGTCCCGCTCGTACGCCTCGACCCGGCCGACCTGCCCGGGACGGTCGCCCTGTCGGCGGACTATGTCAGGAACGACTTCCACGGGTACCTCAAGGCAGGCGAACGCATGGTGAGCCTGAGCAGCCTGCGCTCGATATGGGTCCGCCGGCCCGGCACTCCCGGGGCACGCGCCGCGGAGCAGTCCACCTGGCTCACGGCCGAGTCCGAGCAGGCGCTGTACGGCATGCTCACCTGCACCCGGGCACGCTGGATGAACCACCCCGTCGCGGCCATGCAGGCGCGCTACAAACCGTGGCAGCTCCATACCGCCCACCACAGCGGCTTCGCCGTGCCCCCCACATTGATCACCACATTTCCGTCGGTCGCCCGTCAGTTCGCGGCCACCCACCGGGACCTCGTGGTGAAATCGGTCTCCGGAAAGCACCCCGGCGATCCCCCGCTGGTGCTGCCCACCACCCGCATCAGTCCGGACGTGGACTTCGCCGGCGTCGCGGCCGGCCCGACCCTGTTCCAGCGGCACATCCGCAAGCAGGCCGATATCCGGCTGACCTGCATCGGCAGCCATCTCTCCGCGGCCCGCAAGAAATCCGACCCCGACGAGGTGGACAGCCGCTTCACGGACAACAGCACCTGGGAGCCCGTCGCGGTCCCCGACGCCGTCCACCGGGCGGTGGAGGGCTATATGACGACTGCTCAACTCGCATACGGAGCCTTCGACTTCGCCGAGGACACGGACGGAACCTGGTGGTTCCTGGAATGCAACCAGGGCGGCCAGTTCGGCTTCATCCAGCTCGACACCGACCAGCCACTCGCCCAGGCCGTGGCCACCTGGCTGGCCGCCGAACCCTTCACGTAGAAAGCGCCGCTCGGCGCATACGACACACCCCGGCGGACCGCGAGTGGCCGGTCCACCGGGGCGAGATGACGTGCCTACAGAACGGCGACCGTCTCCTGACGCGCGTAACTGAAGCCGTCATTGTCGAAATAGAAGACGGTGACCTTCACCTTGTCGCCCTTGGCGAAGTGCGAACCGACGGCCGGACGCATGGTCACCTTGGCCGCGTGACTGTTGTAGTCACAGGCGAGCTTGTCGGCCTTGATGGTGCCCGCGGCGACCGACTCGTCGTGACCGGTCTGGTTGACCTTGGCCGCGTTGGCGACCAGTTGGTGGTTCATGCCGGGGTCGCAGGAGTACGTGACGTTCACCTGGACGCCCGGATCGTGCAGCGAGACCTTGTCGATGGCCAGCAGATTGGCCTTGGCCACAGCGGACGGCGCTGCGACCAGCGCACTTGCGCCGACCATGACGGCGACGGCCGCGGTCCCGGCGAGGCGACGCCCAAGACGGGATGTCTTCATCGAGGTTCCTTCCCCCTGTACTGTCATCTGCCGCCTGTCACCTTGGTCTGCTGCGATGGAGAGGATCCTCCGACTCTGCGGGTGACTGCGACAGTTGTTCGGTTTGGATCGTGATCCTATGTGATCTCCCGTGGTGGTGGGGTCTGTTCTGAACCTGGCGGACGCGGTCATCCATGAGAACGGCCGGCCTTGCCGGGCGCGTAGGGTCGGTCCCGTTCATGCGTACGCGGGTTTCCCGCTGATGTATCACTGGCGGGTCCTGCCCGGCTCCCCTCCCGAAGGATTCACCGACGGGTTCGGGGGTTTGGAGGGAGCGATCGCGCGCGGTTCCGCCTTCATGAGCTCTCGCGAACTCGTCCACTTCGACGCCCACTTCGCCAACACCCTGACCGATGGCCGCCGGCTCTACTTCGCCGACTTCGGACTTGCCCTCAGCTCCCGCTTCGACCTTTCAGCGGACGAGACCGAGTTCCTCTCCAACCGCCGCGCGTACGACCACTGCTACACCCCGAGCCACCTGCTCCATCACCATCTGCTCGACGGCGTGCGCGGCGACACGGAACGCGGAGCCTTCCTGTGTGACTGGATCGCAGGCCGACGGCCTGGCGGCATCCCGGCCGAGATCGCCGCCATCATCGACCGGCACGCCCGCCCTGCCGTCGTCCTGGACGGCTTCCACCGCCGTCTGCTCACGAAGAGCAAGCGGACGCGGTTCCCGACCGTGGAGATCGCGCGGGAGTTGGGCGCTGGAGCCACGGTGGCGAGCTGACGCCACCTCCGTGACAGGTGACCTACCCACCACCTGCCGGGCTGCCCGGGGCGGGGGCCGTGAGGGAGTGCGAGAGGAAGGCGTTGAGGCGGTGCTGGAGACTGGCGTAGTCGGCGGCGGGTCCCGGGGGTAGCCGGCGCAACCGGTCGCGGGCGGGGGCCAGCAGGGCGTCTACGGACCGCTTGGCGGCGCGGACGGCCGGCGGGGGGTGTTCGCTGATCGAGGCGACGAGGGCAGAGGTGGTGGCTGCCAGTTCCGGCTCGGGGACGCTGATGGTGGCCAGACCGAGTCGCGCCGCCTCCTCGCCGTCGACGAGCCGGCCGGTGAGCAGCAGCTCGCGGGCGGCCGCGGGGCCGGTGAGCAGCGCGATACGGGCCGCGAAGGCCGGGGGCACCAGGATGCCCCAGCGGGCGATGGGCATGCCGAGCCTGGCGTCGGAGGCGACGATCCTGAGGTCGCAGGCGCAGGCGAGTTGGCAGCCCGCTCCGGCGGCCGTGCCGCGGACTTCGGCGACCACGGGGACCGGAAGGCGTTCGACGGCGGTGAGCGCGTTCTCCATGGCGGAGAAGCTCGCCTCGATCTCGGCGGGGTCGGCGGACAGCCATTCGCGCATGTCGGAGCCTGCGCTGAAGGCGCCGGTGCCGCGCCCCGACAGGACGACCGCGCGCAAGGTCCGGTCCTCGGCGAGCTGGTGGAACAGGGCGGCGAGGGCCTGCCAGTCGCGGGTGCCGAGGGCGTTGGCGCGGCGCCCGCTGCCGATCCGGACCGTGGCGAGAGCGCCGTCGCGCCGGATGCCGATGGCTCCGGTGCCGGTCACCGTACGGCTCCCGAGGCACGGAGTTCGGCAATGTCCGCCGGGGAGTAGCCGGTCTCGGCGAGTACCTCGTCGGTGTGCTGGCCCAGCAGAGGTGGTGCCGTACGGATGCGGGCAGGGGTCGCACTGAGCTTCAGGGGGGAAGCCACGGTGCGCAGGCGTCCGGCGGTGGGGTGGTCGAGTTCGGTGACCATCCCGCGGGCGACGGCCTGCGGGCCGCTCAGCGCCTGGGCGACGTCGCTGATGGGGGCGCACGGGATGCCCGCGTCGTCCAGCAGTTGGGCCCATTCGGCGGCGCCGCGCCGGGCGAGGGCTTCCTCCAGCAGCGGGATCAGCTGCTCGCGGTGGCGGACCCGGTCGGGGTTGGTCGCGAAACGGGGGTCACGGCCGAGCGGGGCCAGGCCGAGGACGTCCGCGAGGCGCCGCCACAGCTTGTCGTTGCCGGCGGCGACCATCACATGGCCGTCCGCCGTGGCAAGGGCCTGGTAGGGGACGATCGTGGGATGGGCCGAGCCGTGCGGAGCGGGGACGGCGCCGGTCGCGAAGTGGCCGCCGGCCACGTAGGTGAGCCAGGCGAGTTGGCCGTCGAGCAGCGAGATGTCCACATGCTGTCCGCGGCCGGTGGTCCGGCGGGCCTGGAGGGCGGCGAGGATGCCGATGGCGGCCCACATGCCCGCGCCGATGTCGGCGGTGGCGACGCCCGGCCGCATGGGCCGGCCGCCGGGTTCTCCGGTGATGCTCATCATCCCGCTCTGGGCCTGCGCGATGGCGTCGTAGCCGGGCCGGGTGGCCCAGGGGCCGGTCTGTCCGTAGCCGGAGATCGAGGCGTAGATCAGGCGGGGGTTGCGGGCGGACAGGTCGCGGTGGCCCAGGCCGAGGCGGTCGGCGGTGCCCGGGCGGAAGTTCTCCACGACCACATCGGCCCGGTCCGCGAGCCGCAGCACGAACTCCCGGCCCTGGTCGGTCTTGAGGTCGACCGATATCCCGCGCTTGTTGCGGTTGGCGGCAAGAAAGTAGGCGGCCTCGGTGCCCTGGAACGGCGGGCCCCATTGGCGGGTGTCGTCGCCGTCCTTGGTGTCCTCCACCTTGATGACCTCGGCGCCGAGGTCGGCCAGGACCATGGTGGCGAGCGGGCCGGACAGAATGCGGGACAGGTCCAGCACGCGGATTCCGGTGAGCGCGGGTGACGCCTCGGCTCCGGGCGCGGGGACGGGAGGGGTGGTCGAGATCATCGGGGCGAGCCCTTTCGCAGAGGAAAGCGGTGCACGCTCGGGGGCGCGGTGGACAGGGCGTGGTCGCTGCACGGTGGGTGGGCGCGGCGTGGTCGCTGCGCGGTGGATGGGGGTGGCGCCGGTCCGGGCCGGTGGGCGGATCGTCCGTCCCGGACCGGCGGCCTGTCACTCGTCGGTGGCGGCGCCCACGGCCCGGAGCCGGCGGCGGGCGAGAAGGACGGTCGTCAGGCTGAGGACCGCCAGGCCGGACAGGTACCAGGTGGGGGCCAGGTCGTTGCCCGTCGCATCGATCAGCCAGACGATGACCAGCGGGGTGGTTCCGCCGAAGAGCATCACGCCCAGGTTGTAGCTCAGGGCGACGCCGGTGGCCCGGCTCGTGACCGGGAAGAGTTCGGACATCAGGGCGGGCAGCGGCCCGAAGTAGCCGGCCTTGAGCAGCCCGACGAGGAACATCACGCCGAGGATCACGCCGAAGCCCGGGTGGGCGACGAGGTAGCCGAAGGCGGGGAGGAGCAGGAGGAGGATCAGCACCGCGAAGACGGACATGACCCGGATCCGGCCCACTCTGTCGGACAGGTAGCCGATCAGGGGCGTGACGACCGTCAGCACCGCACCGGTCACCATGGCCGCCGCGAAGCCCGTGGAGGCGGGGAGGTGGAGCTGTTTCACGGCGAAGTTGGGGATGTAGGCGATCAGGTAGGTGAGGGCCGTGGACACCGCGATCGCACCGATCGACAGCAGCACGCTGCTCTTGTGGTCCCGCAGCACTTCCCCCACCGGGCTCCGCTCGGGCTCCTGCCGCGCGGACCGGGCGAACTCCGGTGCATCGTCGAGGTAGCGCCGGATGTAGAAGCCGATCGGCCCGATCAGCAGGCCGAAGGCGAACGGGATCCGCCAGCCCCACGACTCCAGTTGGGCGTCCGACAGTGTGCTGGTCAGCAGCGTGCCGAAGCCGGCGGCGAGCAGGGTGGCGACGCCCTGGCTGGCGAACTGCCAGCTGGCCATGAAGCCGCGCATCCGGGGAGAGTGCTCGGCCAGGAGGGCGGTGGCGCTGCCGAACTCCCCGCCCGCGGAGAATCCCTGAAGCAGGCGGGAGAGGAGGATCGCGATCGGGGCGGCGATGCCTATCGTCGGGTACGTCGGCATGACGGCGATCAGGAACGTCCCGAGCATCATGATGCGGATGGACACCATCAGGGCTGCCTTGCGGCCCGCACGGTCCGCGTACCGGCCGAGGACGACCGCGCCGAGCGGACGGACCACGTAGGTCACACCGAATGTGCCGAACACGAGCAGCAGCGACACGGTGTCGTCCGCCGCGGGGAAGAACAGTTTGGCGATGGTCCCGGCGAAGAACGCGTAGACCATGATGTCGAACCACTCAAGAGCGTTCCCGATCGACGCCGCGACGATGACGCGGTGCGCCTTGGTGGTGGTGACGGCCGCCTCCGGCAGCGCGGTGTCGGGCCGGTCTCCTGCGATGGGTGTGTCCATGGGGTTCTCCGCGCTCAGAGGGGTCGGGTGGAGGGGTCGCCGAGGTCCCAGAAGAGACCGGCCATGATCTGCAGCGCCTCGCGCGCCACCGGCGCGAGGAGGTGTTCGTCCGGGGCGTGCTGGGCGCAGGCGGGGTAGGAGTGCGGCACCCAGATCGTGCAGAGTCCGAGTTCATCGGCGAATGCGTCGTTCGGGATGGACCCGCCCAGGTTGGGCATGATCGCGGGCGCGGCGCCGGTGGTCCGGGCGAGGGACTGCGCGGCCCAGCGCACCCAGGGGCCGTCGGGGTCGGAGCGGGTCGCGGACATCCGCCGGCCGGTTTCCACGTCGACCATGGGGAACCCGTGCGCGTCCAGGTGTGCGCGCAGGGCCTTGCCCACGCCCTCGGCGTCCGTGCCGACGACGGTGCGCAGCTGGCAATGCGCATGTGCGGTACCGGGGATGGCGTTGACCGGTGTGTCCGGGTTTCCGGCGCCCAGCGAGAGGACTTCCAGGGTGTTCCATCCGACCAGCCGCTCGGCCGGGGTGAGGCCGGGCTCGCCCCAGTCCTCGTCGATGACGGGGTCGTTCGGACCGCCGCCCACCGGAAGGTCGGCCAGGGCCTTTGTGACTGCCGGCGGGATCGACGGGGGGCGCAGCCCGGGTACGAGTATCTTGCCGCGGCCGTCGACGAGGGTGGCCAGCGCGCCGGCCAGGACGGTCGCGGGGTTGCGCAGCAGGCCGCCCCAGTTACCGGAGTGGTGGGCCCTGTCGCGCAGCGCAACGCGCAGGGTGAAGGCGACACTGCCGCGCGAGCCGAGGAACAGTGTCGGGCGTGGGGCGGAGATGCGGGGCCCGTCGGAGGCGATCAGCAGATCGGCGGCGAGTTCGTCGCGCAGCTGCGCACACAGGGCGCGCAGGCCGGGCGAGCCGGTCTCCTCGCCCGTCTCGACGATCACCTTCAGGTTGAAGCCGAAGCTGCCGCCCCGGGTGCGCAGTACCTGTTCGAGTGCCGCAAGATTGACGCTGTGCTGGCCCTTGTTGTCCGCGGTACCGCGTCCGTACCACCGGTCCCCCTCGACGACGAGGCGCCATGGTTCCAGGCCGGACCGCCACCGGTGCGCCTCGCCGGGCACCACGTCGGCGTGCCCGTAGGTGAGCACGGTGGGCAGCCCTTCACCTTCATGCCGGGTGGCGACGAGGAACGGGCCACCGCCGGCCACCGGGTTGTCGACGATCCGGGTGGTGCAGCCGATCCGGGCGGCCGCGGGAGCCATTTCCGTCGTCAGGTAGGACCGCAGCTGCCGCTGCCGTTCCACCGGGTTTCCGGACTGGCTCTCGGTGGGAATGGCGACCCGCCGTTCCAGATCCGTGAGAAATGCACCGGAATCGAAATATTCCAATGCCCGGTCGATTGCCTCAGAGCGCGGCACGAAAGTTCCTTTCTCCCAGAATCCCTGGAACATCAGGAACCGCAGGCTAGCCACAGCCCGAGGCGCGGCACAATTACCGTAAATGCAACGGAGCATTGCCGAACAGGCAAGGTTGCACCCGACGATGCGGGCGGTAGGGTCACGTGGTCTGCCGCACAGCGGCGCAGCAATGAGGTGGCAACGTGACATCGATGGAACCGGCGCCGGCACTGCGGTACTTCCTCGAAGTCGCGCGTACCGGATCGATCAACCAGGCTTCGGCGCACCTCCACGTGGCGGGCTCGGCCATCAGCCGGCAGATCGCGCGTCTGGAGCACGAGGTGGGGGTCCCGCTGTTCGAGCGGAGGCCGCGCGGCATGGTCCTCAGCGAGGCCGGCGAGATGCTGGCGGCCCATGCCAGACGCTCGCAGCTGGAGTCCGAACAGGTCCTCGCGGATCTTCGCGGGCTGGGGACGCTGCGGCACAGCACGGTCAGGATCGCCAGCTCGGAGGGCTTCGCCCGGGGCTTCCTGCCGGAGGCCGTCGTCGCCTTCCGGGAGACGCATCCAGGGGTGCGGTTCCATCTGCATGTGACGACCCCCGGGGACGCCACCCGGCGGGTACGGGACGGCGAAGCCGATCTGGCGGTCACCTACAGCCTGGCGCCCGAAGAGGGCATCAAGGTCGAATACGCGCTTCGGCAGCCCATTCTCGCGCTCGTTCCGACAGGCCATCCGCTCGCCGGACACACCGAGCTCTGGATTTCGGATCTGCTGCCGTATCCACTCGGACTTATGGAACAGACCACGACCATCCGGCAGCTTTTCGATATCTGCGCGAGCCTGGAAGATCTCACTTTCCAGCCGGTATTCGTGAGCAACGACAGCGGAGCGCTGCATGCCTTCGCCCGGCTGCGCGGCGGAATCATTCTGGCGGGCCAACTGGCAGTACGGGGAAGCGGTGTTGGCGAGGATGTCGTGGCGATCCCGGTACGAAATCCGGAGCTGGCGGAGCGCTCCGTCCAGATCCAGTCCATGGCCCGGCGGGTACTGCCCGTCGCCGTGCAGACATTCCTCACGCACCTGATGGAGCGCATGGACGGGGCGTGAGCACGGCGTACGACCGCATGATCGAGGTGCCACCTCGCAGGGGCCGTACGCCGGGCCCGCGCGCCCTTGGCGTCCGATCCGAGCGGACGCCGCGGTCAGAACGGCTTCGTGGGCAGGTACTTGCCGTCGAGGGTGATGACCGCGCGCTCGCCGCCCTCGGGGTCGGCGACCTTTTGCACATCCAGCTTGAAGTTGATCGCGCTGATGATGCCGTCGCCGAACTGCTCGTGGACCAGGGCCTTGAGGGTGGTGCCGTAGACCTGGAGCATCTCGTGGAAGCGGTAGATCGTCGGGTCGGTCGGGACGGCACCGGAGAGGGAACCGCGGGTCGGGATGGTCTGCAGGAGCATCGCCGCGTCGTCGTCGAGGCCCAGCAGTTCGGCGACGGCCTCGGCGGACGCCTGGGGAAGCGCGTGCTGGCCGAGCACGGCGGCGGTGACGAAGGCGACCGACAGACCGGCGGCATCGGCGATCTGCTGCCAGGTGAGGTCCTTGCGGGTCTTGGCCTCGACCGCGGCGATCGCGAGCTGCCGGCGGGCGGTGGGGTCGAACTGTGCGTGCACCATGAGGGGCTTCCTTATCGCTGAAGGGATGGTGGGGAATGCGGAGAGAGGTAAGGAGCGATCAGGCCGTGAGGGCGGCGAATCGGTCGCTGGTGGGATCGAGCGCTTCGACGGCGCCGGTGGCGATGTCGAAGCACCAGCCGTGCAGCGTGAGCGTGTGCTCGGCCAGGGCGCGGGCCACCGAGGGGTGGGTGGTGAGGTTGGCGAGCTGGGCGCGGACGTTGTCGCGCACCAGGGCGTCGACCGGGGCACCGGCCGAGGCGTCGGTTCGGCTCCCGCCCCGGCCGGTGCCGGCAGTGCGGGCCCGGGAGGCATCGGCGTGGCGTAGCCAGTCGGCGATCGCGGGCAGGTGGGTGAGGTCGTGGCGGTCGGCGAGGGCCGTCATGGCGCCGCAGGCGGAGTGCCCGCAGACGACGATCTCGGCGACGCCCAGGACGCTGACGGCGTACTCGATGCCGGCGGCCACACCGTCCGCGCCCGGGGTGTAGGCGGGGACGAGATTGCCGGCGGTACGGATGACGAACAGCTCACCCGCCTCGCGCTGCGTGATCATTTCGGGCACGACGCGAGCGTCGGAGCAGCTGATGAACAGCGCGGTCGGTGTGTGGGCGGTGGCGAGACGGGCGAAGCGCGCCGCCTGGGCGGGGAAGACGTCCTGCTGGAAGCGCCGGACTCCTTCGGCCAGGTGCTGCATGGTCACTCACTCCCTTCGATCGGGGCTCGGGGGGCCGGCGGGGGGCCGACGTCATCCACCATGCGTGACCTGCGCCTATAGTGTCCAAGTCGCAGAATCCATGACTGCGATTGGTCATATCTATAGCTGGATGGTCCGCAGAGGCCAGGGCCGTATCCGCAGATGAGGTGAGGTGTGATGGTGGAACTGCGTCATCTGCGCTACCTGCTCGCGGTTGCCGAGCATGCGAATTTCACCCGTGCCGCCGAAGCGCTGCACATCTCCCAGCCCACCCTGTCGCAGCAGGTCAAGCAGCTGGAGCGGTCACTGAAGGTGCAGCTGCTGGACCGCTCCGGCCGGAGTGTGCGCCTGACGGACGCGGGCGAGGCCTACGTCCACTACGCACGCCGCGCCCTGCAGGACCTCGCGGCCGCCGAGCGCGCGGTGCTCGATGTCCAGGACCTCTCGCGCGGCTCCCTGCGGCTGGCGATGACACCGACATTCACCGCCTACCTCGTCGGGCCCCTGGTGGAGGCCTTCCACCGACGGCATCCCGCCATCACTCTGGAGCTGCGGGAGATAACGCAGGACCACATCGAATCGGCCCTGCTCGCCGACGAGTTGGACCTCGGCATTGCCTTCGGCGGACCCCATCTGCCCGGCATCGCCGCGACCGCACTGTTCACCGAGACCCTCGGCCTCGTCGTCGGCACCGAGCACCCCCATGCCGGGCGCACTCAGGCGCTGCCGATCAGCGCCCTGAACGCTCTCCAACTCGCCCTGCTCAGCGCCGACTTCGTCACCCGGGGGCATATCGACGCCCACTTCGGCAGGCACCGGGTCGCCCCGCATATCGCGGTGGAGGCCAACTCCCTCAACGCCCTCACCGAAATCGTCCGGCGCACCCCACTCGCCACGGTGCTGCCCGACGCCATCACCCACGACCACCCCCACCTCCACCCCGTCCCCCTCGACCCGCCGCTGCCCTCCCGTACCGTCACCCTGCTCCGCCGCGAAACCGCCTACCGGAGCGCCGCCGCCCATGCCTTCACCCGCGTGGCCCGCGGCTGGGCGGCGGAACAGCCCGGAGAGACCTGAGCCGGGTGCCCCGCACGGTTTCGTGCGGGGCACCCGCAGACGGAACGGGGGCACATCAACCAGGCGCGCACCAGTCTCACCTGAAGAGCTGCGCGAACGCTGCGACACGGGTGACTCTCGCGGCGAACTGCCGGCTCCGTGCACCGGGAGGGGCATGGTGGTGAGCGATCCCCACGGACGGAGAACCCATGCCCCAGTCAGTCAAGGAACTCACGCCCCAGGACGGTCACGACCTCGCCGAACGCCTCGTTCGCCCGGTCGGCAACGTCCAGATGCGTGCCGCCGTGCGCCTGCTCGGCCGCCACCGCAACGGTTTCTGGCTTCATCTGTTCTGCGAGCAGAGCGCGGAGAACGAAAGCGTCGGGCTCGGCTCGCTTCTTGAATATCCGGACGGCCACCCCACGGTCGACTGGAACGCGGTGGGCCTGCGCCTGCTGGCCGGGCCCTGGAACGTGGGTTCACCCAGCGAGCTGGCGGTCCTGCGGGTCGCGGCCTCTCTGGTCGGCCACTGCGACGTCAGCCTGCGACAGGTGCTCCACCAGGTGGACGCCACCGACCTGCCGCTCATCACCCATGCGCTGCACGAGGCCGCAGCCGCCGCCTGAACGGGCGCACATCCCCGACCTGTGAGGTGGCGCCATGTCGACCAGCACCACGCTTTCCAGACGTCCTCGCCGACGGGAAGAGCCGTTGCAGCGGCTGCTGTTCGGCGGGGTGTACGGATCGGTGCTCGCCAGCGTGCTGGCCGCCGCGCTGGGCCATGACACCGGGACCTCGGATCCCGGATATGACGCGGTGTGGGTGTTACTGGCGGGGGCGGCGTCAGCCGCGGCGCACGGCTACGCACACTCCATCGCACACCGAACGGGCGACAAGGCGCCGGTCACCACCACGGCCGTACGGTCGATGCTGACCGAGTGGCCACTGGTGGCCGCGATGCTGCCGACGGTGGCCGCCCTGTTCGGCGCGTACGCGGGATGGTGGGGCGAGGAAGCCGCGATCGATGTCGCTCTGACCTTCAATACGGTGGCGCTGTTCGGCTGGGGGTGTGGGCGGCCCGGGTGGCGGGACGGGGCTGGGCGGCGGCCTGCCGGGTCGGTGGCGTGGACATGCTGCTCGGGCTGTGCATCGTGGTGGCGAATGTACTGAGCAAGTAGCTCGTACGTGCCGTCACCCCATGCCCGGTGACCGGTCAGAACTTGCTGATATGACGCGCCTCCTCGGCCGCTTTGACGACGGTCGACAGGTCGGCGCCGCTCGCGGCCGTGACGGCGGCGGCGACGGCTCCCTCGACCAACGGGGCGTCGGCCAGGACGGCTTGGATGCCGGGGTGGTCGTGCAGGACGAGGCGTGCGGTGAGGACCGAGCTTCCCAGGTCCGGCAGGACCACCACGCCGGCATCGCTGTCCGCCGTGCGCAGGGCGGCGAGAATGCGGGAGTAGCTCGTCCCGGTACGACCGTCGTCGGTGCCGCCGGCGGTGCCGACGACGACCCCTTCGCAGGCCATCTGCTCGACCAGGGACCGTACGCCGAGGGCGATCTCCGCACTGTGCGACACAAGTACGATGCCAACCAGCGGTGTCATGAACAAGGACCCTATGGTTCAGAACGTCGTTCATCAATACTGAACAGGGAGTTGTTGCATGGTCCAGGCGGTGCACAGGGCGATCCACGTTCTCCGGGAGCTCGCCACGGCGACGCCGCGATTGGGCGTGACGGAGCTGGCCGACCGTATCGGCGTGGCCAAGCCGACCGTGCACGCCCTCCTGCGCACCCTGGAAGCGGAGGGCATGGTCGTCCAGGACCGCGAGACGGGCAAGTACCAGCTGGGCCCCGGTCTGGTGACCCTGGGCAATGCCTACCTCGACTCGCACGAGTTGCGTACCCGCGCGGTGACGTGGGCCGATCTGCTCGCCTCCCAGGCCGGTGCCGCCGTGTGGGTCGGAGTTTTGACGGACCATCATGTTCTTGTGGTCCACCACGCTTTCCGGCCCGGCGGGTCGGTACAGGTGCTGGAGACGGGGGCCAGCCTGCCCTGGAACACCTGCGCCCTGGGGAAGGCGATCGCGGCATTTCTGCCCGCCGAACGGCGTACCGAACTCCTGGCGGGCGAGCTGCCCCGGGTCACCGGCGCCAGCATCGTCGACCCGGCACGGCTCACCACACAGCTGGACCGGGTGCGCGAGATCGGATACGCGCTGGACGACCAGGAGTTGACCCTGGGCGACGCCGGCATCGCAGCTCCCGTCTTCGATCGTACCGGTGAGGTCGTGGGCGGCCTTGGCCTGGTGGGCCCTGTCGAGCGCCTGCTGACCGAAAGTGCACGTCAGGAGTGTGCGATCGCGGTCCGCGAAGTCGCTCGCAGTCTGTCCCGGGACCTCGGGGCACCGCGCAACGCGGGTCTGCGCGCCTGCGGCTGATGCTTCGGTAAAGACCCCTCCATATTTCATGGAGACTTCATCAACTCGCTGCATGAAGGCGGCCATCGGGCCTCAGACGAGGTGCCCGTGGGACCACTGCGCCGGAAGCCCTTGACGGCGCCGGGGTCGCTGCGTTTTGCTTCCTTTGGCATTCGGCATTGCCGAACAGCTTTCGGGATAGCGTTAGTTAACCGACTCGCTGCTCAAGGCTGCGGGCACGGGGGAACGAAGGAGCGCCTGCCATGCGGAAGCCTGCGAAGACGATCGACAACTTATCCTCGTCCGCACCGCCGACACCGGAGTCCGCGATCCGCAACGCCAGAGGAGAACCGGTGGATGTTTCGCTCGCTCTCGACTGGATGCAGAACATCACCTCGGCCATGAGCCGGAACGAAGAGCACCTCACCCGACTCGATTCCGCCATCGGAGACGGCGATCACGGGGCGAACATGGCCCGGGGCTTCACCGCGGTGCGCGACCGGCTCGACGACCCGTCGAAGACCCCGGCCTCGGTCGGCGAGGTCCTGACGACCGCGGGAAACTCTCTCGTGTCGGTCGTCGGCGGTGCCTCCGGACCGCTGTTCGGCGGCGCATTCCGGGCCCTCGGCGAGTCCCTCGGCGCGTCCGCGGAGGTCGACGCCCCGCAGTTCGCCACGGCGCTCGCCGCGGCGCTGGCAAAGGTGCAGCAGCTGGGTGCGGCCGTCCCCGGCGACAAGACCATGATCGACGCCTACTCCCCCGCGGTCGACGCCTTCCGTGACGCGGCGCACTCCGGCGCCGACTTCTGTACGTCCGCACACTCCGCGGCCGATGCGGCCGAAGCCGGTATGCGAGCCACCGTCCCGCTCCAGGCCAGAAAGGGCCGGGCGTCGTACCTGGGGCTACGCAGCATCGGCCATCAGGACCCCGGTGCCACGTCGACCGCCTATGTGTTTCACGCGCTCGCCGAGGCGGCGGAGGGCCCCGGCCGACGCCAGTGACGCCGCGGCCGGCCACTCCGTAACTCTTCCCCCCAACGCTCCTTGGCGTCCACGGGCCGACGGTTCGCCCCGTCGTGCCGGCGTGGCGCTGTTCGCGCCCGGAGTCGCCGCGGAAGCGGCCCCCGGCGACGCGGCAGGTGACAGCCTGCCGCGGCCAGTCGGGCGGAGCCTCCCGCTGCCGCCGACTCCCCAGCTCCCGTACGACGCAAAGGCGCGCCCGCACCCCATCCCGAACGACGATTGGATCAACGTGACCGCCCATTCCATCGACCATGTCGAGTTCTTCGTGGGGGACGTCTATCAGGCCTCCCATTACTACTGCGGCACCTACGGCTTCCAGGTGGTGGCCGAGGCAGGCCCGCTCACCGGGCTGGCCGGCGCCCGCTCGCTGGTGCTGGCGCACGGCGGCGTCCGCCTGGTGCTGACCTCCGCCCTGCACGCCGACCATGCGGCATCGCGTTTTGTGCGCAGGCACGGCGACGGGGTGCGCGATGTGGCCCTGCGGTCGACCGATGCGGTCGGCGACTTCGAGCGGGCGGTGGCCGCCGGCGCCGACGCCGTCGCGGAACCGGAGACGTTCGAGGACGCCGATGGCCGGGTCACGCGGGCCACCATCGCGGCGACCAACGACCTGGTCCATACGTTCGTCCAGCGTGACGACCCGTCAGGTCCTTTCCTGCCCGGGCGATACCGCCCCATCGGGGACGGCGTCGCCTCGGGGCCCGCGCTGCTGCGGTCGGTCGATCACCTCGCGCTGTGCCTGCGCGCCGGTTCGCTGGACACCATGGTCGACTTCTACCAGCGGGCGCTGGGACTGCGGCACACCTACGACGAGTACATCGTGATCGGCGGCCAGGCGATGGCGTCGAAGGTCGTGCAGGACGAGACCCGGGGGATCACCTTCACGATGGTGGAGCCCGACCCGGTCGGCGACCGTGGTCAGCTCAACGATTTCCTCGACGGTTTCGACGGCCCCGGCGTCCAGCATGTGGCTTACGGCACGGACGACATCGTCCGGGCGGCCCGCGAACTCCGCGACTCCGGCGTGGAGTTGCTCTCCACGCCGGCTGGTTACTACTCCTCGCTGGCCGACCGCGGCATCGAGGTGGACATCGACCCGGCGGTGCTCCAGGAGCTGGGTCTGCTGGCCGACCGCGACGAATGGGGCCAGCTGGTGCAGGTGTTCACCCGCTCCCCCTACGCCCGCCGGACGGTGTTCTTCGAGCTGATCCAGCGGCTCGATGCCCGTACCTTCGGCAGCGGCAACATCAAGGCCCTCTACGAGGCCGTGGAGCGCGAGCGCGGCACCGATCCGAATGCGGCCGTACCCGTCGGCGCCGCGGCGAGGGCCGGCGCATGACCGCCCGGGCCGACCTTGCCGGCCGGTCCGACGCGACCGACGCCCCCGAGCGGGACGTGCTGCTGTCCCCGCAGGACTATGCGGCAGCGGCCCGGGCCAAGCTGGACCGGGCCGTGTGGGACTACATCGCCGGCGGCAGCGGCGACGAGGTGACCCTGCGCGGCGACCGCGCGGCATTCGACCGGTACCGGTTCCGCCCCCGGGTCCTGGTCGATGTGTCCCACTGCGAGGTGAGCACCACCCTGCTCGGCCGTCCGGTGGCCCTGCCCATCGGGATCGCGCCCATGGCGTACCACCGACTGGTCGATCCGGAGGGCGAGACCGCCACCGTCCGCGCGGCCGGTGAGGTGGGCGCGCTCACGATCGCCAGCACCTTCGCGAGCCGGACTCTGGAGGAGAGCGCGCGAGCCGCGACCGGACCGCTGTGGCTGCAGCTCTACGTGCTGCGCGAGCGGAAGGTCACCGAGTCGCTCGTGCGCCGGGCCGAGGCCGCCGGCTACCGGGCTCTGGTGATCACGGTCGACACCCCCCGGATGGCGCGCCGGGAGCGCGATCTGCGCAACGGCTTCAGCCTGCCGTCGCACATCCGGCCGGCCAATCTCGACGACGGCCACAAGGCCGGGCTGCACAGCGGTCGCGCCGGCGGCTCCACACTGGCCGACCACGCGGCCCGGCACCACGACGCCGCCTTCACCTGGGAGGACCTGGCCTGGTTGCGCTCGCTGACCAGCCTGCCGCTGGTGCTGAAGGGCGTACTCACCGCGGAGGACGCCCGGCAGGCGGCCGGCCTCGGGGTGGAGGGTCTGATCGTGTCCACGCACGGCGGCCGCCAACTCGACGGCGCAGTGGCGGCGCTGGACGCACTGCCCGAGGTCGTCGCGGCCGTGCCGAGCGAGTGCGAGGTCCTCGTCGACGGCGGGATCCGCCGCGGTACGGACGTGCTCAAGGCGCTGGCGCTGGGTGCCCGGGCGGTGCTGGTCGGCCGCCCGGTCCTGTGGGGCCTGGCCGTCGACGGTGCCGCCGGCGTCGAACGGGTCCTTTCCACCCTCCGGGCGGAACTGGAGGAGGCGATGGCACTGACCGGCCGGCCCCGCCTCGACGCCCTCACCCCCGATCTGCTCCATCACTCCCCCGGCCTTGCACACCCCCTCACTACGAACGACAGGGACATGGCATGACGAACAATGACGCGCGCTTCACGCTGACCGCTGCCGAGCAGGACCTCTTGCCCTCGGACGACGAGGTGCAGTTCTATCAGGAGCACGGCTGGTATCTGTCGAAGAAGCTGCTCACCGATGAGGAGGTCGATCTGCTGAACTCCGCCAGTGACCGCTTCTACGCCGGCCACCGGGACCGCACCCTGCCGACGCGGCCGCCGCGCCTGGCGTACTGGGAGCCCTCGCAGGGTGATGTGCACCGGCACAACGACTACATCTTCTACGAGGACGACACCATCCGCAGCATCCTGTCCAAGCCGATCATCGCGGCGGTCGCGGCGCGCATAGCGGAGACCAGCCAGATACGGCTGTGGAACAGCACGCTGATCCACAAGCCGCCGCGTGCGGACGACTCCCGCAACATCGTGCCCTGGCACTTCGACCGCCACTACTGGCAGACCTGCTCCTCCGACGAGATGCTCACCGCCTTCATCCCCTTCCACGACTGTGACGAGGAGATGGGGACGATCACGATGGTCGACGGCAGTCACCGCTGGAAGGAGATCGGCGGGGACGACTCCACCAGCCGGCACTTCGCCGACCGCGACCGGTCGGAGCTGGAGGACATGCTCGCGGAGAACGCCGCCTACAACCAGGCTGAGGTACAAAAGGTCCCCGTGAACATCCCCAAGGGACACATCAGCTTCCACCACTGCCGCACCTATCACGGCAGCGGATACAACGTCAGCGACCGCCCCCGCCGCGCGATTTCCCTGCATCTGCAGGACCGGACCAACCAGTGGCGGCCCTTCGGTCTGTCCAACGGCGAGCGCGTCGTCTACAACAACGACGTACTCGTCCGCGCGGACGCCCAGGGCCACCCCGACTACACCGACCCGGCCTTCTGCCCCGTCCTGTGGGAGGACGCCCGGTGAGTGACGGCTCCCCCACCACCGTGCTGTCGGCCCAAGGGCTGCACGGCTCGCTCGGCGATCCGCTCATGGAGGTGATGAACTTCCTCAACGAGGTCACCTCCCGTTACCCCCAGGCGATCTCCTTCGGTCCGGGCCGCCCGTACGAAGGGCTCTTCGAGGTCGAGCGGATCGGCTCCTACCTCGACGCCTACAAGCGGTATCTCTCCGAGGAGCAGGGCCGGACCCCGGACGAGGTCCGCACGCTGCTCTTCCAGTACGGGCGCACCAACGGCCAGATCCATGAACTGGTGGCCCGCGCCCTGCGCAACGACGAGGGCATCGAAGCGGCCCCGGAGTCCCTGGTGGTCACCGTGGGCTGCCAGGAGGGCATGTTCATCGTCCTCCGTGCCCTGTTCGCCGACCCCTCGGACGTCCTGCTGGTCTCCTCTCCCTGCTACGTCGGCATCACGGGAGCGGCCCGGCTGCTGGACATCGAGACCGCGCATGTACCGGACGGTGAGAACGGCGCCGACCCGGAAGTACTGCGGCGGACGGTCGCCGACCTGCGGGCGGCCGGGAAGCGGCCGCGGGCGTTCTATGTCGTGCCGGACTTCTCCAACCCCACCGGCACCTGTCTGCCCCTCACCACGCGCCAACAACTGCTCGAACTGGCCGAGGAGGAGGACCTGCTCCTCCTGGAGGACAATCCGTACGGGTTCTTCACCCGCACCGGCACCGGGCTGCCCACGCTCAAGGCGCTGGACACCCGGCAGCGAGTGATCTATCTCGGCTCCTTCGCCAAGACCTGCTTCCCTGGCGCCCGGGTCGGTTATGTCGTCGCCGACCAGCTCGTCCAGGCAGCGGACGGCAGCCGCACCCTGCTGGCGGACGAACTGTCCAAGATCAAGGGCATGGTGACGGTGAACACCCCGGCGCTCAGCCAGGCGGTGATCGGGGGCATGCTGCTCACCCACGACTTCCGTCTGCGGGAGGCCAACAAACCGGCCGCCGACTTCTACCAGGAGAATCTGGCGGTCCTGCTCGACTCCCTCGAACGGCTGCTGCCTCCGGAGCGGCGCGAGGCGGCCGGGATCCACTGGAATTCGCCCGAGGGCGGGTTCTTCCTCACCCTGACCCTCCCCGTCCCGGCGGACAATGCGCTGCTGGAGGAGTCCGCCCGCGAGCACGGAGTGATCTGGACCCCGATGAGCTACTTCTATCCGGACGGCGGTGGCGGCCGGTACCAGATGCGGCTCTCCCTGAGCTATTTGACGCCGGACCAAGTCGCCGAGGGCGCCCGCCGGTTGGTCGGTCTGCTGGAACGGAGCTGTGTATGAACGCCGTCCTGTACGTCGTGACGGTGCTGATCTGGGGCTCCACCTGGCTGGCCATCAAGGGCCAGCTGGGGGATGTGCACCCCACGGTGTCGATCGCGTACCGCTTCGCCCTGGCGGCGCTGATCCTGCTGGCGTGGGCTCGGCTGCGCGGTCTGCCGCTGCGCTATCCGCTGCGTGTGCACGGTCAGTTCGCGCTCATGGGCGGGCTGATGTTCTCCACCAACTTCGTCTGTTTCTACTTTGCCGAACAGCATCTGACCACCGGCCTTGTCTCGATCATCTTCGCGATGTCGCTGGTGGTGAACATGGTCTTCGCGCGGCTCTTCTTCCGCCGCTCGATCACCACGAAGATGCTCATCGGCGGCGGGGTCGGGCTGCTGGGCATCGTCACGGTGTTCTGGCCGGAGTTCCAGCACTTCGGCCTCAGCTCCGGATCGGGCCAGGGCATCGTGCTCTCGGCCATCGGCACCCTGGTCTTCTGCCTGGGCAATGTGGTCTCCGGCAAGACCCAGGCCGCGGGTATTCCGGTGGTCCAGGGAACCGGGTATGCGATGGCTTACGGGGCGCTGCTGCTGGTGCCGTTCGCCGCGATCTTCGGTGACGGAGCGCTGTTCGATCCCACGCTCAAGTACGCCGGCTCGCTCGTCTACCTCGCCGTCTTCGGCTCGGTGATCGGCTTCGGCGCCTATCTCACCCTGCTCGGCCGGATCGGGGGCGAGCGCGCCGCGTATGCGATGGTGCTCTTCCCGATCGTGGCGCTTCTGCTGTCCACGGTGTTCGAGAAATTCCACTGGACGGCGCGGGACCTGGCGGGCGTGGTGCTGATCCTGATCGGCAACGCCGTGATGCTGATGAATCCGGCGCTGCTACGGCGTCTGACCCGCAAGGAAATCCCCGCGGAGCCGGCGGCACAGGCCCCGGCCGACGGGTAGCGCCGTCCCGAGGACCGTCCGGGCCCGCCCAGCACTCCGTCCGGGCCCGGACGGCTCGCCGCCCATCTCACCACGGTCGAGGAGCGACACCTTGCATTCCGCTGCAGTCGTCGGCACCGGTCTCATCGGTACATCGATCGCCCTGGCACTGACCGCCCGGGGAGTGACCACCCACTTGATCGACCGCGACCGCGAGAGCCTGCGCATCGCCGCCGCGCGGGGCGCGGGGACGCCCGAACCACCGTCGGCCCCGGTGGACATCGCGGTGATCGCGGTCCCTCCTTCGGACATCGCCAGAACCATCGCGGACCATCAGAAGGCCGAACTGGCCAAGGTGTACACGGACGTGGCGAGCGTCAAGGCGCTTCCGCACGCCGAATGCCTGGCCCTCGGATGCGACACCACCGTCCTGGTGGGAGGGCATCCGCTGGCCGGGCGGGAACGCTCCGGACCGCTGTCGGCCCGCGCCGATCTCTTTCAGGACCGTCACTGGGTGCTCACGCCCACACCCGAAACCAGCGAGAGCGCACTCAACCGTGCGTTGGAGCTGGTGTCGCTGTGCAACGCCGTACCGGTGCTGCTGGACCCGCCGGACCACGACCGGGCCGTGGCGCTGATCTCCCATCTGCCGCACGTGATGGCGAGTCTGACCGCCGCCCGGCTGCTGGAGGGCGAGGACTACGCGGTACGGCTGGCCGGCCGCGGCATGCGGGACGTCACCCGGGTCGCGGCCGGCGATGCCGCGCTGTGGGCGGACATCCTCGCCGCCAATGCCGCGGCCGTCGGCCCGCTGCTCACCGAACTCACCGCGGATCTGCAGCGAACCGCCGAGGCGCTGGGCCGGCTGACGCAGGACTCACCGGAACAGCACGGCGCTGCCCTGGCCGACCTCACCGAGATACTGCGTCGCGGCAACGAGGGCCGGGGGCGCATCGCCACCCCGTACGGCAGCCCGGGGGCACATCCCCCCGCCGCACTCTCGGTCGCCCTCGGTGACGACCGCAGCCGGCAGCTGGAGCGGCTGCTCGACGACGTGGGCGACGCGCGGGTGGACCTGGAGGGCATGGTCCTTCCGCCTGTGCCGAACGGGGCGGACGCGTCGGATGTGCGGGATGCGCCGGAGGCGCGGCGTGCGTCGCACAGGGTGCCGCCGCCACACGGTTCGGTCGAGCTGCTGGTCGCCCCCGACGTTGCGCGCCCCCTCACCGACGCGTTGCGCGACCGCGGCTGGGCGGTCCGTTAGCGTCCCGCTCCTACGCGTACTTCCGCCGGGCCATGGTCCGTAAGACAGTGCGTGAGGCAGTCCGTAAAAGCAGTCGTTGAAAGCAGTCCGTAAAGCAGTCCCTGAGCAAGACACCGTCCGAACCGGGAGAGAGAATGCCGCACATCCTCGTTGAGTACGACGAAGCGCTGCAAGGGTCCTTCGATCGTCGTCGCTTCGCGCTCGAACTTCACTCACTGGCCGCCAAGACGGTCGACGGCATCACCGTCGAAAGCTGCAAGACACGCTTCCGGTGCGTCGACGAGGCCGTCATCGCACACGGTGAGCCCGAACAAGCCCTCATTCACGTGGAGTTCGCGATCCTTCCCGGCCGTACGGCGGAGGCCAAGTCCGCGCTGAGCCAGGCCGTCCTGGGGCTGGTGCGCAGCCATACGGCGTCCGTGCCCGGCACGACGGTCCATGCATCCGTGGACGTGCGCGACCTCGGTGCGGCCTACCGCAAACATGTCGCCCCCGCCACCCCCGGGGCATCGGGAGCACTGTGAAGATCTTTGTCTCGTCGGACATGGAGGGCACCGCCGGGGTCGTCGACTGGGACCAGTGCAGACCGTCGGGCGCCCAGTACGGGTACTTCCGCGATCTGCTCCAGGAAGAGGTCAATGCCGCGATCGAGGGCGCGATGGCCGCCGGCGCGAGCGAATTCCTGGTCAACGACTCGCATTCGGCGATGGCCAACCTCCGGCCGGACCGGCTCGCGGGCCGCGCCCGGTACCTGTCCGGCCGTCACAAACCGCTCTACATGATGCAGGGCCTCGACGCCTCGTTCGACGGGGTCTTCTTCGTCTCGTACCACGGGTCGATGGGCGGTGCCCCGTCGGCTCTCTCGCACACCTACAACCCACGGGCCATCGCCGGGGTGTGGCTGAACGGGACGCCTGCGGGCGAGAGCGGGATCAACGCCCTGGTCGCGCTCGGGCACGNGAGAGCGGGATCAACGCCCTGGTCGCGCTCGGGCACGGGGTGCCGGTGGTCCTGATCACGGGTGACCGGACGACCGCCGAGGAGATCGAGCCGTTCTGTCCGGGCATCCGTGCCGCGGTGGTCAAGACCTCGGTCTCGCGCTTCGCGGCGGACAGTCTGCATCCGGAGGAGGCGCGCGAGGTGATCAGGGAGGCGGCCCGCGAAGCGGTCCTGCGGCTGCCGGCTGCCGCGCCGCCCGCGATCGATCTGCCTGCCACGCTCACCATCCGCTTCCGCAATGCGGACCTCGCCGAGATGGCGACATGGATCAACAGGGTGGAACGGGCCGATGAGTTGACGGTGCGGGTCAGCGACGAGGACGCGATCCGGCTGTACCGGACCTTCGTCACCGTGGTGCTGCTCACCCGGGGCATCGCGGAGTGAGAGCGGGCCGGCGTTCGCCGCGGTTCAGCAGCACGAAGGCGGCGCAGCCCAGCACCGCCAGCAGTGCGCCCGCCCGGAGCAGCGCGGGCACGCCGAACGTCGTGGACAGCGCGGTGATGGCGTACGGAGTGAACATGCCGGTATAGGCCAGCGTCCAGAACAGCGAGGTCAGCCGGGCCAGGCGCGCCCGCGGGGCGAGGGCGGCCACCTCGGTCAGGCCGAAGCTCAGGGTCAGCCCGTAGCCGGCGCCGAGCACCGCGGCGGCGGCGAGCGCGAGCACCGGCTGCTCGGTGGCCGCGGCGGGCGCGGCAAGTGCGAATCCGACCGCGATCACCAGGAGTCCGGCGACCCCGGTGGCCAGTCGGTGGCGGGTGGCGAGGTACCGGGCCGCCGGCTGGACGGCCAGCCCGGCACCGGGGACGACGGCCGTGGCGACTCCGGCGTAGACGGTCTGCCATCCCGTCAAGCCGCCGTCGACCAGGCCGGGCAGGGTGACAAAGCCGACCGTCGGGGCCGCGAAGACCCAGGGGGCGACCGGCAGTATCGCCCGCCAGAAGCGGGCCCGCCGGAAGGGCGTCGCTGCCGGTGCGACGGGAGGGGCGCCGCTCCCCTCCGCCGAGGCGGGAGCGGCCGCGGCCGGGCGGGAGCGCGACGGCCGGGACTCCGGCGCACCCAACGCGACCGCTCCCGCGGCGACGGCCAGCACCAGATGCGGCAGATACGCGGTCAGCAGGGGGTATGGCGCCCACTGGGCGATCAGTGCGGCGCTCAACCCGCCCGAGGCGAAGCCCGCGGAGACGAACATCCCCGACCGCTTGGCCGCGGCGCCCGGCGACGTGGTCAGGTCGAACGGCGGGGAGGACAGCTCCTTGACCCAGGCGCTGCCGGCGGCCAGCAGCGCGCCCGCGCCCAGACCGGTCAGAAAGCGTCCCGGAAGCAGCCATCCTGTGGTGGCCGCGCCCACCATCAGCAGACAGGTCGACAGCAGGTTGACGCCCAGCGCGATGAGCGCCACCGGCCGACGGCCGTGCCGGTCGGCCAGCGGGCCGCCTATCAGCAGCCCGGGGACCAGACCGACGACATACACCGCGAACAGTCCGGTCACCGCGGATTCCGACAGGCCCATCTCGGACCGGTAGGAGCCCAGGAGGGCGGAGAACTGGTTGGCGCTCCAGCCGGAGGCCGTCATCATCCAGCCCACTCGTAGCCCGTGGCGACGGCGGGGTGGGGTGGTCGTAGGAAGAGGGGTGGTGCCGCGGACACGGGCGTCGTCCGGCTGCCCGGATCCCGCCGGGCGCTTGACTGTGGTGCTCATGGCGGTCAGTCTCACCACCGCCGGCCCGTCGCCGCCGCCCGCGTTCACGATTCATGAATGCGCTTGGGTCCCCGCTCACCTGGCGCTTTAGGCTGGTGTGCATGGACCTTCGCTTGCTGTCGTCCTTCCTGGCGGTGGTCGAGGAAGGGCATTTCAAACGGGCTGCCGCCCGGCTGTTCCTCTCCCCGCCCGCGGTCACCCAGCACATACGGCAGCTGGAGAGCGAGCTCGGCACCCGGCTGCTGCACCGCAACCCGGTCTCCCCCACCCGCGCGGGAGCCCGGCTGGCCGGGCACGCGCGCACCCTGCTGGCCGCCGCGAACGCCGCGATGGACGACATGGCCGACGTCATACAGGGCCCCTCGGCCGACGCCCCCCGCCCGCTGCGGATCGGCATCATGGGCCATGGCTCGGCGGAGCTGACGCCCGCCGCGGTCAATGCCTTCCGGCGGGCCCGCCCCGACGTCCCCGTCGAGCTGCGGCAGCTGAACTTCACCGAACATGTCACGGCGCTGGTCGAGGACCGTGTGGATGTCGCTTTCGTACGGCCCGCGCCGGACGACGAGCGCATCGCCACCGACGTACTGACCACGGAGCAGCGCATCGTCGCGGTGCCAGAGACGTCCGCGATCGCGGACGCCCGGGAGAACGGTGTGCGCGTGGCGGACATCATCGACCTGCCGTTCGTCCGGCTGCCGGGCCACACACCGCCCGTCTTCACCGACTATCTCTACTTCAACCACGAGGCGCAGCGCCGCGGCCCGGACTTCGCGCTGACGCCGCAGGAGGTGCTGACCGGTGTGGTCGCCGGACGCGCGGCCGGTTCGGGGCTGAAGTCGTTCGCCCGGTACTACGCCTGGCCTGGCGCGGTGTTCGTGCCGGTCCTGGACGCGCCGTGGGAGAGCAGCTACCTCGCCGTACGGGCCGACGACGGCAACCCCGAAGTGAAGATCTTCCGCGCTCTGACGGTCGCCCTGGCCCCGGAACTGAGGCCACGCATCGAAAGGTGACACCTGCGGGTCCGGCCGGCCTCGGTCGCAGCACCGTGGTCGGGCATATCGCGGCGTCAGGCGTTACGAGTCGGCCGCAGGGCTCGCTCCGGTGCGGTGCCCAGGTAGCCGTAGGCCGAGAATGCGCTGGCCACGAAGGCGTGTTCCGGGCGGGCGAGTTCGGTGGTGGCGACCTGTTTGCAGGCGGTCTGCGGCTCGGTGGTGGACCGGCCGAAGCGGCAGGCGACGGCGGTGAGTTTGATGGTGACGAAGTCGGCGATCTGGGCGCCGTACTCGATGGGCCTGCCGTTGATGGTGATGTCTCCGACGGTGAAGTTCTTGCTCGCGGGGACCTCGTAGACGGCGCGTACGCGGTGCTCCGTGTCGCCGCGTTCGTAGGTCCAGTAGCTCTGGGGGTCGGAGCCGTCGGGGGCGACCCAGCCCTCGGTGGAGAGGCCGTCGAAGTAGAGGCCGACGGGGTCGGTGAGGCTGATCGAGGCCTTCTGACGGGCGAGGGCGTTGACCGACCCGCCGATGTGGGGGTCACTGTTGCGCTCGGCCTGGCCGTAGTCGCTGCACTTGACGAGCTCCTGTTCGGCGGTGAGCTCGGTGCCGTCGATCACCCGGCGGATGGTGGCCGCGGCGGCCAGTTCGATCTCGGCGGCGAGCGTGTTGTTCTTCTGGATGAGGTGCATGGCGCCCTGTGTGGTGGTGTTGTTCCACTTGTTGGAGCGGTCGTAGACGCCGTTGACGAACAGATCGCTTTCCTGCACGTCGGGGCTGATGAACCGGCGGTAAAGGCGGAGGACGGTCTCCGGGCTGGTCTTCGCCAGGACGTCCCAGTACTCGGGGCTCTCGCAGGTGAAGGTGGCTCTGGTGATCTTGCCGTCCTTGCGGGTGACGCTCCACTCGCAGTATTCGTCCTGGGCCTTGCGGCTGGCCTCGGCCTTCTTCCAGCGCTGGGTGTCGGAGGTCGAGTGGACCTTGAGGATGCGGGGGAACGCGGTCCAGCTGACGGTCGCCGTCCGGGCGTCGGCGGCGGTGTCGGTCTTGGTGAGGTTGTAGAACTGCGATCGCGGACCGTCGTGGAGCACCTGGCCGGGGTCGGGGCCCTTGATGGCGAAGTCGACGTTGTCGGAGACGAAGACGTCCCATGCCTTGCGGCCGAAGTCGCTGAGGTCGGTCAGTCTTCCGGGCGGCGAATAGCTGCTGATGGTGGTCATGGTGGTGCTCCTCGGTCTGTGCGGTCGTGGTGGCCCCGTTCTTCGGTGGCCTATTACCCGGTGGAGGCTTCCACGCTGCTTCCTCCCGCCTCGGCTTCTTCCACGGTGGCGTCTTCACGCATCCGCAGCTGTGCGGCGGTGGCGGGGATGTCGGTGGTCGGCAGGGTCAGCTCGAATTCGTTGAGCTTCATGGCCTTGAACCGTCTGCGGCGTGACTCGGCCAGTCGGACGTAGTCGTCGAAGCCTTCTTCGGTGGTGATCCGCTGCTGGACCTTCTCCAGGTAGTCGGTGAGCCGCCGGGAGAAGTCGGTGCGCCAGGTGGCATCGGGGCGGTTCCAGTGCGCGGCGAAGCGGCCCTCGGGGCTGTCGGCGGGCAGCTCGGCGGCGGCGTCCAGGATGCGGTGCGCGAGCTGGTCGCCGAGGGCGTCGGCGGCGGTGGCCGTAGTGGGCACGTACCGCATCAGCCGGGCGCGGTCGGGGCTGAAGACGGGGTTGGGGAAGTCGACCATCAGCACGCACGCCGCGAACTTCCGTGAGATCAGGCCCTGTTCGCACAGCACTCGGACGACGGTGTTGTCCTCCAGGGCCGCCTCGGGCACCACAAAGGCGAAGAAGGTGTCCCCGGGCCGGCTGAAGCCGCTGGCCTTCTCCTCCAGCCGGAACCCGAATGCCTCAAGACTGTGCGTGTAGCGGGCGGTGGTCGTGGCCGGGACGGCGGCCTCCACCTCCAGTTCGAGGTCGTCGAGCAGCGCGTCGTTGTTCAGCCAGAACCCCATCGGCAGCGGCAGCGGGTCGTCGCCGGGGCGGATGCTCGCGCTCTGTGTGGCGGTGCTGGTGAGGTTGACCGCCGTTGTGGTGAACAGCTGGCGCAGGAGATGGTCCGGGTGCTGCACGGTGCCGTCGGCGGTGACCGCGCGCAGCCGGGCCCGGGTCCACCGGTTGATCTGCGAGCGGATCGTCGTCTCCAGGTTCTCCGCGCCGATCACACGCTGGTACAGGGGGTTGTCGCGCAGCGGGTCGTCCTCGGCCAGCTGGATGGCGGCCGACTGGGACTGCCAGTTGGGCCACGGCTGCTTCAGCTCCTTCATCACGACGCTGCCGTTGATGTGGCTGTCGAAGCAGCCTCTGCCGCGGGAGCCGGGCGTCAGCGCGTCCCAGGAGTTGCCGGTCCACACCCAGGCCGGGGCGATCCGCATGTAGTAGTTGAAGACCTGGTGGGTGTCGTCCCAGGCGGCGACCTGCAGAAAGGTCGTCCGGGGGTCGCTGTTGGCGCCGGTGCTGATCATCAGGTCTGCTTCGGTGCCCCGCACGGCGTAGGTGATGGCGAAGCGGATGTCGCGTCGGAGGTGCGGTGCACCGACCGACGGGATCGTCCCCGCCTCGCTCACCAGGTACACCTTGGGCTGATCGGGCGCATCGGGCAGCCCGTCCAGCAGGTCCTGTACGGCCATCGGGAAGACGTTCCGTCGGAAGAAGAGGGTGGCCATGGGGTCGCCCAGGGCGGCGAGTTCCTCCGGGCCCACCTCTCTGGCGTGCCGGTCCACCCCGCTCACCCTGCGGTAGAGCCGGCCGGCCCGGAGAGCGGGATGGCCGGCCCCGAGGTCGTCCTCTACGTGCTCCTGCGCGAACAGTCCGGCAGGGCGTTGCAGCCAGGCCGTGGCCCGGCGCCGTTCCGAAAACTCCTCGGGCATTCCCGTCCTCTCGCCGCCTGCTCGGTTTCGGGAAACTGCGGGAGCGTTCCCCACGAGGACCGCACTCCCAGGAAAGACCATCAAATCCCGGCGTGCATTTTCGACATTGACGGCGTGCGGTATGAGAAATTGCGCGTAAACGGCCCAATGAGCGTCGCCGCGGCAGGCAGGCCGGGCCGATGGCCGGCTCCGCACCGGATGAAATGCGAACTATAAGCTCTGCCCGTGCATCCTCTACGCCCCCTCGCCGTCAGCACCTTCGTCCTGATCGCGGCGCTCAGCTCGGCGTGCTCCGCCGCTCGCTCCCCGCAGGACGCCAGCCCCGGGATGCCGGCGCCGTCGCATGTGGCCACTGCCCCGACCGCCGTACGGCCGCCGGCCGCCAACGCAGCGTTCGACTATCAGCTCGGCGGCCCGTATCCGCCACCGGACACGGTCCGGGCGGTCTCCCGCGACCGCACGGCCAAGCCCGCCCCCGGTCTCTACAACATCTGCTACGTCAACGCCTTCCAGGCACAGCCCGACGACACCGGCACCTGGAAAGACCACCACCCCGAGCTCCTTTTGCGGGACGAGCGCGGACATCCCGTCATCGACCAGGACTGGGACGAGCCCCTGCTCGATATCTCCACCGCCGCCAAAAGAGCAGCTCTCATGGACATCATCGGCCCCTGGTTCGACGGCTGCGCCAAGGCGGGTTATGACGCCGTGGAACCCGACAATCTCGACTCCTACGAACGGTCCCACGGCAGGCTCACCGCACAGCATGCGGCGGCCTTCGCCGAACTCCTGACCCGCCGCGCCCACCAGCGACAGCTGGCCGTCGCCCAGAAGAACACCACCGATCTGCTGCCCCGGCGCCACAGCATCGGCTTCGACTTCGCCGTCGTCGAAGAATGCGCCCACTACCAGGAATGCGGCGATTTCGCGGACGCCTACGCCAACAGGGTCTTTGCCATCGAGTACGAGAAGAAGGACTTCGCCGCCGCCTGCCGCGCCTGGGGCAAGCGCCTCTCCCTCACCCTGCGCGATCGCGATGTCCGCCCCGCGGGCAGCGCCGGCCATGTCGACCAGCGCTGCTGACCACTCCGCTCCGGCGGCGCCGCGGGTGTTCTCGGCGCCTCATGAACCGCCAGTCCCGTTGATCTTCTCTATCGCCTGCCGGGCCTGTTCCTGCGGGGAGCGGGCGGGCAGCGGCGACACGGTCGCGGAGGCCGCCACAGCGGGCTGCGCGCGCTCCTGCGCCACGGCCGTGGACGCCACGGCGGGCTGTGCACGCTCCTGCGCCACTGTGGCCCGGGGCGCGGGCTGCCGGATGCGCAACCGCTGACCGGCGGCCTCGTCCAGCGTCACCGGGCGCTTCAACCGGGCGGCGAGCCGGGCGGCCTCCTGACCGAGCGCGGCGACATCCTCCCACTGCAGACGCACCACCAGCGAGAGCTCGGCGTCTCCGTCCGGCAGGGCCTGGAGCTGCGGGATACCGGGGTCAGTCATGAGCGCTCCTCACGTCGTGGACCGATGCCCCACGGGGCACGGATATGGAGAGATACGGGAAGCCGGCCGCCGCCGTTCAAACCGCGGGCCGGGAGCAGCGGGCTCCCCTACTCTCGGGCGCGTGAGGAAAACGCATCAACTCCGCCGTCTGGTCGTCGGCGAGGAGACCTGGCTGTGGTCGGTCCGCCACCGGCACCCCGAGTGCCGCGAAATTCTGTCCCTCCACCACGACGCCACACGGGCCACCCTGCGGATCGTCTTCCGGACCCGCCCAGGGCGCCTCGTCCCCGACGGCCTCTTGCACTCGGGCGGGGTCGGCGACCGTCGTGCGGTACTCAATCTCCACGAGCCCGGCACCGTCCGCCGGCTCTTCGACGAGGTGGCGTCGAGCGGCCAACTGCCGGTCACCTCCACGGAGAAGGAGCTGGACGGCTGGCCGCTCTTCGATGCGCTCGTGGGGCGTGACGACGCCTGATCTACGCCACTGCGTGGAAGAGGGCCGCCGCCTCGCCGCGTGATTCGACGCCGAGCTTGGTCAGGATCTTCGCGACATGGAACTTCACCGTCGACTCGCTGATGTGGAGTTCCTGCGCGATCGCCCGGTTGCGGTGGCCGAGCGCGAGCCGGGCCAGCACCTGCAACTCCCGCTCGCCCAGGGCGATGAGCGGGTCGGGTGCCGGATCCTGGGACACTCGCAGCGGGATCGCCGCCGCCACCGTGGTGCCCCACCCGGGCACCGCGTCGACATCCAACCGCCCGTCCAGTACGTCGAGTCGCTCCTTGACCCGGCCGGGGGCCAGATCGCAGTGGCTGAGTGTGCCGGGCCCATCGTCCCGTACGGTCACCCGCAGTTCGTCGTCGGTGAGCTGCCAGCCGACGTGGACACGGCTCACCGTCTCCTGCTCCAGGGCCTTCATGAGCACCGCCCGGACGATCACTCGCGCGGTGTGCGCCACGTCGGCGGCCACCGTCCGGGTGGAGTCGGGCGCGCCCAGCTCCAGCCGTACGGGGCTGTAGCGCACGAGCGGCCGGAGCGAATCGGCGAGCCGTGCGAAGGCCTGGCCGGCCGGCTCCTCGGCGATCTCCTGGTCCCGTTCCGCCTCCGCACGGAGCTCCACCAGCGCCGAGACCGCCAGATCCGTGGCGGTGGCACGGGCCGCCGCATCGTCGAGGGTGCGGCTGCGCAGGACGCCCAGCAGCCCGGTGAGCGCGGCCGAGTACGCCTCGCCCAGCTCCGCGATCACCCGGGCCCGGGTCCCGGCGGCGGTCCGCGAGCGGGCCAGCGCACCGGGCATGGCCTCCTCCGCCAGCCGGTCGAAATGGCTGGTGACCACGTCCCACAGCGCTTGTACGAGGGCGGCGGCGCTCTCGTCGACGGGCGCGGCGTCGCCGTCCCGTACCAGCAGCAGGACGGCGCCCCGGGGTGTCGCATGGCTCGTCGCGACGAATACGGGCCGCTCGGCGCCGGCAAGGGTGAGGGTGCCCTGCCACGGGCGGCCGGGGGTGCCCGAGGCGAGCAGGGGCGTCAGGTCGGCGGTGGAGAGCCGGCCGATGATCTCCGGATCGCCGTAGGTCTTGAACGGCGAGTGGGCGCAGTGGGTGGAGAGTTCGGCCACTGCCCGGTGCCGGACCAGTCCGGCCAGGACTGTGGAAAGGCGGGGCAGGATCTCGCCCAGCGGCTGGCGGATCACCTCGTATGCGGCGGTCAGGGCGGGCACGGATCCGGTCAACTCCATGTGCCTCAGCCTAGGGCCTGTCCGATGGGGCATGGCCGGGCCCTAACCAGGGCCCCCGGGGCCGGCGCTGGCCTTTCGGCCAGGTGGGACTGTCCGGATGGCTGGCGGCCACCCGACTCCTCAAGGACAAAGCTGAAGCCATCACTTCCGAGACGTCCAAGACTTCCTTGGCTTCCACGACTTCCAAGACTTCTGACGCATTTTGCGCATTCAGCGGGGAGACCGATATGCAGGCGATCATTTACAACGAATTCGGTGGCACGGACGTGCTCGCCCTCGGGCACACCGACAAGCCGGTGCCCGGCCCGGGCGAAGTGCGGGTGAAGGTGGTGACGGTCGGCGTCAATCCGCTCGACTACAAGCGGCGTTACGGATGGGTGGAGCAGTTCTACCCGACGACGTTTCCCGCGGTGCCCGGGCTGGAGTTCGCCGGGGTCGTGGACGCGGTCGGCGAGGGTGTCACCGATACGGCCGTCGGCGACGAGGTCTTCGGCTGGACCAAGACAGGCGCCTACGCGGAGTACGCCATCGCGGGTGACATCGCGCCCAAGCCCGCCGCGCTCTCCTTCCAGGCCGCGGCGACCCTTCCCATCGCCGGTGAGACCGCGCAGCGCGTCCTGGATCTGCTGGGCCTGAAGGAGGGCGAGACCCTGCTGCTGCACGGTGCGGCGGGCGCGGTCGGCCAGGTCGCCGTCCAGCTGGCGGTGGCCTTGGGCGCGACGGTGATCGGCACGGCGTCCCCGGCCAACCACGACTTCCTGCGCACGCTGGGTGCGGTTCCGGTGGCGTACGGAGCGGGTCTCGCCGACCGGGTCCGGGCGGCCGCCCCGCAGGGTGTCGCCGCGGTCTTCGACGCGGCCGGGCAGGACACGCTGCCGGTCTCGATCGCGCTGCGCGGCGGGACGACGGACCGCATCGTCACCATCGCCGACCCGAACGCGGCCGATCACGGTGTGCCGTTCTCCTCGGGCGGTACGCCGTCGGAGCAGGTCCGGGCGGGCCTGGCGGCGCACGCCCGGCTCGCCGTCGAGGGGAGGCTGACCGTACCGGTCGTCGAGACCTTCTCGCTGGCCGACGCCGCCAAGGCGCAGGAGTTGAGCGAGGCGGGTCACGTACGCGGCAAGCTCGTCATCGAGATCTGAGCCGCGCGGCGGTGGGGAAGCGGGCGGGGACATGGACACCCGCGCCCGCGCCCTCCCTCAGCCGATTTCCGGCAGCGCACCGCCCCGCTGCCTTCGAAGCGGCGGTGACCGCCTCGTCGCGCACACAATATCCATCGCAACGTCGGCGTGGGACGAGGATGTTGAGGTAGCTGCACTTCTGCACCTTCCATTGCCTTGATCCTCTGGAGCCTCTACGTTGAGCGCGCTTGAATTCGCTCAACTCGCCGCTCTGCGGCGGGCTTCGGGAGGACCCCCCATGTTCAGACGCACCTCCACAAGTGCTTCCACCGGCAGCTCCATACGCCCCTCCAGACGGATCTCCGTACGTACCGGCGTCGCCGCCGGCCTGGCCGTCGCGGCGCTGGCGGCCACGACGACCATCGCGGCCACGGCTCAAGGCGCCACTCCGGCCCCGCCCACGCACGACCAACGCACCCAGAAAGTCGAGTACTTCACCGGGGCGAACGGTCACCCCCGGCAGACCACCGTGCCGGTCTCGCCGCCGCTCACCAAGTCCGCCAGGTCCGCGATCGCCTCCGACGGCGATGTCACCTCGATCGTGCAGAACGGGCCCGTCGGCTCGAAGCTCGATGTCGTCTTCGTCGGGGACGGCTATACCGCCGCCCAGCAGGAGGACTTCCACGCCGACGTCCGCGCCAAGTGGGCCAAGATCAGCGCCGTGGAGCCGTACGCCTCGTACTCCGGCCTGTTCAACGTCTGGGCCGTTGACGCCGTCTCCAACGAGTCCGGTGTCTCCGGTGACCCGACACAGGACGTGGTCCGCGACACCGCCCTCGACTCCGCGTTCTTCTGCGAAGGCACCGAGCGACTGCTCTGCGTCGACACCGGCAAGGTCGAGTCGTACGCCTCCAAGGCCCCGGCCGCCGACCTCGTCGTCGTGCTCTCCAACTCCACCAAGTACGGTGGCGCGGGCTACAACGACATCTCCTCGCAGGTCGGTTACGACGGGATCGCCACCGCCTCCTCCGACAACGACCAGTCCGACCAGATCGCGGTGCACGAGACCGGTCATTCGCTCGGCAAACTCGCCGACGAGTACGACTACGGACAGTCCGGCACCTACTCCGGCCCGGAGCCCACCCAGGCCAACATCACCACGCTCTCCGCCGACCAGATGACCGCCCAGCAGCAGAAGTGGTACCGCTGGATCGGTCAGCAGTCGCCGGACGGCGGCACGGTCGGCGCGTTCGAGGGCGGCGGCTACTACCAGTACGGGCTCAACCGGCCCACGGAGAACTCGATCATGCGGTCGCTGGGCCGTGAGTTCAACCTTCCCGGCCGTGAGGCGATGATCGCGGGCTTCTACCGCTGGGCGAGCGTGCTGAGCAGCCCGGTCGCCACCGATCACAAGCTGTCCCGCGGGGACCGCATCCGGGTCACCGTGCCCGGCTCCGCACAGGTGAGGTGGTACGTCGACGGCCGTGAGCGCAAGGCCGCACGGGGCAAGGCCTCGGTCGTTCCGCGCACCCTCGGTGTCCCTGCCGACGGCCGCGCCCACCGGGTCACGGCCCGCGCCACCGACCGTACGGACGCGGTCCGTGACCCGGCGCTGCGCAAGCAGCTGTCCGGATCGCTGACCTGGCGGATCGCCCCGTAACGGGTCACTCGCACACTCCCCCGGTACCGGGCGGGCCGGTCAACGCACCCGCCCGGTACCGGCACACGGAGCGCACCGGTGACCGGGTAGCCTCCACACCGCCCGCCTCGGCCTGGAGGTTGATCACCAAGGAGCCTGCACGATGACGCCGCCCGCTCAGGACGACGCCGGCGCCTGGGAAGCGCCGTGGCCCGCTTCTTCCGGCATCCCTCATGTCCCTCTCGACGAGGAGACCCGGCTCCGGAAGGGCCTGCCGCGCACCTTGCTGCCGACGCCGCACGGGATGAGCCGGCCGGCGGTCTTCGATCCCGCCCTCAAGCAGTTCTCCCGCGCCTACCGGGCGGGCGAGCCCCGCTTCGAGGACGAGGCGTCGGGCCGGGCCTGGCATCGGGCGCGGAGGACCGCGCTGGATGTGGTGCTCACCGCGATCGCCGACGGGCCCTGGGCGCGGCATCTCGTTCTGCGTGGCAGTGTGCTGATGGCTACCTGGTTCCGGGATGCGGCCCGGGACCCGGGCGACCTGGATTTCGTCGTCGTTCCGCAGGACTGGGCGATGGACGGGCCTCGTACGGCGGGCCTGTTCGAGGGGATCGCTCGGGATGCGGCAGCGGCGAGTGACGGCGGTCCGGTCCGGATCGACGCGGCCGGCATGGTGACCGAGGACATCTGGACGTACGAGCGGGTGCCCGGCCGCCGGATGCTGCTTCCCTGGACGGCGCCGGGGACCGCGGGCGGCACCGTTCAGCTCGATGTGGTGTTCCACGAGCCGTTGCCGGCCCCGCCGGAGCTCACCACGCTGCGGCCGCTGGGGGACGGTCCCGGCTGCCGCGTGCTGGCAGCCTCCCCCGCCCTGTCACTGGCCTGGAAACTGTTGTGGCTGGTCACCGATTTCCATCCGCAGGGCAAGGACCTCTACGACGCGGTGCTGCTGGCCGAGCACACCCCACCGTCCTACGAGCTGGTGCGGGACGCCTTCGTGCTCGGCGGGGTCGACGGGCTGCGGCCGGCCGGCTCCTGGTGGATCGACACCTTGCGGGTGGCGGACGACTGGGAACACTTCACCGCCGACTGTCCCTGGGTGACGGACACCGCCGACAGCTACCGGGAGCGGCTCGGACGGGCGTTGGCGCCGCTGCTCGCTGTGGCGGAGCCCCCCGGTGAGTGTGCCTATGACCGGTGGGTCCGGTGGCTGCGCCCGTTGGTGGAGTCCACTCGCGGGGCGGCCGCAGCCGATCCTCTGGCCGTCCTCGGGCATCTTGCGGGCGGCGGCTGGGAGGGCCTGCTGGCGACCGTCGTGATCGTGCGTGAGGTGGTGGGACGTCAGGCCCTTGGCGTGGAGGACGCGCTGGGTGTCGTCATTGCTGGTCACGACGGGTGGCGGGGCTGGCGGGAGAACCCCCGGTGGTGGCTCGCGGTCGTCGATGAGCTGCACTGACGTGTCGGTCCGCGACGCGATGCCCTGACGCACGGCCATTGACACCGCTTGCGCACGGTCATTACGGTCTCGCCACCATTTCGAACGCGTGACGAAATTTCGAACGCGACGAAGGGGCAACTCCCGTGCGCATCACCGGTATCAGCACGCATGTCGTCGGAACCCCCTGGCGCAATCTGACCTATGTCCAGGTCCACACCGATGAGGGTCTGACGGGCGTCGGCGAGACGCGGATGCTGGGCCGTACCGACGCGCTGCTCGGCTATCTGCGGGAGGCCGAGACGAACCACGTCGTGGGCTCGGATCCGTTCGCGGTCGAGGATCTGGTGCACCGTATGAAGTACGGCGATTATGGGCGGGCTGGGGGAGATCGTGATGTCCGGCATCGCGTGTGTGGAGATGGCCTGCTGGGACATCAAGGGCAAGGCGCTCGGCGTCCCGGTGTGGCAGCTTCTCGGCGGCCGGGTGACCGACCGCGTCAAGGCGTACGCCAACGGCCGGTACACCACCGAACGCACTCCGGAGGCGTATCACGCGGCGGCCCGCAGGGTCGTGGACCGCGGCTACCGGGCGCTGAAGATCGATCCGTTCGGCACCGGGCACCATGAACTCGATCCCCCGGCGACGCGCGCCGCGGTCGCGCTGATCGAGGCCGTACGGGACGCGATCGGACCGGACTGCGAGCTGATGCTGGAGATGCACGGCCGGTTCAGCCCGGCGACGGCCGTACGGCTGGCCCACGAGCTGGCGCCCTTCGATCCGGCCTGGCTGGAGGAGCCGGTGCCCCCGGAGAACCTCAGGGCGCCGGCGAAGGTCGCCGGCAAGGTGGCGGCGCCGATCGCGACCGGCGAACGCATCCATGACCGGATCGAGTTCCGGGAACTGTTCAAGTCCCAGGCGGCCGACGTCATCCGGCCGGACCTGGGGCACATCGGCGGTATCCTGGAGGCCCGCAAGCCGGCCGCGACCGCCGAAACGCATTACGTGCTGGTGGCTCCGCACAGCGTGGGCGGCTCAGTGCTCACCGCTGCGTCCTGCAACTGGCGGTCTGCACACCGAACTTCAAGGTGCTGGAGCACTTCAACGACTTCGCGGACGCCGAGATCAAGCGAGTGGTCAAGGGCGCACGAGAGGTCGTGGACGGCTACTTCACGCTGCCCGACGCGCCCGGACTCGGTGTCGAGCTGGACACCGACGCGGCAGCCGAATTCCCCCAGCAGCAGGCCCGGTTCGACCTATGGGCCGAGGGCCGGGAGCGTCGCGACCCGGCGGGGGCCGGCCGGTGAGGGCCAAAACCGCCGCCGCGGGGTCCCGCACCCGCTCGCTCGTCGTCGACCGGCCCGGCCACCACTGCCTCGTCACGGCGCCGACGCGGCTGCCCGGCCCCGGAAAGCCCGCCGTCGAGGCGCTGCCTCGGGCTCCGAGATCCGCGCGAAGGGACGGCGGCCCCGTACCAACCCCTTGTCGTCGAGATCGAAGACATCGACCCGACGCGTCGGTGAGTCGACGTAGTACATCAGCCGCCCGTCGGGACTCCAGCCGATGCCGTTGCTGACGGTGACGTCCGGGAGGATTCGTGTCACCGTGCCGTCCGGCGCGACCCGGGACAGCGTACCGCCGCCCGCTCTCTCGTCGTAGCGCATGGTGCCCGCCCACAGGGAACCGTCCGGCGCGACGGCCGCGTCGTTGCCCCGGCGGCCCGGCACCGGCTCCCGGCACAACCAGGAGAACGCGCCGGAGGCGTCGTAACACCCCACTCCGTCGCGGAGGTTGACCACCGCTCCCCCGCCGGCGCGCGGCTTGGCGGCGCCGACATGCTGTTCGGTGGCCATGACCGTACGGCGGCCGGTGGCCGGGGTGAAGGTGTGGCCCCGGGCGGAAGGAATGTCCACCCAGATCAGCCGGCAGGCAGGCGCGTCCCAAGTGGGTCCCTCGCCGAGCCACGCGGGCTCGGCCACCGCCACCTCCCACCCCGCGCTCATGCCCGCTCCCGGTACCCGAGCCGCGCGGACAGATCGGCGGCGCCCTTGAGCGCCAACTCCTCCCACTCCAGGCGTCGTTCCTCACTCCAGCGGATCATCGGCACCGACACGCTGAGCGCCGCCACCACCCGTCCCGTGGAGTCCCTCACCGGCGCGGCCACACAGCTCACATCCGGGTTCGACTCCCGCCGCTCCACCGCCACACCGCGCCCGCGGATCTCGGCGAGCTGTGCCCGCAACGCGTCGGCGGAGGTGAGACTGTGCGATGTCATCGCCGCCAACTCCCCCTCCTTCGGCAGCAGTTCCGCCACCTCGCCCTCCGGCAACGAAGCCAGCAGCATCTTGCCGACCGCGGTGCAGTGCGCGGGCAGCCGCCGCCCCGCGGCCGAGACCATCCGCGCCGCGTGTCTGCTGTCCACCTTGGCGATATAGATGACATCGGCGCCTTCGAGGAGGGCGACATGGACGGTCTCGCCGCACGTTTCGGCGACCGTACGGGCCACCTGCTGTCCCTCCGCGGCGAGATCGAGCTGCTCGGCGTACCGGCTGCCCAGCTGGTAGTTACGCACCCCGAGCCGGTAGTGCCCGGGCTGCTCGGGCACCGGGACGAGGTAGTTGCGTGCGACGAGCGTGGTGATCAGTTCATGCACGCTGGTGCGCGCGGCAGTCCGAGCTTGCGGGTGATGTCGGGCGCGGAGAGCGCGCCGCCCTGCTGCAGAAAGAGTTCAAGTATGTCCAGCCCCCGCGTCACCGCCGGTACGAGCCGCCCCATGTGCCCTCGCCCTTCACCGTCTCGTTCGATATCCCGACCATCTACCGGTATCGCGAACAGAGCCTGGGTGTGACGCACGCACCGGGCAATGGTCAGCGATGCCGCAGCCGGTGTGCCGCGTCAAGGAGGTGCCGCAGGCGAAGGCCGTCCGGGGCGACGGCGGTGACCAGCGCGGCAGGGCCGGCAAGCGGAGCCAGCACGGCCTGGCCGCCTTCCGGAGCGCCGCCCAGCAGGTGGACTTCGGGGGGCGTCTCCTCGAAAGCCGGGTCGACGATCAGGAGCTGCCCGACCGCGCGGTGGCCCGCGAGAACGGCCGGGCCGTCCCAGCCGGGTGCGCCCGGCCCGTATGCGGCCTGCTGGTCCAGCAGAGTGCACCCACCGCGTCGGACGGTGAGACGACTCGCCACATGGCCCGGCGGCTCACCGGCGCGTCCAAGGACCTGTTCCTCACGCAGTACGAGCCGTGCGGTGGGAGCCAGGTCGACGGTCCAGGTCTGGCGCAGATGGCTGCCGGCCGCGCAGATCAACGGCTTGGGGAGCCAGTGGAGCTGCGCCTGCTCTCCTACGGTCAGCCGCACGTCGTAGGTGGCGTGCTCGGAGGTCCGGCCCCGCAGGGCGAGGGTCGCGGCGGCAGAGGTGATGTGCAGCGCCGCGCCCTGCTCGGCGGCGGCTTCGATCCGCAGCCGGTCGCCGCCGAGGGGGGCACTCATGGCGCCGACGACGCACACCCGCGCCTCGGTCCCGCGTGAGCGCAGCCGCCGTAGTTCGAAGGGCCCGTCGCCGTCCAGGACGGGCAGCGTGGTGGTGCCGCCCCTGACGGCTGCCTGGATGCGAGCGGTGGCACGCACGCCTACGGCAGTCCGTCGAGGGGCCGGCACGGCTTCCGGGGTCGCGAGGGTCATGCGGGGCCCGCGCTCCAGTCGGTGAGGCGTTCGCGGACCCAGTCGGCGACCGGCTTCACACCGCCCTCGGCCTTGAGAGAGGTGAAGGCGACGGGGAGTTCGCCGCGCTGTGCCTTGGCGTCGCGCGCCATGCCCTCCAAGTCGGAGCCGACGTACGGAGCGAGGTCGGTCTTGTTGATGACGAGGAGGTCGGATGTGGTGACGCCGGGGCCACCCTTGCGGGGGATGTCGTCGCCGCCGGCGACATCGATGACGAAGATCTGGGCGTCGACCAGGCCCTTGGAGAAGGTGGCGGTGAGGTTGTCGCCGCCGGATTCGACCAGGACGAGATCGAGCGGGCCGATGGCGTCCTCCAGGTCCTCGACGGCTTCGAGGTTGGCGGAGATGTCGTCGCGGATAGCGGTGTGCGGACAGGCACCTGTCTCGACCGCGGTGATCCGCTCGGCGGGCAGTACGGCCTCGCGGAGCAGGAATTCGGCGTCCTCGCGGGTGTAGATGTCGTTGGTGACGACGGCGATGGACAGCTCGTCGCGCAGCGCCCGGCACAGCGCCGCGACGGTGGCGGTCTTGCCCGAGCCGACCGGCCCGCCCAGGCCGATCCGCAGCGCCCGCCGGGTGCCGTCCGCACGCACCGGTTCGGCGGCGCTGTAGGTGTACCGCTCGGGGAACGTCTCTTGGTGGTCGAGGTGCATACGGACTCCGGTCTTTCGTCGTGTGTCGTGGCGTGGTGGTCAGGAGGCAAAGAGGCGTACGGGCCAGGCGGCGTGCTGCTGCGCGGTGATGTCCAGCAGCGGCGCGGAGGCGGCGGGCAGTGCGTCGATCCCCTCCTCGGGGATGCGTGCGGCGGCCGCGGTGGCCGCCGCGGCGGTCCGGTCGAGGCCGGGGGCGAGGCGGGCGAGGACGGCGGTGGCGTCGAACGGGTCCAGGCTCAGCAGCCGGACCGCCGCCGTGGCCGGCCCGCTGACGGTTTCGTACGCCACCGCATATGCGGCATCCAGTGGCGCCAGCCCGGCCGACCGCGCGGCCAGGCCCAGCACCACCGGCTGGTGCGCGCCCCGCGGCCGGGCCGCGGCCAGCGCATCCAGCTCGGCCGACGGCCAGGTCGCGCGGGCAGCCCGCATCATCTGCCGCCCCAGCTTGCGGGCGGTGGTCCGCAGGGCCGGCACCGGAGTACGGACGTCAGCGGCCTCGTCCAGCGCCACCGGATCGTGGCCCGCGGCGGCCGCGGCGGCCAGCGCCGCCGCGACCAGGCCCACGGTGTGCAGCCGCCCCCGGCAGAACTCCCGCAGCGAGTCCGCATCCTTGATACGGCCCGCGGCCACGGCCGGTTCGGCTCCACCGGAGTGCGCGTGCCCTCCGGCGGGGAACCGGCCGTCGGCCAGGACGAACAGCGCGGCGCGACTCATCCAAGGTCACCTTTCCTCATCGTCGGGCTCACCTTTCCCAGCTCGCCGCCCGGGTCGCTCCGCGGCCCTCGGTTCAAGATCTCAGAAGAGGAAGTACCGCTGCGCCATGGGGAGTTCACGGGGATAGTTCCGCTCGACGAGCTGGTCTTCGACCCACGTAGACACGTCCTCCACCTTCTCGCCCCCGGCAATCACCTCGAAGGTGTCGGGGTCGATCCGGACGTCCGGAGTGGCGCTGTTCTCCTTCATGTCTGCCTTGCCGACGTCACGTGTGCAACTGATGGCCTTGAACTGCTTGCCCAGCGCGAGCCGTTCGGACAACCCGCCATCGATGGCGCGCTCGGTGACAAAGTTGTACGAGGTGGAGCGGGGCGCCAGCCCCGTGGCACCCCACATGGCGCGGGGCAGGACCGGCTGCGGGGTGGGGATGGACGCGTTGGCGTCTCCCACCTGCGCGTACGCGATCTGTCCGCCCTTGATGACCATGTGCGGCTTGACCCCGAAGAACTTCGGCTCCCACAGCACCAGGTCGGCCAGCTTGTCGATCTCCACGGATCCGACCACTGCATCGATGCCCTGGGCGATCGCCGGGTTGATGGTGTACTTCGCGACGTACCGCCGGGCGCGCTTGTTATCGGCTCCCTTGTCACCCGTCGGCCGTTCACCTTCGGGCAGCTTGTCGCCCTCCAGGAAGCCCCGGCGCACCTTCATGACGTGCGCGGTCTGCCAGGTGCGCGTGATCATCTCGCCGATGCGGCCCATGGCCTGGGCGTCCGACGACATGATCGAGATGGCGCCGAGGTCGTGCAGGATGTCCTCGGCGGCCATCGTGGAGGGCCGGATCCGGGAGTCCGCGAAGGCCAGGTCCTCCTTGATCTTCGGGTTGAGGTGATGGCAGACCATCACCATGTCGAAGTGCTCCTTGACCGTGTTGATGGTCAGCGGCCGGGTGGGATTGGTGGAGGCGGGCAGTACATTCGGCTCGCTCACCATCTTGATCATGTCGGGGGCGTGGCCGCCGCCCGCGCCTTCGACGTGGAAGACGTGGATGGAGCGGCCGTCGATGGCCGCAATGGTGTCGTCGACAAAGCCCGCCTCGTTCAACGAGTCGGCATGGAGTGCGAGCTGGACGCCCGTCTGACGGCAGACCTCCAGACACTTCTTGAGGACGGCCGGAGTGGCACCCCAGTCCTCGTGGATCTTGAAGCCGATGACGCCCGCGTCCACCTGGTCGTACATGGACTTCTCCGACATGGTGGCGCCCTTGCCGAGCAGCCCGATGTTCACCGGGAAGGCGTCCAGCGCCTCGAAGGTGCGGGCGATGTGCCAGGAGCCGGGCGTGACCGTGGTGGCGGTGCTGCCCTCCGCCGGTCCCGTACCGCCGCCGATGAGCGTGGTGACGCCCGCGGACAGCGCCTCGCCGACCTGCTCGGGGCAGATGAAGTGGACGTGCGTATCGACCCCGCCGGCGGTGAGGATCTTCCCGTTGCCGGCGATGACCTCGGTATCGGGACCGATGACGAAATCCGTGGGGATCGGACGGCCGTCGTACAGCGCGATCCTGGGCCCGTCGTGGAGGCGGTCCATGGTCTCGTCGTTGTACGCCTTGCCGAGCGCGGCGATATGGCCGTCGCGGATGGCGACATCGGCCTTGACGATGCCCCAGTGGTCCAGGATGACGACGCCGGTGATCACGGTGTCGGGCGGCTCCACGACATCGCTGCCGCCGGACTCGCCGGAGTCACCGGACTCGTCGGCGCCCCCGGGCTCGTCAAGGCTCTCGGTCTCGTCGGGGCCGCCCGGGTCGCGCGGCGCGATGGACTGCCCCATCGACTCACGGATCACCTTGCCGCCGCCGAAGACCATCTCGTTCCCGCTGCGCCCGGGGCCGCCCGCCCAGTCGTCCTCGATCTCGATCCGCAGCTCTGTGTCGGCGAGGCGGATACGGTCACGGGTCGTCGGGCCGAACCGGTCGGCGTACTCGGCGCGGGTCAGGGGGTCGGAGGGCTTGGGGGGCTCGGGGCATTCGGGGCACTCAGTCATTGAGCTCACCCCCGGCCGCGTCGGACGGGCTCTCGGCGCTGTCGAGCGGGCCGCCGGCCTGGCCGCGCAGACCGTAGACCAATCGTCTGCCCTCGATGGGTACGAGCTCGACGTCTTCGGTGATGTTGGGCTCGAAGCGTACGGAGCTGCCGGCAGGGACATGCAGGCGCTTGCCCCACGCGGCCTCACGACAGAACTCCAGCCCGGCGTTGGCCTCGGCGAAGTGGTAGTGGGAACCGACCTGGATGGGACGGTCGGTCGGATTGCTGACGGCCAGGCACGTGACGTCGCGACCCTCGTTGAAGGGCACGAACTCGTCTTCCGGCTCCGTGGAGTAATCAACCTTCCCCGGGGAGACGAGCGGCTGTTCGTCCTTGCCCGCCTCCGGGAAGGGTTGGTGGATGGTGACCAGCTTCGTGCCGTCGGGGAACGTGGCCTCCACCTGTACGTTCTTGATCATCTCGGGGATGCCCTCCATGACCTCCTCCCGGGCAAGTACCTTGCGCCCGGACGACATGAGGTCGGCGACGGTGCGGCCGTCCCGGGCGCCCTCAAGAACATGCACGGTCAACAGCGCCACGGTTTCAGGGTAGTTGAGCCGCACCCCCCGGGCCCGACGTTTCTCGGCGACGTCCGCCGCCAGATGAATCATCAGGCGCTCTTGTTCATGTGGAGTCAGGTGCATGGCCCTTACCCTGTGCTCGTCCTACCCAGAGCTTCTGTCCTGGGTTCGCGCGCTGGGACCTGACCTGGCCCTGCACCACTGGCAACCCAGGGCGGAGTCACCAGGACTTCCCCCCGCCATCGGTGCGGCACAGCTTCCTCGGCCGCCGGCCCCAACCCCTCGCGAGGGCATCATGATCACGCCGGCGGAGCCGGAAACGGCGTACGGCCCGACCTAGCCCGAATGAGTGAAGTCGGGCCGGTACGCTCGAACTTGAGGTTTCAGGTGGTCCACTCGTGGCCAACTGGCGCCTCAGCGGCCCTCATCCGCCGGCTCTCCGGCTTCTCCTCCGCCCCCGCTGGGCCAACGCTCCGAGTCGTGGACGCCCGTCAGATGCGCACCACCATCTTCCCGGTGTTCCGGCCGTCCATCAGTCCGAGGAATGCCGTCACCGCGCTGCCGATGCCGTCCTCGACGGTCTCCCGGAAGGTGAGCTTCCCTTCGGCCAGCCAGCCGCCCATCTCGTCGGCGAAGCGCGGCTGGAGCCCCGCATGATCGCCCACCTCGAACCCGCGCAGGGTGAGCCGCTTCTTGACCAGCTCGATCATGTTGCGCGGCCCCGGCGGGGGTTCGGTGGCGTGGTATCCGGAAATCGCTCCGCACAGTGCGGCCCTGCCGTCCACGGTCAGCGCATCGATGGCGGCCTCCAGGTGGTCCCCGCCGACGTTGTCGAAGTACACGTCGATACCGGCCGGGGCGGCCTCGGCGAGCAGCTTGCGCACCTCGCCGGTCTTGTAGTTGAAGGCGGCGGTGAAGCCGAGTTCGCCGGTCAGGTACGCCACCTTCTCCTCGGATCCGGCGCTGCCGATCACCGTCTTCGCCCCGCGCAGCCGCGCGATCTGTCCGGCCAGACTGCCCACCGCACCGGCGGCGCCGGAGACGAACACCGTCTCTCCTTCGCGCAGCTTCGCGATCTCGGTCAGCCCGGCGTAGGCGCTTAGACCGGGCATGCCGAGCACACCGAGGAACGCGGAGTCCGGTACGCCCTCGACCCGCCGTAACGCGGTGAAGCGTGCGGCCGGTGCGACGGCGCCGGTTCGCCATCCGAGATCGCTGAGCACCAGGTCCCCGGGGGACAGTCCGGCCGCCCGCGACTCGACCACCTCACCGACCGCTCCGCCCGTCATCGGCCGGCCCAGCCCGTATGCCAGGTCCCCGGACTCCGTGGTGCCCATCAGGGCGCGCATATACGGGTCCACCGAGAGGTAGGTGTTGCGGACCGACACCTCACCGTCGGCCGGTGGTGGCAGTTCCCGCTCCACGAGCCGGAAGTCTCCCGGCACAGGGCGTCCCACGGGGCGCGCGAACAACTGCCACTCCTGCACGGCGCCGGTCATGCACTGCTCTCCTCTTGTGTGCGGCGTGCCATTCCTGTGTACGGAAGCAGCGCCCGCCGGACCCGGAACATTCCTGCACGCACGGCGGTTGTCAGTGGTGCCTGCCAGACTCGGCCGAGTCCATCCACGATCTGGGAGCAGACGATGACCGACCGAGCCGTTCCCCGGCATTTCGGACCACGATTGACGAGCGACACCCGCAGCGCGGCGCCTGCCGTTGGCGGCGAACGGGAGACGCTGACTGCGGCCCTGGACTGGCACCGGGCGACGTTCGAGCTCAAGTGCACGGGCGTGCCGTCGGACCGGCTGTCCGAACGCGCGGTGCCGCCCTCCGCGCTTTCCCTGCACGGTCTGGTGCGGCACTTGGCCGGTGTCGAGCGCTGGTGGTTCCGTATCCAGTTCGCCGGCGAGGACCTGCCCTTGCTCTACTACTCCGACGAGGATCCCGACCAGGACTTCGAGTTCGTGGACGGTGATGTGGACGAGGACTTCGCCGTCTGGCGGGCGGAGAGCGAGCGGTCCCGGCAGATCACGGCCGCCGCGGAGTCGCTGGACGCGACGGGGATCCGGCTGAGAACCGGCGAACCGGTCTCACTGCGCTCCATCATGGTGGACATGATCGCCGAGTACGCCCGGCACAACGGTCATGCGGATCTGCTGCGTGAGCGGATCGACGGTTCCACCGGAGCATGAGAACTCAGGCGCCGCCCGGTGGCTTTCACCGGGTCCGCGTCTGACGACCACAAGGTCTCCCCAGGTCAGAACGCTACCGACCGGACGGTGGGATATCTTTGAACTGAGTTATCGGGCAGAGGGAAGGCGGATCACAGTGGAGCCTGACCACGTAGACGAGATCATCTCGGCATGGGGGAACGAGCTGCCCGAAATCGCCGGTCTACCCCTGGAACTCGCCAAGCGCAGCGCCCTGTTGGTTTCGGCCTTCGATGTTGCGGCCGGGGTCGAGCTGGAGAAGCTGGGGCTGACCCAGGCCGAGTACGGCGTGCTCGCCACCCTTCGGCGCGTCGGCGCCCCCTACCGTCTCAAGCCCACCGACCTCACGCACGCCCTCCTGCTCTCCTCCGGCGGCACCAGCAATGTCGTCAAACGCCTGGTGGCCGCCGGCTATGTCACCCGCGAGGCGGCCGAGGACGACGCCCGCAGCAGCTGGGTGCAGCTCACGCCGAGCGGTGTGGAGACCGCCGAGGCGGCGGTGCGCGCCACGACAGCCGTGCATGCCCGGCTCGTCGACCGCATTCCGGAGCGCACCGCGAAGGTCCTCAGCGAACAGCTGCGGATCGCGCTCGCCGCCATCGAGGAGGGCGTGCTGATCCGCCGCTGACGCCGCGCTTCAGCGGCCGGCCAGCCGCTCGCGCACCTCCTCCGCCCGCGCCAGCAGCCGGGGAAGGCCGGCGTACAGCAGCCGCCCGGCGCGTTTGACGATCCGGCCCGCGACGAGCACGGTGTCGACGTCGGCGCGGTCCATCGCCGACACGACGGCCCCGGTGGCGTCGTGCAGCGGTGCCACGCCGGGGCGGTCGGTCCGCAGCACGATCAGATCGGCCTGCTTGCCCGGGGTGAGGGAGCCGGTGCGGTCCGCCATCCCGAGGGCCTCGGCGCCGCCGATGGTCGCGAACTCCAGCACCTCCCGTGCCGTGAGCAGGGGCGCGCCGGGGCCCGCATGGCCTTGCAGCGCGGCGAAGCGCCCGACCTGGAAGGCGGCCCGCATCTGCGTGAACATATCGCTCGGCGCGGCGACTTCGACGTCCACGCTGAGGCTGGGCCGCAATCCGGCGGCCGCCGCCGCGGCGAACGGGGGCAGCCCGTGGCCCATGGTCATCTCGATGGCGGGCGCGATGGACAGGGCCCCTCCGCTGTCGCGGACCATCTCCAGCTCGCCGGCTTCCAGCCCGGTGCCGTGGATGAACACCGTGCCGGGGCGCAGTACGCCGAGGCGGCGCAGCCGGGAGACCGGTCTGCCGCCTCTGACGTGCAGGGCGGTCGGCAGCTCCAGTTCGCGGGCCAGGTCCCCGTTGCGCCGGATGGTCTCGTCACCGCCGGCCTCGGCGTTGAGGGCCATGGTCACCAGGGCGTCCTTGGCGTGCAGCCGGCGGGTGCGCACCCGCCGGGCGTCCTGCGCGGTGCCGTGTCCGTAGGCGAAGACGCTGCGCAGTCCCGAGTCGGTGAGCGCGTCGAGCAGGGCGTCGGTGTGCTCCTCGGTCGGCTTGGCGATGTTGGAGATGTCCTGGACGGTGGTCACCCCCGCGTCCAGGGCGCCCAATGCGCTCAGCAGATTTCCCAGGTGCAGATCGTCGGCGGTGAGCCGGGGTGCCAGGGAGTGCAGCACGGTCGCGAAGTACTGGTCGAGGGTCTGGTCGGCGCCGCTGCCGCGCAGTGCGGCCTGCCACATGTGCCGGTGGGTGTCGATGAAGCCGGGGAGGACGAGGCATCCGTGCGCGTCGATCCGCTCGTACACACCGGTGGCGTCGAGGTCCTGCCGTACGTCGGTGATCCGGCCGTCCTCCACCAGGACGTCGGCGACGGGAAGTTCGCCGAGGGCCGGGTCCATGCTGAGGACCCGGCCGCCGGTGACGAGCAGCCGTGCGGTGGTCATGCGGTGCCCCACCCCTGGGGCGGTGCGAGTCGGCCCATCTGCAGATTCCAGTACTCGGTGTTGCGGCGGCAGCGGCCGTCGGGCGCGAAGAGCAGGATGTTGGTCTCCAGGAACGTGACCCAGTGGTCGCCGTCGGGGTTGATGGCGGGGGCCCGCAGGGTGACCCAGAGTTCGACGGCCGCCCGGTTGCCGGTGACGACCGGCGTGCCGTGGCGGCCGGTCATCTCGGTCTGGCCGGCGGTGATGTCGCGCCAGTAGCGTCCGATGGCGTCGCGGCCGCGGAAGGTCTGGGCGGGGACGCCGGGCACCGCCTCGTACACGGCGTCGGGGGTGAACAGCCGGACGGCGGCGGTGTCATTCTTGGTCCGCCATGCCTCCAGATAGGCGTCGGTCCAGCAGGATACGTCGGTGGCGGTGAGCCGGCCGGTGCCGTCGTCGGCGGCGTGTGCGGCCGGTGCCACTGCCGCCAGGGGCAGCGCGGCGACACCGGCGCGGAGCAGGGTACGGCGGTGGGTGCGGGAGTTCACAGGTCTTCGGAGCCCTTTCCCTGGAGGCGGAGGGAGAATTCGATGCCGTCGCCCAGCGGAAGCTGCTGGGAGAGGTAGCCGTTGCCGGGTGCGCGGACGTGGTCGGTGAACTCCGCGGGCAGCATCGGCAGATTGTCGGAGACGATCAGCGAGCCGGCGCGCAGGGACGGTTCGAGGATCTTGAGGACCGGCAGGTAGAGCTCCTTCCAGCCGTCCAGCAGCACCAGGTCGACCGGACCGGGAAGGTCGGCGAGCTGCTCGCGGGCGTCACCCGTCTTGATCTCGGCGTATCCGTCGAGCCCCGCGCGCGACAGATGCCCGCGTGCGCGGTCGGCCTTGCCCGGATGCAGCTCCGAGCCGATAATGCGGCCGGCGCCGTTGTCGCGCAGCGCCGCCGCGGCGTAGATCGTCGAGGCGCCGAAGGAGGTGCCGAATTCGACGACGAGGGCCGGGCGCAGGCTCCGTACGAGCTGATACAGGAAGGTACCGACCTGTGGGTGCACGGGCAGCGCGGCCTGGGCGCACAGCTCGGCGGCCTGCTGGGCGGTGGGCGGCTGCGGCCAGTCCGCCGCCGTGGCGTAGGCGCGCTTCATGATGTCCGGGTCGTTGTCCTCGGCGGTCCGGGCGATCTCGGCCAGGACGGCGCCGACCCGCTCGTCGTCGAGTCCGGTGGTCGCGGTGGTCATCCCTGGGTCCTCCCGTCCCTCGCGGCGGACAGCAGCGCGGGGTCGAGGTAGCTCAGCGCGTTGTAGATGGTGCGGTCGGTGTCCAGGATCTCGCGTCGGCCGTGCATCACCCGGGTGTTGTCTATCAGCGCCACATCACCGTCCTGCCAGTCCAGTTCCTCGGTCAGTTCGGCGGTGATGCGGCGGAATTCGGTGAGCAGTTCCTCGGGGATGTCGGTGCCGTCGGCGAAGGTGATGCGCGGGGCCTCGTAGTTGTACGAGGGGCCGAAGACGCTGTTCGCCCAGGAGAGACGGCTGCCGAAGAGCGTCGGACGGACGGCGCCGGTGCGGTACGCGTAGTGGAGGGAGCCGTCGTCGTTGAGCTGGAGGGTGGTGGAGACATTGCCGCCCACCAGTTCCTTCATGTCGGCGAAGGTGATGTCGTCGGGGTCCTTGCGGCCTTCCGTCTGGTGGCAGACGAACGCCTTCCACTTGGCCTCCTCCACCCGGCGGCTGTACATGATGTCCTTGACGCCGAAGACCGCGCGGGCGGTGTCGCTCGCCGCGTCCCAGACGCGATAGCCGTCGCAGACGGTGGTCCGGGAGCCGCTGGCGGCGGCCTTCTCGCACAGGAACCAGGTGAGGTCGGGGCCGAAGGGGCTGTTGCCGTTCTCCAGGTGGAGGCCGACGGCGCCGGTGCCCGCGTCCACCTTCTGGGCGACCGCACCCCCGTGGAAGGAGCGCGCCGGGTCAAGGGTGATCCGGCTGGAGTGCGCCTTGACGAAGGAGGTGAACTCCTCCAGGCCGGTGCGGAAACCTCGGAAGAGCAGAAAGCCGGCGTCGGCGAGCAGCCCGGTGACCCATGCGGGGTCCAGCGCACCGAGCGACCTGTCCTCGGCGGGCAGGACGAGCCGGCCGGTGGCGGCTCCGTAGGGCCGCACGTCAGCGATCGTGGTCATGCGTCTGCTCCTTGGTGGTCGTACAGCGTTCCGTTGGTCAAGGCGGTGCGGACAGCTGCCCGCATGGGCCTGCCGGTGACGGTGAAGAACCTGCGGTAGAGGCGTCCGTCGGCGACGAGGTGCGGCACGGCGACCCGCTCCACCTCGGAGAGGTGTGCTGCGCCGAACTCCCGGACGGCCACCGCGGCCGCCGCGAGATCGGTGGACTCATCGACGAGGAAGAGTCCGTGCAGGGCGTCGAGACCGTCACCGACCACGGCGACCGCGCGGACGAAGGGGAGCTGGGCGTACTGTGCCTCGACCCACTCGGGGGCCACATTGCGGCCGGCCGCGGTGATGATGACGTTCTTCTTGCGTCCGGTGATGCTGATGAATCCGTCCGCGTCGATCTGGGCCAGGTCGCCGGTGCGGAGCCAGCCGCCGGCGTCGAGGATCAGGCTGGAGGGGTCGTCGCGGGTGTAGCCGGCGAACAACGAGGTGCTGTTGACCAGGAGTTCGCCGTCGTCGGCGAGCCGGACCCGGACGTGCGGCAGCGGCCGGCCGACGGTGCCGGGGCGGCGTGCGGCCGGGGTGTTCCAGCTGACCACGGAGCTGTTCTCGGACAGCCCGTACCCCTCGTGCACAGGCAGGCCGTGGTCCTCCAGGCGGCGCAGCAGCTCGGGGTGTACGGGCGCCCCGCCGCAGCAGATGAGCGGTGCGTCGGGCGTGCCGAACAGGGCCGGGGCCACCGCTCGTCCGCCGGCCGCGGCCCGGTCCGCGGCGGTTGCGAAGGCATCGACGAGCGCGGGCGTGGCGACCATCGCGGTCGGCCGGGACGCCGCCACATACGGCAGCGAGTCGCCGGCGGCCGCCGCCGCGGTGCCGACCAGTGCCTTGCCGGGCGGCATCAGGACCAGCGTCCCGCCGTCGAGCAGCACCATGTAGAGACCGGTGACCTGCTCGATGAGCAGGCTGAACGGCACGACGGAGAGATAGCGGGCGAAGGCCCCGCGGGGCATCACCGAACGCAGTGAGCGCAGCAGTGCGTCGAGCGCCGCGGCCCGGATCCGTACGCCTTTGGGGCGCGAGGTCGTCCCGGAGGTGTGGATGACCTTGCACTCCCATTCCGCGTGGCTGATGCCGGTCGGCGACAGCACCAGCGGCGCGGACGGAACGGGCTCGTCCGTGGACAGCGGCAGCACCGCGCAGTCCGGGCGCAGCACCCGGTCCCGCCCCCACTGTGTCAGCCGCTCCCGTCCGGCCGCGTCCACCACACACAGGTCGGTCTCCTCCAGCAGGCCGGCGGCCTGCTCGGCGGAGAAGGCGAGCGGGACGGGCACCTCGATGGCGCGCGCGGCGATCAGCGCGAGGTCGGCGACCACGAATTCGGGGGTGTTGCCACAGATCACGCCGATGCGCAGCGGCCGGCCGTCCCCTGGGCCGATCCGTTCGGCGAGGTCCGCGGCCCGGCGCGTCACCTCCTGGTAGCTGAAGGTCCGCGCCGGGGCACCGTCCTCCCCCAGCACCTCGATCAGCGGGCGCTCCGACTCACCGAACCTGATCAGGCTCTCCTCAATTCCCCGCATGGCCGGCCACCTCCATTGCGCTGATGCTCAGTTGGAGATCGGTGACGGAGTAGCGTCCGGTGGCGTCCGAGAAGAGGCGGTCCAGCGCGTTCAGGGCGATGACGCCGACCTGTGGCTCATGGTCGTAGTACGTGCCCCAGCGCGCCGCCTCGGCGGGGGTCAGCCGCCGAGGATCGGCCGGACCGAACGGGACGAAGCAGATGCCGGCGCGGCCCAGCATGGAGATCAGGCTGCTGGTGACGGTGCACAGGATGTACTCCATGCCCAGGCACCAGGCGATGATCGGGGTGGCGCGGATCAGTTCGCGGCCGACCGAGGCGCGACGGGTGGCCAGCGCCCCCACCTCCACCACCCGCCTGCGGTCCACCGTGACTCCGAGGTGGGCCAGGACGGCTGCCTCGATGCCGGTGTCGAGGTACCGCTCGGAGAACAGCGCCCGGTCCCGGCCGTAGGTGAGCCCCGCGCAGGCCAGTGGCGGGCCGGGCTCTTCGGCCCCGTGGCGGGCCGGGCGGGCGACGATGAACGAGTCGGGCCGGGGCGCGACATCGGCGCCGTATGCCTGGGCGTACACGTCATGTGCGAGGTCCGCGGCCAGCAGCCATGAGCTGGTCGACCGGTGTGCCAGATCGATCTGCACGGTGCTCCCCCCTTCCACGGCCGTCGGCTCTACTTGGTGCCGACGACCAGAGAAACGGATGAGGGCAGCGCGATCCGCTCGACGGACTTCAGGCCCGCGCCGGTGAGCCAGCCGGAGATCTCCGGCAGGCTGTAGGTGCGGTCGCCGGAGCAGGCGAACATGGCGAGGGAGAACGCCGCGTTGTGCTCGTCGAGCTGCTCGCCGCGTACGTCCTCCAGCACCACGATCCGGCCGCCGGGCCGCAGCGCCTCGGCGGCCCGCGCGACCAGGTCCCGGTTCTCCTCGTCGGTGTGGTTGTGCACGATCTCGAAGAGGAAGACCACGTCGTATCCGGTGCCGAGGTCGCCACTGAGGAAGCTGCCGCGCTGCAGGGTGATCCGGTCGGCGAGGCCCGCCTTCTCGATCGCGGCGCCGGTGTCGGCGAGCGCCTCGGGCAGATCGAGGATGGTCGCGGAGAGGTCGGGGTGCCGCTCGCACATGGCCATGGAGTGCAGTCCGTGCGAACCACCCAGGTCCAGGAGGCGCCGGGCGCCGTCGGGCAGCGGTACGGCGTCGACGATGGGCTGCACGGTGAGCCGCGACTTGACCTGCATGTACGCGGAGAAGTCACGCCCGGCGTCGGGGTTGTCGGCCCAGCGCTCCCACAGGGACCGGTCGGGCTTGCCGTCCCGTACGGCCTGCGGCAGTTCCCACATGACGTGGGTGAGTTCGTACGCCCACAGCAGCGCCGGGGTGAAGTCGTACGCGGCGTTCTTGCCCAGCCAGCGTTCGGCGAGCGGGCCGTTGCGGTAACGCCCGTCCTCCAGGGTGAGCCAGCCCAGGACGGCGACGACGTCGGCCACCGCACGGGTGCCGTCCGTGCTGGCGCCGATCGCCGTGGCCAGCTCGTCGAGGGTCTTGGGGCCATCCTCCTCCAGGGCCGTGAAGATGCCGAGCTTGGCGGCGGTGGTCAGTGCCGCGTAGCGGATGGTGGAGCCGATCACCTCGTCGATCGGGTTGCCCGCCAGCTCGGCGTCGGTGGTGGTCTTGAACATGGCTGATCTCCTCGGGGTGGCAGATGAAGCCGCGCGGACGGCACACGGCCAGGACTTTCCGGGCGCGCACGGAGCCGCGGGCACGGTGAAAAGTGATGGGACTGCCGAACGGGGACGAGCTTCAGCCGGCCGGGACCGGTGGGAGCGGGGTGCGCGTGGGGGCGAACCCGCGCCGGCTGCGCCGAGGGGGCGAGCGGGCTGGACAAGGTGCTGTGTGCGGTACCGCCCGGCGCGGGCTCCGGCCGGTGGCGGGCGACCGCACCCTGTCCACGGGCCGGGTGGTGCAGGCGCTGCCGGGCCGGGGCGCGGCGGCGACATCACCGCGTCCCGGAACGCGCCGGGCACGGGCGGCGTCGGGAGCGGTCGCCCCGGCCGGTCCCGGGATGTGTCCCAGGACCCGCCGCGCTTTCCGTGTCGAGCAGGTGACGCCCGTATCGGGCGGCTGACGCCGTGTTTGTCGGCGAGGCCGCATGCCGGGCCGTTGGCCAGGCTGCTTGCGGCCGTTCGCCAGGCCGTGTGCGGGCCGTTCGCCGGCTCGCCGATACGGAGGGAGCCGCCCGCGTCGTGGACGTGGGCGACCGGAACAAGCCGAGCCTCGGTGCGGGCTGCCGAAGGTCAGCCGGATACCTCGGGGAACTCGACCGCCGCGCGGCCGGCCCGGTGGATGTGGGCGGTCTCGGCGATCCGTCGGCCGAGCGCCTCGGCGGTACGCAGATCGCTGGCGCAGGGCGTGACGTCGGGCCCCTCGTCGTTGTTCGACTGGGACATGGCGCCCAGCCAGCTGCCGAGCCGGTTGATGTCCTCCGGGCTGCCGGAGGAGGTGTTCCAGCCGCCGTACTCGGCGAGACCGACCCAGATCATGCCGTGCTGGGCGGCGAACAGCGCGAGGTCGATGAGCACATTGAGCTTGTCGCCCGCCATGTTGCCGCTGTTGGTGAAGCCACCCGCGATCTTGTTCTTCCAGCGCATGTTGTCGCCCCAGACCTTGCTGGTGGCTTCGACGAACGTGCGAAAGACGGCGCTGCTGCCGCCCATGTAGGTCGGCGTGCCGAAGATGAGGGCGTCGGACTCCTGCAGCACCTCCCACAGTTCGTCGTTCAGCTCGGCGAGGGAGACCAGGCGTACCTGGGTGTCGGGCACTTTCTCCGCGCCGGCCGCCACGGCCGCCGCCTGCTTCGCGGTGTGGCCGTATCCACTGTGATACGCCACCGCAACCTTGATCTGCATGCTTCTCCCCCACCCCGGGACCGAATCAATATTTTAGCTTTCACTAAAGCTGTCCAGAAAGCTTTAGGTGCTGAGTACGCTATCCATCCCCGCGCCACCAAGGCAAGCGCCTCCGGCCAACACCCCGAAAAGAACAGGTAAATCCGCAGATCGGAACAGCTCGCGGCGCTACCTCGCCACCCTCCCGACCCGGCGTGTCGCATCGGACGCCCCGTCACCATGACTGCGGCGACCAGGACTTCGGCGCAGCCGGGCGAAATCGGGCGCCGCGGCACACTTCACAATCAGACGCACACATGCGAGTCCAGATGACTGACGCTTCGTCAAATACCTTTTCAGTCAGGACTCGACCACCCTCAGCGCACTGTGACCCAGGTCACACACGGCGGTGTCATACGCCGAGGTCCCGCATCCGTGTGCACGGTGACGGGGCTCGCAAGGGGCCCTGACGCTACGGGGAAAGGAAATCACGTGCGTAACAGGCGAATTCTCACCACCGCTCTCGCTGCGGCCGCGCTCACGGTCGTCAGCCTGGGGGCCGCCGCTCACGCCACCGCCTCCACCGGAGCCAAGGCCGCCGCACCGGCCACCTCCTCCGCACAGCACCAGGCCAAGCCGATGGACGGTCCTCCCGGAACCGTGTGGACCGGCAAGAAGTTCTGGACCCTCAGCGGATGCCAGGCCGCCGGTACCGACCTGGTGAGCAGCGGCAAGTGGGCCGACCCGTTCTGCGACGGCTCGGGTCTCCAGTGGGACCTGTGGGCCCGGCCCCTGTAAACCCCTCGCGACGCACAGAGCATCATCCGTAGTCGCAGACAACCATCCTGAGTAGGGCGGTCCGTCCCCGCGTGAGTCCGCGGCCACGCGGGGGCGGCCGATCCGCCTGAGAGCCATCCCGCAGAGGGTTGCACCCCCGGGCCCACGGACGACTGCCGGGCGCAGCCGCACGGAATTCCCTTGGCCCTGGTTGCACGGGCAGTCACAATGGGCGCGTGCCGATCATGACGTTTCCGGAAGCCGGGATCCCGCCCGCTCTGCAGACGCAGGTAGCGGAGCTACGGGACGAGGCATGGCCCCCCGATTCCGCTGCGGCGCCCGATACCTTCGCCCACGACCCGGCGTTGCGGCCGGTGTCGATGCTGCTCGTCGACGGCGCCACGGTGCTCGCTGCCCTGGACATCCTCACCAAGCCGATCGTGCACGCCGGACGGCAGTATCAGGCCGCCGGGCTGAGCACGGTGGTGACCCGGGCCGCCGCTCGCGGCCAGGGGCACGGCCACCGTCTGGTGACGGCTGCCCACGAGGCGATGGCAGCCATGGACCTGGATATCGGCCTGTTCACCTGCGACCGTCCGCTCCAGCCGTTCTACGAAGGCGCGGGCTGGCACCATCTGCCCGGCACGGTGCTCATCGGCGGGACGCCGACGGCCCCGTTCCCCAGTGATCGGCCCGGTTTCGACAAGGTCACCATGGCGGACTTCTTCTCGCCCTCGGCCCGGCTCCATCACTCGTCCTTCTCCCACAGCCGCATCGAGCTCTACCCGGGCGAGATCGACAAGCTCTGGTGATGACGGCCCGCTCGGGGTCGTCATCCAGCGTGCAATTGGCCGGAAATGCAGATGAGTTACTCATACCTGGATCCAATGGTTGATTATGGAATCCAGCAGATGCGCCGGCCGGTGACACCAGTGCGACCAGTCCGAGGCGGAGGATTCATGGTCAGTTCCGGGGAGTTCCTCGAAGTGACCGGCGACGCGCCGGGCGCCTGCCCGCGGAGTCCGCGGCCGCCCCGTCACACGCGCCGTCGCGGCTGCCCCTTCTGCCGCATCGTGCATGGCCAGGCGCCGGCAACGGTCCTGCGCGAGTGGCCCGAAACCATCGCCATCCGGCCTCGTCACGGGGGTGTCACCGCCGGACACGTGCTGGTCATCCCGAGGGTCCATGTCGCCGATGTCGCCGAGGACCCGGTGGTGTCGGCGACCACCATGCTGCGCGCCGCCGAACTCGCGGCGGAGGTCGGGGACTGCAACGTGATCACCTCACGGGGTCCCTCGGCCACCCAGACGATCCGCCATCTGCATATCCATCTCGTCCCGCGCGCCGACGGCGACGGCCTGCTCCTGCCGTGGACCGCTGCCGGGTCCACTCAAGGATGAGCGCCGGGCCGTAGGGGAACGGCCCGGGGCAGGAACCGCTGACGGCCGTCAGGCGAGGAAGAGGACCGTCATGGTGTCGATGGCGACCAGGACTCCGTAGGAGAGCACCATCGTCCTGGACAGCGCGACGCCACGCCAGGACACATGGTCGCCGTGCTGCTCGGCATCCATGGTGAACGGCGGGACCTGCGGGGTGCGGCGGTCGGCGACCTTCTCGTAGAGGGTGCGGAACCTCCGTTCCTGGCGCAGGTAATAGCTGTCGAGCAGCCAGAATCCTGCGGCCAGGCCCAGGGCGACGGCGGCCGTCTTCCAGCTCGGCCCCCGGGTGGCGACCGCGATGAAGGCGCCGCTGACGGTCATGGCCCAACTCTTGACGAGGAAAGAGGTGTTGGCGTGGCGGGCGATCACGGCCTGGAGGAATTCCAGGTGTTTCACCTCCTCCGCACGAAAGCGCGGGTGCGTGGTCATGATGCCGTCCCGCCGTCTTCGGGCCGGCCGTCCGCGTCGGCGCTGCCGGGCTCCTGCGCCGGGGGCGCGTCGGGCGCCGGGGGCTCTTCGGACGTCTCGGGCTCGTCGGACGCCTGGGGCTCGCCCGGTGCCTCGGTCTCGTCGGGAGCCCGCGGCTCGTCGGCCGGCACAGCCCCGGATTCCGGCCGGTCGGGCTGCCGGTGCGGGGCCCGGAACTGGGCGTTCAGCGCTTCCGCGATGCCGTTGAGGCGGTCTTCGAGCTTCTCGGGGGCGTAGCGTTCGAGCACCGTGTAGGCCTGGTCGAGGAGTTCGAGACGGGCCCGGGGCGGTGTGGGGCGGGCGGGTGGCCGGTCCCCGGTGGCCGGGGTGGCGGCGGCGCCGTTGCGCACGGCCTTGGGGTAGGGCCAGGCGGGCGTGGTCAGCGGGAATTCGTAGCTGCCGGCCACGCCGGTGCGGGCGCGGTCCTCGATGATGCGGATGCAGGCGTCGTCGAGCGTACGGTGCGCGTCGGTAGCGGCCTCCTCGACGGTGGACCGCAGCCGCCACCAGCTCTTGGTGTGCTCGACCAGGCTGCGCCGTGCCTTGCCCAGCAGCTCCCTGCCGCGCTTCTCCTCGGCGACGACGGATTGCTCGGTCTCCTTGGCGCTGTCGGCGCAGGGGTTGTGGGCGAGCACCTTGACGACGATGGCGGCGGTGCTGAGCACCAGGGTGAGGATGACGACGGCGTTCTGGTCCGGGGCCAGTTCCACATGCTCGCGTACCGCGTCGGCCGCGCGCATGCGGGCCCAGATGCACACCGCCGTGAGGATGGCCAGCGCGAAGAGCACCGGCCCGGCCGCGTTCGGCCAGGGCAGTTCGCCGGCCGTCCGCCGCTCCGTACGCGGGCTCTTGGGCCATATCGCCTCACGCAGCGCCACGCTCGCCCTGCGGCGTGTCCGCTCCAGTGTGCGGGCGGTCCTGGTGCGTCGCCGGAAGACGGATTCGGCCAGCAGGCTGCCCGCGGCGAGCAGACAGACGGCGATCCCGAATCCGGGCAAGTAGGCCAGGTAGTAGGCGACTTCTCCCTCCGCCAGTCCGAAGAACCGCTGCATGAGGGTGCCGATGAACATCGTGTCGAAGGCCACGCCGGCGATCATGGTGGGCCACAGCAGCCACTGCCAGAGCCTCGGAGGTCGCCGGAGGCTCTCCGGTCCGTCGTCGGCATGGCGGGTGCGCAGTTCGTCGTTGCGCTCCCTCGCCCACTGGGACGAGCCGGCGATGGTGAACCGCTCGGCCGCTTCGATGGATGTCTGCGCCTCCTGGAAGGTGTCGGCGACCTCGGTAGCGGCGGTGCCGAGCCCCGCCTGGGCGGCGGTCAGCGCGGTGTTGGCGTCGGTGAAGGCACGCATGAGGGCGGCCTGTTCCCGGTTGTCGGTCTGATCCGCCGGCCGGGAGGGCAGTCGTTGCTTGAGGCCCAGTTCGACGACGGAGGGGTCGCTACCGGGACAGTCGACCGCCGACTGATAGCGGGCGGCAGGCCCGGCCCGGTTCGTTCCGTTGGTGGTGTTCATCGCTGCCCGCGGCCCTCACTTTCTGACGATTTCGATGTCGACGCGCCGGTCGCACTGGAGCCTGTCCTCGGCGCTCATCCGGCCTTTCGCGGTGTGGCTCGGCTTCGTCGAGCACCCCTCCGGCAGGCCTCTGCCGTATGCGTTCACCCGGGTCACCCCGAGTCCGATCAGGACCTTCTTCACCGCGTCCGCCCGGGCCTGCGACAGCTGCTGGTTGTTGTCCGACCGGCCGCGCGGGTCGACGTAGCCGAAGACGCTGACCCTGCTGCCGGGGGTGGTGCGGGCGTTGACCGCCACGTCGTTGAGCAGCGGGAGTGCCGTTGCGCGGACGGTGGACGAATTGGTGTCGAAGAGCGCCGCGCCGGGGAGTTCGTACGTCTCGGGGCGGTCGTTCGCATAGTGGACCACCGGGTCCTGGGGCGGCTTGTGCCGCGGCGCCCCATGCCGCGTCGTGCCGATGGCGGTCGGTGCGATGCTGCAGGAGGTATCGGAAGCAGCCGCTTTTCCGGCGTCGCACAGCTTGCGCCACAGTCTGCTCAGCCAGGTCCGCTGGGACGGTGTGGGAGCGGGCTGGTCGGCGGCGGGCTGGCCCAGACCGGCGAGGGTGAGGTGCACGCCGCTCAGGGCGGGCCGCTCGTCGCGGGCCGCGCAGACCCGGGCGATGGCGTTGATCTCGCTCTTGTCCCTGAAGGCGGCCGAGCGCAGATCGGCGCAACCTGTCGTGGAGAGTCCGTCGGTCAGTACGACGAGGCTGCGACGGCCGGAGGCGCCGTCCAGCGAGGAGACACCTGCCGTGAGAGCCGCAAGGACATTGCTGCCGCTGCTCTTGGGCACCGCGCTTTCGGCCTTGCCGACAAATCCGGTGAGGCAGCCGATCGCTTGTTGCTTTCGTTTCTTTTGATTGATCGAGTTCTTGTTGTCCTTGATCCAGTCGGCCGAACGGTCCTTGGCTGCCCAGGTGATCTGCGCCGAGTCGCCGCTGAAGCTGCCCACCGAGACGGTGTCCTTGCGCTCGACCGCCGCCTCCAGCAGACGGCCCACGCCGTGGGCGTAGTCGCGGCCGGCGGCAGTGCCCCGTACCGAGGCGGACACATCGACCAGGACCACCGTACGTCCGGGGGTATCCGCTGTTTGCTTCATCCAGGCGCAGGCGTCCAGACGTGGCGGGTCGCCGCATGCGGTGGTGAGGCCGGCGGTGAGCACCGCCGCCAGGGCACCGGCGAGCGTGGGCGCTCCCCTGCGGCGTCCACGTCCACCGGCGGTTCCGGTCGCTGCGAGGGTCACGGGGCCGGCTCCTCGACGTCGGCCACGGTGTCCACCCAGGAGAAGGGGCTGAGTCCCATCTGGCGGCAGAATTCGCTCAGGGCCTTGTCGTAGGCGTTGGCGTACTCGAAGAGGCCCACCTGCTCGTGGTTCCTGGTGGCGTCGGTCAGGACCTGGGCGAGCGCCTCGGCCCCGTTGCGGCGGGTGTTCTTCAGCGCCTGCATGACCTTGAAGAAGTCCTCGTCGGCGAGTGCCGCGGCGAACGGCACCAACAGCCGCCGTTCGGCCGGCCCCAGGGTGCCGAGGAGTTCGAGTTCGCTCATCACCCGCAGCCAGCGCTCGGTGCGCGCCTGCACCTGGCCGGCCTTGAGCTCACCGAGCCGGTGCTCCTCCGTCAGCCGCAGTTCGGCGAGGTGGAAGGGCAGTACGTGTTCGCGCAGGGCCGGGTCGATGCGCAGGCGTACCGACGGGCGGCAGCGGATCAGGCCCTTCTCGTCGTTGTAGCACCAGCCGCCGCGCAGTTCCTTGTTGATGGCCTTCTCCGCGGCCACCGGATCGGCGGGATCGCAGGTCCGGGCGATGGGCCAGGCGCGGCGCAGCAGCTTGCCGCGGGCCGCCTCCTCGTGCAGCGCCGCGCGCTCGCGCAGGCTGTCCAGCGTCATCTCCTGGCTGCTCCAGCGGAAGTGCGGGAGGAGTTCGAACGTGAAGACATCGCCGCGGGCGGCCACTGTCAGCACGTCCTCGCCGGGCGGCAGCTCCACCCCTACCTCGGCCTGCGCCGCTTGGCCGGCCGGCGGGGTGTCGGTGCCGGCCGTGTCGTCCTCGGGCTCCGGATCGGTGGTGGTCTCCGCGCCACTCTTTCCCGTCACCCTGCGCCACCAGTTGCGCAGCCTGGTGCGCAGTCCCTTGCGCTCTGTCATCGTCGTCTTCCCTTTCGTACAGCCGTGGTGTGTAAGGCGTCGTGTGTAAGGCGTCGGGTGCACGCGGTCGTGTGTCGGGCGCCGTGGGTGGGACGCCGTGTGCGAGGCGTCGTCAGGTCGCGGCGTCGGGGGCGGGGCCGCCGTTGGCGAGTTGCTGCCGCAGCTGGCGGACGGTCCCCGAGTCCGGGTGGCGGCCGGCCCACATACCGAGGTAGAAGCCGGTACGAAGGGTCAGCGGCCGGGCGCAGATCCGCGGTGCGAGCGTCTCCAGGAAGGCGGCCAGTTCCTTGTCGGCGTCCGCGGCGAGCAGCCAGCGCCGCAGCTGGTCCCAGGCGCGCGTCGAGCTGTCCTGGCCCATCAGCGCCCGGCGCCACAGGCGGACCAGGGCGTCCGCACGGTCCGGGTCGGCCATGGCGGCGTCGGCAAGTACGGGCCGGTCGCGGCGGTCCGGGCCGGCGCCGTAGCGGCTGAGGATCAGCAGGGTGCGGATGGCGTGTTTGGCCAGATGGTCGTTCTCGGAGGTGATCCAGCGGTCCAGCGCGTCGGCCGTCGGGCCCGGCGAGCCGGCCAGATAGAGCCAGGACATCGAGAAGGCCACCGAGCTGCTGAACGCCAGTTCCTGCCGCGTGCCCAGCTCGCGCAGCGCCCAGAGCGTGTCCGGTACGTCCTGGGCGCCGACCAGGGTTCCGTACGCCCGGGCCGCGCTGTCCTGGAACTGCCACCGGGGGCTGCCCAGCCAGCTTCTGATCTGGCCCCGTACCCGCTGCACCAGCCGCGGGTCGTGGGCCGCCATCTCCAGCGCCAGGGCGGCGGACTGCCGATAAGCCGCGGAATCTCCGGCCCAGTTGCGGATCAGGTCCCGGTAGACGCTGTCGAAGTCATGGCTGAGCAGGATCCCGGCGATCTGTGCGGCCCGTACCCGGATCCGCTCCAGCGGCCTGGCGACCAGCGCCGTCAGCCACTCCCGCAACGGATCGCGCAGGCTGTCGTAGTCGTGCCAGACGACCTCGATGACGGCGTGCATCAGCTCCTCGTCCACCAGCCTGGCCCGCCGCGGGTTGTCGTCAACGCCGCCAACAGACGTGGTGTCCACGGAGGCGCGCATCTCCTGCGGTATCAGCTGGTCCAGTTCCCGTTCGAAGACGTGGTTGGTGGGCGCCGGTTCACGGGTTTCGTAACGCGGCAGCACGGTCGCGCTGAGCACGTCCCCCGCTTCGAAGACATCGGACAGCGGATGGCCGTGGAAGAACGCATAGGCGATACGGAACGCCTGGCGGTGCGGGTCCAGAACCGGGCCGTGCGAGGTCTGGGTGGACACCTGCAACAGCTGTTTCGCCAGGCGGCGGAGCCGGTCGCGCCACTGCCCGATGACGTCGCTGAGGCTGGTGTCCTCGGAGTGGATGCTCTGCGCGAGGACCTCGGCGAACTCCACGACACTGCGTACGGACGGGGCCCCGTCGAGGGTGCGCTGCACCTGCTGGGACTCCAGCATCCGGGCGGTGAACGCCGCGGTGTGCTCGGCGCTGCAGTCCTGGTGCGCACATGCGCCGGGGTGCCCGGCGAGCAGTCTGCTCAGGTGTACGGCCAGGACGTCGCCGAGGGGCGGACGCCGGTGTTCGACGGCGTGCGGCCGGAGCCGGTCGGGGTCCACCGGGCCCAGTTCGCCGATGACGACGAGGAAGGCGCGCTGTTTCCGGGCGAGATGGCCGAGCGTCTCGACCGTCGACAGCTTCAGCGGCTGATCACCCAGGTCCACCATGAAGCCGCCCGGGGTGAGCAGTTCGTCGGCGCGTTGGCACAGCGCCTGCAGGATGCCCTGGGCCTCGCTGTGCAGGATCTTGATGCTGTCGTCGGAACAGCAGCCGGCGAGCAGCGTCAGGGCCGTGGACTGGCGGCCGCTGCCCGGCTGCCCGGCGAGCACCAGGACGTGCTGCGCCGCGAGCCGTGCGGCCATCTGCGGCTGCTGGTCGACGTCCTGGTGGGAGTCCAGCTGCTGGGCGACGGTCAGCGAGGAGACGCTCAGCACCTGGATCTCGATGCCGTTGTCGCCGCCGATGGACAGCTGCTCGGCGTAGAAGGCCGAGCCGCTGCCGGTGGCGACCGCGCTGCGCAGGATCTTGTTCAGACCGTTCTGCTGGCGGGCCTGCTGGTAGCGGGTGAAGTCGCCGCCGTCGCCGGTTTCCCGGCGGGGAGCCGCCCGGCCGGAATCCTGGGCCGCCCGCGGGCCGTCACCGTCCTTCGCCGCCGCGTTCTTCGCCGCTGCCCGGTCGCCCGGGGCGCCGGCAGCGCCCGCTTCGGCGCCGGCGGACGGCGGGGCCGGGCCGGGATCGGCCTG
>NZ_QUAC01000181.1 GCF_003389455.1 Streptomyces inhibens | reverse complement strand
ACAATCACCACCGCGGACACACCGCCCTGAAAGGCCAACCACCCGCCAGCCGCGTCCCCAACCTCACAGGGCAATACAACTAGGGCGTGTCCGCCAGTGCCTTCAGTCGTCCGGCCGCCTCCTCCAGTACGTCGACGCTCTTGCAGAACGCGAAGCGGACGAAGGGGGCGCCCTGGTCCTTGTGGTCGTAGAAGACGGCGTTGGGGATGGCGACGACGCCGGCGCGTTCGGGGAGGGCGCGGCAGAAGGCGAAGCCGTCGCCCTCTTTGGACAGCACAGCGCCCAGGGGGCGGATGTCGGTGGTGATGAAGTAGGTGCCGGTGGGGCGGAAGACCTGGAAGCCGGCGCCGGCGAGGCCGGCGGACAGGACGTCGCGCTTGGCGCGCAGGTCGTCGCGCAGACCGGTGAAGTAGCTGTCGGGGAGGGCGAGCGCCTCGGCGACGGCGTACTGGAAGGGCCCGGCGGAGACGTAGGTGAGGAACTGCTTGGCCGAGCGGACCGCGGCGATCAGCTCCGGTGGCGCGGTGACCCAGCCGACCTTCCAGCCGGTGAAGGAGAAGGTCTTGCCGGCCGAGCTGATGGTGAGGGTGCGTTCGCGCATGCCGGGGAACGACGCGAGGGGGAGGTGCTCGCCCTCGAACACGAGGTGTTCGTAGACCTCGTCGGTGATGACCAGGAGATTGCGCTCGCAGGCCAGTCGGGCGATCTCGGCGAGTTCCTCGCGGGAGAGCACCGTGCCGGTGGGGTTGTGCGGGGTGTTCAGGAGGATGAGGCGGGTGTCGTCGGTGACGGCGTCGCGCAGTTCGTCGAGGTCGAGGCGGTACGAGCCGGATTCCGGCTGTGCGCGCAGGGTCACCGGAACGCGCTGGCCGCCCGCCATCGCGATACAGGCGGCGTAGGAGTCGTAGTACGGCTCCAGGGCGATGACCTCGTCGCCCGGCTCGACCAGGGCGAGCAGCGAGGCCGCGATGGCTTCGGTGGCGCCCGCGGTGACCAGGACCTCGGTGTCGGGGTCGTAGGACAGGCCGAGGTGGCCGTAGAAGCGCTCCTGGTGGGCGGTGACGGCGGTGCGCAGTTCGGGGATGCCGGGGCCGGGCGGGTACTGATTGCCGCGGCCGTCGCGCAGGGCGCGCACCGCTGCCTCTCTGACCTCTTCCGGACCGTCGGCGTCGGGGAAGCCCTGGCCGAGGTTGATGGAGCCGGTGCGTACGGCGAGAGCCGACATCTCGGCGAAGATCGTGGTGCCGAATTCGGCCAGGCGGCGATTGAGCAGCGGTCGGTCCATGAGCGCCATCCTCCGCCGAACCTCTGGAGTTCCTCAACTGTGCTTTGAGACTCCGCGGGCTCGGGCATCAGCCCCGCACGAAAGATAGTGACGGCCGTCGACGGAGACGGTCAGCGGCGCGGGACGGCGCCGCGAGCGGCGCACGGGGCGCCGGACGGAGCGGATGCGCCCCCACTGCCTGAAGGGCGTGGGAGGTGCCCCCACGCTTCGGGGGAACGGAATGGAGTGTGAGGCAGATGGGAATCATGGTTTTCCTGGTGATCTGCGCGGTGGTGATCGGCCTGGTGGCCCTGGCCTCGCGGAGCGGCGCCGGCAAGGGGCGCGGGCGTCGGTACGGCGGTTCCAGCGGTTCGAACGGCGGCAGCTGGTGGGCCGCCGGTGGCGGTGACGCGGGTTCGAGCGGTGGCCACCACGGCGGGCACCACGGGGGGCACTCGTGCGGCGGGGGCTCCTCCTGTGGCGGCGGCGGTGGCTGCGGTGGCGGTGGCGGAGGCGGCGGTGGCGGCGGCGGTGGCTGCGGCGGGGGTTCCTGAACCGGTCGTGGCACCGGCGTCCGGCGGGGATCGCTGAACCGGCCGGCGGACCCTCACAACCACACACATGCGGGTGGCCCATGCCGTTCCGCATATGCTCCCGGTGGGCTTGGCAAAGGCGCCAACACCCGCCGGGCGCTTGGTCGTTGAACAACTGAGCTGCTGGGCCCTCTGGCGGATGGAAACCCGGAGGAGATGGGTAAAAACGCTGTGGGCGGCAGGGCTTTCATGATTCCCTCTCCCTAGAGAATCCCCCACGTTCTCCCATCCCACGTGGGCGCGTGCCGGCAGGCAGTCGTATATCCCTGATCCTTCAACGGGCGGGCCGGCCCACCATTCCACTGCGTGCTTGCGGAGCCGACCCATGCTCACCACTTTGAAGACGGCGTACACCGATACCCGTGCATCCGACCTGGCCTGGGCGCTGGGCAGGGAACCCCTGCCGGCCCTCGCCGTACTCGACCTCCAACTCCATGGTGCCCAGGTGCAGTTGAGACTGCTGGGCGCCTCTCATCAGGTACTTCTCGAAGAGGAGCACGGCACCTGTTCCGAGACCGTCGCCTGTATGCCGGGCAGCAGCACACCGCTGCCGCTCGGTGTGGCGAAACGGCTGGGCAACTGGGAGTACGAATTCGCCGCGCATGTGGAGACCCTCTCGCGTGGTTCCTTCGCGGGGCGCGCGCAGGAGCTGCTCGCGCTGGTCTCCGAGCATCCGCACGGCCTCGCCGGAACGTTTCCCGGCTCGCCGCACGCCTTCACCGCGATGCTGGCGCAGCGCCAGCAGGGCCAGGTGCGCTGGCGGACCTGGCACGCGTATCCGCAGGAGGGCCGCTTGGTGGCCACCCGCACCCGCGTGGGCGTACGCGCGGCGGTCGCGGCGGTCTAACGAGGGCGGGCGAAAGTAAGTAGTCCGGCCGGCAGGAGGGCTCGGGGGTCGTGGGGAAGCGGGGCGCGGGGAGCGTGCGCCGGGGGCGTGGAAGGGCAGTTGGGTGCGTACGACGTGGTGTGCGCGGGCTGCGCGGCGTGGATGCACCCGCCGCATCGTGCGCATCGGCGTTGCTCCAGCTGACGCGTGTGGCCCGGAGAGAACACCCGTGTGGGTGACGTAGAGGCACGGAGGCGTCACGTAGCGTTCACGCCATGATCGAGCCAGAGTCCGCGTTCACCGGCGCCCTCGGGCCGTCGGAGGCCATGACGCCGGCGCAACTGCCCGTGCCGGCCGGCCTGGGCCGTCTGCTCGTCCTCGCCGTGGTCTTCGTCTGCGCCGCCTGCGGTCTCGTCTACGAGCTCGAACTGGTCGCGCTGGCCACGTACTTGGTCGGCGACTCCGTCACCCAGGCATCGGTCGTGCTGTCCGTCATGGTCTTCGCGATGGGCGTCGGCGCACTGCTCGCCAAGCGGCTGCGCTGCCGGGCGGCGGTCGGCTTCGGCGCGGTCGAGGCCGGCCTCGCGCTGGTCGGCGGCAGCTCCGCGATGGCGCTCTACGCCTGCTTCGCGTGGTTCGGCCAGTCCCGCTCCGCGCTGGTCGGCTTCTCCCTGGCCATCGGCATCCTGATCGGCGCCGAGGTGCCGCTGCTGATGACGCTGATCCAGCGGGTGCGCCGGCAGGACGCGGGCGGCGCGGTCGCCGACCTGTTCGCCGCGGACTATGTCGGCGCGCTCGTCGGCGGGCTGGCCTTTCCCTTTCTGCTGCTGCCCCACTTCGGCCAGTTGACCGGCGCGCTGGTCACCGGCGCCGTCAACGCGGTGGCCGGCGGCGCACTGGTGCTGTGGCTGTTCCGCGGCGATCTGACCGCCCGCGCCCGCTGGGCGCTGCTCGGCGTCAACACCCTGGTGCTGGCCCTGCTCGCCGCGGGCATGATGCTGGCCACGCCGTTCGAACGGGCCGCCCGGCATGCGGTGTACGGCTCGGCGGCGCGGGTCGCGGTGCAGACCGGCATCCAGGAAGTGGTGATGACCGGCGGCACGGACCCCGGAGCCGGTGCGGGACGGGAGAGGAAAGGTTCCGGCCGGCCGCTGGCGCTGTATCTGGACGGGCGGCTGCGGGTCAGCGCGGACACCGAATTCCGCTACCACCAGGCGCTGGTGCATCCGGCGATGGCGGGCGGGCCGCACGCCCGGGTGCTGGTCCTCGGCGGCGGCGACGGCCTCGCGGTGCGCGAGATCCTCCGCTACCGCTCGGTCCGCTCGGTGACCGTCGTCGAACTCGACCCGGGCGTAGTGGAGTTGGCGCGCACCGATCCCGGCCTCTCCCGCCTCAACCGGCACTCGCTGAGCGATCCGCGGGTGCGGGTGGTGACCGCCGACGCCTTCGACTGGCTGCGCGAGCAGGGCGCATCCCGCCCCGGCGACGGGCAGGGGCCGTACGACGTCATCGTCTCCGACCTCCCCGACCCCGGGATCACCGCGAGCACCAAGCTCTATTCGCAGGAGTTCTACGGCCTTGCGGCGCGGACGCTGGCCGACGACGGTCGGCTGGTGGTGCATGCCGGGCCGCCGGTCGCGCGGGCGCAGTCCTATTGGACGGTGGAGGCGACCATCCGGTCGGTGGGCCTGGCGACCGTCCCGTACCGCCTGCCCGGCCGGCTCACCGAATTCTCCGGCGGCCCCGACCGCTGGGCCGGGCCCACCCCTCCGGACGCCGATCCGCCCGATGCCGCACCGGGATCGGCCGCCGTCCCGGCGACCGACGGGGGCCGGTACTGGGGCTTTGTACTGGCCGCGCGGCACGAGCCGTGGTTCGGCCTGGCACCCGACGCGCCTGTGCTGACGGGCGTCACCCGCGAGGCACTGCAGGACGGGCGGCGCGGGGCGGCCCGGGACCGGATCCCCGGCCTGCCGGCGTCGACGCTGATGCATCCGCGGTATCTGGACTGAGCGGTCCGGCCCCGGCCGCCGGCCCGGTGCCGATGCAGAAAGTTGTGCGTGCGCGGGCACGGGTCAGCGGGGCGCTGGGTAGGCTCCCATGTCATGGAGCATGAGGTGTACGTTCCGTTTCCCGTCGGGACCGTGCGGCAGGCGCTCACCGAACCGGAGCGGGTGGCGCGCTGCGTCCCAGGAGTCCAGCTCGACGCCGAGGCGGCCCCGCACCGCCCCGAGGGCCGGCTGCGGTTGCGTATCGGGAGCTCCACCATCACCTATCGCGGCGCGCTGACGGTCAGCGATGCCGCGGCCGGCAGACCCGGCGAGGACGGCGCCGCCGTGGTGACCGTGGAGGCCAAGGGCACCGAGTCGCGGGGCGACGGGGCGGTCGCGCTGAAGCTGACCGTACGGCTGTCGCCGGCCACCGAGCCCGGCCCGGGGACGACCCTGGCCTGCGCCGGCACCGTCCACAGCGACGGCCGGCTCGCCGAGGCCACCGACCAGGCCGCGGAATCCGCCGGCCGTCGGCTGCTGGACCGCTTCGCGGAGAACCTGGCGGCGGATCTTCAGCGGCGGCCGGTGGGGGAGCAGACCGGCGACGGCGGTGCGGCCGCCGACGCCGAGGGGCCCGCCGGGCGCAGTGTGTCCGAGAGCGAGGTGCCGCCGCCGTCGCCGGAACCGCGCGGCGACGAGGACGCCGTCGAGGCGGCGGACATCGGTGAGGAGACCGAGGCCGCCGAGGACCTGGGCGACATCGAGGACGTTGCGGACGCCGAGGACGTCGACGCGGGTGATGTGGAGGATGCGGTCCATGCCGCGCACGATGCGCACCTCGACTATGCGTACGGCGAGGACACGGACGGGGGCGCGCCCGCCGAGGCCGCGCACGCCCGCCGGACGATGATCGGGCGCAGCGCGGAGGAGGTCGACCACGCCCCGCCGCGCGGACGGTATGCACCGGTGCCCGCGCCCGAGCCGAACGCCACCTCGATGACGCTGCGCTGGGCGGCGCCCGCTGCCGCGGTGGTGCTGGCGTCCGCCGTGGTCGTCGGCCGGGTACTGCGCCGGCGCCGCTGACCTCGCCGTCGGGCGCGGCGGCCGGCCGTCCCGGCGTCCCGCGCCGCGCGCCGGTGCACCGCTAGGGTCGGTCCCGTGAGCACCGACAACACCACGCAGAGCGCGTCGCGGACGCAGGCGTCGGACGGCGTGCGGCTGGCCGCCGGAGACGCCGAACTGACCATCCTGCCGGACAACGGCTGCCGGCTCGGCAGCCTCCGCGTCGGCGGTACGGAGCTGCTGCGGCAGGGCGCCAAGTACGGCTGTTTTCCGATGGTCCCGTGGTGCGGGCGGATCGCGCACGGGCAGTTCCGCAACGGCGGTGAACTGCACCAGATGCCGGTCAACGACCCGCCGCACGCGATCCATGGCACCGGCCGCAACCTCGGCTGGCGGACGGTGCGTTCGGGCGCCACGGAGGCGGCCTTCACCTACGAGCTCGCCGACCCGGCGGCCCCCTGGCCGTACCCGGGCCGGGTCACCCAGCTCGTCGAACTCGCCGAGGACGGCGGTTCGCTCACCCTCACCATGGGCGTCGAGGCGGCCACCGACTCGTTCCCGGCGCAGGCCGGCTGGCACCCCTGGTTCCTGCGGAACCTGGGCGAGGGCGGCGAGGACGTTCGCCTCGACTTCGCGCCCGAGTGGCAGGAGGAGCGGGGCGCGGATCACCTCCCGACCGGGCGGCGGATCACGCCGCGGCCGGGGCCCTGGGACGACTGCTTCGGCATGCCGCGGGGCGTCGCTGCCACGCTCACCTGGCCGGGCCGTCTGGAGCTGAAGATCACCAGCCGCGCCGAGTGGGTCGTCGTCTACGACGAGCAGGAGGCCGCGGTCTGCGTCGAGCCCCAGTCCGGCCCGCCGAACGGCCTCAACACTCTGCCGCGCCTGGTCACCCCGATCGACCCGTTGGAGATCTCGACGACCTGGGCCTGGCGGGCGCTGTCATAGGGCCTGCCCGGTGGATCAGGGCCGGCCAGGGACCACCGGACAGGCCCTAAGCTCATGGCCATGAGTGACGACGTGCGCGGCGAGCTGCTGCAGCAGATCAAGGACAAGGCCGTGGTGCACGGCAAGGTGACGCTTTCTTCCGGCAAGGAGGCCGACTACTACATCGACCTGCGCCGGATCACCCTGGACGGCGAGGCAGCGCCGCTGGTCGGTCAGCTGATGCTGGACATCACCGCCGATCTGGACTACGACGCGGTCGGCGGGCTGACGCTCGGCGCCGACCCGGTAGCGACCTCGATGCTGCACGCCTGTGCCGCCCGCGGCCGGCGGCTGGACTCCTTCGTCGTCCGCAAGGCGCAGAAGGCGCACGGTATGCAGCGCCGGATCGAGGGCCCGGACATCAAGGGCCGCCGGGTNCGGTATGCAGCGCCGGATCGAGGGCCCGGACATCAAGGGCCGCCGGGTGCTGGTCGTCGAGGACACCTCCACCACCGGCGGTTCGCCGCTGACCGCCGTCGAGGCGGCGCGCGAGGCGGGCGCCGAGGTCGTCGCGGTGGCGACGATCGTCGACCGGGGCGCCGCCTCGGCCATCGCCGAGGCCGGTCTGCCCTATATCACGGGCTACCAGCTCGGCGACCTCGGCCTGGGCTGAGGACGGCCCGGGAGGTCGCGCACTCCGCTCCGGACTGCTCTGACCTGCGGCTTCTTCGAGGGACGGTTGGTTTCACGTGAAACCGGCCGTCCCTCTTGCCCATCGGCCGGACGGTCGATGCGAGCAATCCGCCGAGTCTGGGAAGATGTGCACGGCGAAGTCCTCGCCCCCTGGTCAGGGCCAAGAACGCACACCCGCATACACAAGGAGCGGACAGATGCCCATCGCAACCCCCGACGTCTACAACGAGATGCTCGACCGGGCGAAGGCAGGCAAGTTCGCCTACCCGGCCATCAACGTCACGTCGACGCAGACGCTGCACGCCGCGCTGCGGGGCTTCGCCGAGGCCGAGAGCGACGGCATCATCCAGATCTCCACCGGTGGTGCGGAGTTCCTGGGCGGCCAGTACAACAAGGACATGGTGACCGGCGCGGTCGCGCTCGCCGAGTTCGCGCACATCGTGGCCGACAAGTACGACATCACCGTCGCGCTGCACACCGACCACTGCCCCAAGGACAAGCTCGACGGCTATGTCCGCCCGCTGCTGGACATCTCCGCGGAGCGCGTCGCCAAGGGCCAGAACCCGCTGTTCCAGTCCCACATGTGGGACGGTTCGGCCGAGACCCTCGCGGACAACCTGGCCATCGGCCAGGAGCTGCTCGCCAAGGCCGCCGCCGCCAAGATCATCCTTGAGGTCGAGATCACCCCGACCGGTGGCGAGGAGGACGGCGTCACCCACGAGATCAACGACGAGCTCTACACCACGGTCGACGACGCGCTGCGCACCGCCGAGGCGCTGGGTCTGGGCGAGAAGGGCCGCTACCTGCTCGCCGCCTCCTTCGGCAACGTCCACGGCGTCTACAAGCCGGGCAATGTCGTGCTCCGCCCCGAGCTGCTGAAGGACCTGCAGGAGGGCGTCAGCGCCAAGTACGGCAAGGCCGCCCCGTTCGACTTCGTCTTCCACGGCGGCTCCGGCTCCACCGAGCAGGAGATCGCCACCGCGCTGGAAAACGGCGTCGTGAAGATGAACCTGGACACCGACACCCAGTACGCCTTCACCCGCCCCGTCGCGGACCACATGTTCCGTAACTACGACGGTGTGCTGAAGGTCGACGGCGAGGTCGGCAACAAGAAGACCTACGACCCGCGCAGCTGGGGCAAGCTGGCCGAGGCCGGTATGGCCAAGCGCGTCACCGAGGCCTGCGCCAACCTGCGCTCCACGGGCACCAAGCTCAAGTAGACGGCGGGCCGCACGGCCGGCCGCAGCGCACCAGGGCCCCGCATCCGTCCGGATGCGGGGCCTTTGCGCATGCCGCCAAGGCGGGCGAGCCGGCCCGGATGCGGGCATGCTCGCGGTATGACTGAACCGAGTGAGCCCGGCGGGGTGCGGCTGGCCTCGGCACAGGGCCGATGGGTGCTGGCCACGGCCGTGCTGGGTTCCGGTATGGCGATGCTCGACAGCACGGTCGTCAATATCGCGCTGCCGCGGATCGGCACGGACCTCAACGCGGATCTGGCCGTCCTCCAGTGGACCGTCACCGCCTACATGCTCACCCTCTCCGCGCTGATCCTGCTGGGCGGCGCACTCGGCGACCGCTACGGCCGGCGCCGGGTCTTCGTGATCGGCGTGGTGTGGTTCGCCGCGGCCTCGCTGTTGTGCGGGCTGGCGCCGAACGCCGGGGTGCTGATCGCGGCCCGCGCGTTGCAGGGCGTCGGCGGGGCGCTGCTGACGCCCGGCTCGCTGGCGCTGATCCAGGCCGTCTTCCGCCCCGAGGACCGGGCGCGGGGGGTCGGCGCCTGGTCGGGGCTCGGCGGGGTGGCCGCGGCGGTCGGCCCGTTCATCGGCGGCTGGCTGGTGGACGGCCCCGGCTGGCGCTGGGTGTTCTTTCTGAATGTGCCGCTGGCGGCGGTGTGTGTGCCGGTGGCGCTGCGGCACGTACCGGAGACCCGGGAGCGGGACGCGGGCCGGCGCCACGGCTTCGATGTGCCAGGCGCGGTGCTGGGGGCGCTGGCGCTGGCCGGGGTGACCTATGCGCTGATCGCCGCGCCGGGCCGGGGCGCCGCGCCGGGCGTGATCGTGCCGGCGGTGGCCGGGGTGCTGCTCGGGGTGGGCTTCGTATGCGTCGAGCGGCGCCGTGCGGACCCGATGCTGCCGCCTGCGATCTTCCGCATCCGCCTCTTCTCCGCGATCAACGCGGTGACGGTGTGCGTCTACGCCGCCTTCAGCGGCTTCTTCTTCCTGGCCGTGCTGCAGTTGCAGGTCGTGGTGGGTTATTCGGCGTTGCAGGCCGGAACCGCGCTGCTGCCGACGACCGTGCTGATGCTGCTGCTGTCCGCCCGCTCCGGGGAGCTGGGGCAGCGCATCGGGCCGCGGATCCCGCTGACCGTCGGCCCGGTGCTGTGTGCCGCCGGGATGCTGCTGATGATGCGGGTGGGCCAGGGCGCGTCGTACTTCGCCGATGTACTGCCCGCGCTGGTGGTGCTGGGCGCGGGGATGGTGACGCTGGTCGCGCCGCTCACCTCGACCGTGCTGGCGTCGGTGGACGTGGACCGGGCCGGCCTGGCCAGCGGTATCAACAACGCGGCGGCGCGGGCCGCGGGCCTGATGGCGGTGGCCGCGCTGCCCCTGCTGGCGGGCGTGGGACCGGAGGCGTACCGCGCGGCGGACGAGTTCGCGGCGGGCTTCCGGCGTGCCATGACGCTGTGCGCCGGCATCCTGCTGATCGGTGCGGTGATCGCCTGGCTGACGGTACGCACCAACGTGCTGCGCGCCGCGGAGCCGGGCGCGCAGGAGCACTGTCACCCGGAGTGCGCCTACCACTGCGGGATGAGCGCACCGCCGCTGGATCCGGGCGAGGTCCAGGAAGGCACCAGACGGCAGGGACCGGAGACGTAACGCCCGCCCCCACCGGCCACCACGGCGGGAGCGCCGACAACGTGGGGGAGAGCCGCCGAGCGCAGCGCTGGCAGACTGGGAAGCATGGCCATTCACGAGAATCTTCTCGGGGGACCGCCCCCGACCCATCTGCCCGACGACCCCGAACCCCGCGAGCTGCTCGCCGCGGGCACGGCGCCGTCCGATGTCGCCGCGAAGTACCCGACCTCCTCGCTGGCCTGGGCGCAGCTCGCGGACGACGCGTTCGAGGGAGGCCGGGTCGTCGAGTCGTACGCGTACGCCCGCACCGGCTACCACCGCGGCCTGGACGCGCTGCGCCGGGCCGGCTGGAAGGGCCACGGTCCGGTGCCCTTCGAGCACGAGCCCAACCGCGGCTTCCTGCGGGCGCTGCACGCCCTGGCCCGCGCCGCCCAGGCGATCGGCGAGCAGGAGGAGTACGAGCGCTGCTCGACCTTCCTGCGCGACTCCTCGCCGACCGCGGCCGAGACCCTTTCCTGACACGGGGCACCCGGTTCCTGACGGGGGCACCCCGTTCCTGACGGGGCACGATCGAGGGGCCGGCCGCGTGATCGCGGTCGGCCCTTGCGCCCTCGGTGTCCAGCACGGATGATTTCAGTGGGCCGGGTCAACCCGAGCCCGAGGGGACCGGGGCTCCCGAGCCGACAAGGAAGGGGCGGACCGCTACCCGGTAGTTCGCCTGAGGAGTCCCTCATGTCGCAGCCGTCTCCCAACGATCCCGCGCACAGCGCGTCGACCGGGCCCATAGAGCCCGGGGCGCCCGCGGAACCGGAGCACGCATCCGCCGATTCTGCCGAGCAGGACCCGCCGTTCTCCCCCGATCTCAGCATCGGCAGCCGCACCACCACCCCGTACGAGGACTATGTCCAGGCGGACGTCCTCACCCACCTTCAGCACCCGCTCTCCGACGACCCCGGCGAGATGGTCTTCCTGGTCACCACGCAGGTCATGGAGCTGTGGTTCACGGTCATCGTCCATGAGTGGCACACCGCCGCGGAGGCGCTGCGCCGTGACGACCTGACGGTGGCGATGGATGCGCTGCACCGCTCCACGTACGAGCTGGAGGCGCTGAACGCCGCCTGGAAGCCGCTCGCCCGGCTGACCCCGGCGCAGTTCAACGCATACCGCAGCGCGCTCGGCGAGGGCTCCGGCTTCCAGTCCGCGATGTACCGGCGGATGGAGTTCCTGCTCGGCGAGAAGTCCGCGTCCATGCTGGTGCCGCACCGCGGCGCCCCGCGGGAGCACGCCGAGCTGGAGAAGGCCCTCCAGGAGCCGAGCCTGTGGGACGAGGTGCTGCGGCTGCTCGCCCGCCGCGGCCATGCCGTTCCGGACGCCGTGCTGCGGCGGGACCCGGCGCTGCGCTACGAGCCGGATCCGGCCGTCGAGGCCGTCTGGGCCGAGATCTACGCCGGCTCGCAGGAGGCCGAGCTCGTCCGGCTCGGCGAGGCGCTGACCGATGTCGCCGAACTGGTCTGGCGCTGGCGCAACGACCATCTGGTCGCGACCCGGCGGGCCATGGGGGCGAAAATGGGTACCGGCGGTTCCGCGGGCGTGGCCTGGTTGGAGAAGCGGGCCCGCAAGAACGTCTTCCCCGAGCTGTGGACGGCGCGCAGCCATGTCTGAGACCCCCAACACCTCCAAGGCTCCCGGGAGCGCCGGCGCCCCCGAGCCCTCCGAGGGACGCGAACAGTACCTACGCGCCCAGCAGTTGGACGCCTCCGACGCGCTCGCCCCGATCCGTGACCGCTTCGTCCTTGACGACGACACGGCCTACCTCGACGGCAACTCGCTTGGCGCGCTGCCCCGCGCGGTGCCCGGCCGGATCGCCGATGTCATCGCCCGCGAGTGGGGCGAGCTGCGCATCCGGTCCTGGACCGAATCCGGCTGGTGGACGGCGCCCGAGCGGATCGGCGACAAGATCGCCCCGCTGATCGGGGCGGCACCGGGCCGGGTGGTGGTCGGCGACTCGACCAGCGTCAATATCTTCAAGGCCGTGGTCGGCGGCGTACGGATGGCCGGAAAGGGCTGCACGGAGATCCTCGTCGACGCCACGACCTTCCCGACCGACGGCTATATCGCCCGGTCGGCGGCCCGGATGACCGGCCTTGCGGTGCGGCCGGTGGAGCCCGCGCGGATCGCCGACGAGGTCACCGAGCGCACCGCGCTGGCGCTGGTCAACCACGTCGACTACCGCACCGGCGAGCTCAACGACCTGCCCGCCATCACCCACGCGCTGCACTCCGCGGGCGCGCTCGCCGTCTGGGACCTGTGCCACAGCGCCGGCGCCCTGCCGGTCGGCCTCGATGCGCACCACGTCGATCTCGCCGTCGGCTGTACGTACAAGTACCTCAACGGCGGCCCGGGTTCGCCCGCGTACCTCTATGTCCGCGAAAGCCTCCAGGAGCGGTTCGAATCGCCGCTGCCCGGCTGGAACTCGCACGCCGATCCGTTCGCGATGGACCCCGGCTACACCCCCGCCGACGGCATCCGGCGCGGCCGGGTCGGCACCCCCGACATCCTGTCGCTGCTCGCGCTGGAGGCGGCGCTGGAGGCCTGGGACGGGGTGTCCATCGAGGCCGTACGCGCCAAGAGCCTGGCCCTGACCGACTTCTTCCTGGAGTGCGTGAACGCCTACGTACCGCCGGGCCTGGTCCGCTCCCTCACGCCGCACGACCATCAGCGGCGCGGCAGCCAGGTGTCGCTGGCGTGCTCCCCCCAGCTCTCCGCTGCGTTCGCGCAGGGCGCTGCCCCGGTCGCCGGGCAGGTGATGGACGAGCTGATCCGGCGCGGGGTGGTCGGCGACTTCCGCCACCCCGACGTGCTGCGCTTCGGCTTCACCCCGCTCTACACCTCCTTCGCGGACGCGGAGCGGGCGGCGCGGGTGCTCGGCGAGGTGCTGGGCGCGCTGCCCGATGTGGCGCCGGGAGCGGCCGGGACCGGCGGGTGAGCGTGGCGGACGAGGAGACGGCGCTGCTGGGGCTGGCCCCGGTGGCGCCGGACCGCACGGTGGCCTACGGGCCGCATCCGGATCAGATCGTCGATCTGTACGGGCCGTGGGCCGGCGACGGCCCGCGGCCCGGGGTGGCGCGCGGCCCGCTGGTCGTCCTTCTGCACGGCGGGTTCTGGCGGGCGGCCTACGACCGCCGCTATCTGTCGCCGTTCGCCGCCGAGCTGGCCGGACACGGGCTGCCGGTCGCGCTGGCCGAGTACCGCAGGGTCGGCGCGGGCGGCGGTGCACCGCAGACGTTCGAGGACGTCACGGCGGGCATCGCCACGGCGGCGCGGGAGGTGCCGGGGGCCGGCGGCCCGGTCCTCGTCGGGCACTCCGCGGGCGGCCATCTCGCGCTGCTCGCCGCCGCCCGCCCCGGCACCCCCGTGACCCGTGTGCTCGCCGTCTCGCCGGTCGCCGACCTCGCGCGCGCCCATGCGCTGGGCCTGAGCAACGGCGCGGTCGCCGAACTCCTCGGCGCCGGCCCCGGCCTCCCGGAGCGCATCGCCGCGGCCGACCCGGCGCGCCGTCCGCCCGCCGGGATCCCGGTCACGATCCTGCACGGCACCGACGACCCGGACGTCCCCCTGGACATCTCCCGTCGCTACGCCGCCGCGAGCCCCTCCGATACGGACCTGCGCGAGCTGCCCGGCGTGGGTCACTACGCCCCCCTCACCCCCGGCACCCCGAGCTGCCGCACCCTCCTCGGCCTCCTCGGCGTCCCGCATCCGCCCACGTAGTACCTGAGACGGACCCCGCCAGATCCCCACTGGTGGGGACGCCCGGGCGCCGGTGAGTGCTTACCGTTGTCAGCGTGAACGAGACGACCCAGACGCAGGGCACCCTGCGCTCGGAGGCCCGGATAGCCCATGGCGCGCTGCACCGACTGCGCCAGGATCTGTTCGTCGACGCCTTCGCCTTCCGCCCGATGCCGCCGCTGGAGGACGCCAAGATCTCCCGGTGGGTGCCCTGGCTGCCGGAGCGGATCCGGCACTGGGCGCGCTGGCTGCCGCACTTCATCGTCGGCTTCTTCGCGATGTGTGTCTTCCTGGCGACCTTCAGCATGAGCTACGGCATCGGCCCGGTGCGCGGTGTGCTGTCCGTCGGCTTCAGTGTGCTGGTCTCCGCCGCGCCGGCGCTCACGCTCTTCCGCCCGGTGGGTGCGTTCTGGCTGTCGCTGTCCGGCTTCGTGATGTCGCAGGGCGTCACCACGGCCTTCTCCTCGTACTCCTCGTACGGCGGCGGCTACAGGGACGCCGCCTTCGTCACCCATCTCGCCGTGATGACCCTCGTGGTGCTGCGCACCCGGCCGCGGCTGGCCGTGGAGATGTGGCTGGTCACCTTCGGCGTGGGAGCCGTGCTGACGGTACTGGGCGGGGGCGGCATGGGTGATCTGGTCCCGGTGGCGTTCTTCTTCGGTGTGGTGCTGGTCTCCGCCGCCGCGGTCCGCGCCTGGCGCGAGGAGCGCCGGCATGTCGTCGAGACCCAGACCGTCACCGCCGAGGAGCGCTCCCGGCGCACGCTCCTGGAGGAGCGTGCCCTGATCGCCCGTGAGCTGCACGATGTGGTCGCGCACCACATGTCCGTCATCGCCATCCAGGCCGAGGCCGCCCCGTACCGCGTCGAGAACACCCCGCCCGAGCTCGCCACGTCCTTCGCGACGATCCGCGAGAACGCGGTCGCGGCGCTCGCCGAACTGCGCCGCATCCTGGGCGTGGTCCGCTCCGAGGATCCGGACGCCTTCGTCGACAGCGACCCGGAGGCGCCGCAGCCGACGCTCGCCAGCCTCGACTCGCTGCTCGACAGCGTCCGCAGCGCCGGGCTGACCGTCGAGGCCGTGATCACCGGGGCGCCCCGGCCGCTGCCGCAGGGCGTCGAGCTGTCCGCCTACCGGATCGTGCAGGAGGCGCTGAGCAATGCGCTGCGCCATGCGCCGGGCGCCGATGCCCGGGTGGAGATCTCCTACGTCCTGGGCGGGATCGGCCTGCGGATCGTCAACGGCGTGCCGAGCCGGCTCGCCAAGCCGTCCCCGGGCGCGGGGCACGGTGTGCTGGGCATGCGCGAGCGGGTACAGATGCTGGGCGGCGAGATGACCGCCGACCATACCGAGGAGGGCGGCTTCGAGGTCGCCGCCTTCATTCCGGTGGCCAACACGGTGGGGGAGAACACGGCATGATCCGGGTACTGATCGTCGACGACCAGGTGATGGTCCGCGAGGGCTTCTCGGTCCTGCTCAACGCCATGCCGGACATCGAGGTCGTCGGAGAGGCGGTCGACGGCCGGCAGGCGGTGCGCAAGGTCGCGATCCTCAAGCCCGATGTCGTCCTGATGGACATCCGGATGCCGGAGATGAACGGCCTGGAGGCGACCCGCGAGATCGTGGCCGCCGACGCGGACGCCAAGGTCCTTGTGCTGACCACCTTCGACCTGGACGAATACGTCTACCAAGCGCTGCGCTCCGGGGCCAGTGGCTTCCTGCTCAAGGACGCCTCGGCCGGCCAGCTCGCCGAGGGCGTACGCATCGTCGCCTCCGGCGAGGCCCTGCTCGCCCCCACCGTCACCAAGCGCCTGATCTCCGAGTTCTCCCGCCTCGGCACCCCCCGCGCCCCGGCCCAGGAACGCATCGCCGATCTCACGGAACGCGAGACCGAGGTCCTGGTGCTGGTGGCCCAGGGCCTGTCGAACGGCGAGATCGCCGAGCATCTCGTCGTCGCCGAGTCCACGGTGAAGACCCATGTCAGCCGCATCCTGGTGAAGCTGGGACTGCGCGACCGCACACAGGCGGCGGTCTTTGCCTACGAGGCGCGGCTGGTGACGCCGGGGGGCTGAGCGGCAGTGCCCCGAACGGCCGGGCCTACGGCTGGTGGAGCTCCTTCACCAGGCGGGAGGACCAGGGACACCAGATCAGCCCGGGCAGGAACGGGCCGCCGGCCTCGTCCAGATGTTCTTCGACATAGGGCGTCGTGGCGTCACAGACCTCGATGGCGAAGTCGAAGAAGTCGATCGTCTCCGGGCGGAGATGGAAGCTCCAGCGCCAGTTGTACGGGGCGGGGCGCTTGTCGATCCTGCCGATGACATGCGGCTCCGCCGTGGTCGCGCCGCTGAGGAGGTCCCGGGCGTGCTGGATCTTGCGGGGGTCGGTGAGCTTGATGACGAACTCGGCGCGCGTGACATCGGTCATCACGAAGTAGGCCGCGGAGTCGGCCTTCGTCCGCTGTCTTGCGGTGCTCGCCTGCTGCCCCTGGGCGGGCCCGGCCACGGTGATGGCGAGCAGCGCTGCCGTCGCGAGCATGCCGATCTTGGTGGTGATACGTCGCATGATCCCCTCCGATGCCGCGGTCGTGGTCACGACCGTGCATACAGAAAGTAACAGGATGATCACTCTGCGCTCTAGAGCTACTGTGAGTTATCGCTCCGAGGAGTGAAATCGCGGAGAGTGACTGGCGGTGGGGCTGCGGGTGTGCTCTGTCCACACCCTGTGGACAGAGCACAAGTGCGCCGCCGGAGTCCGCTACAGCTCCGGCGGCGCACGGATGTGGGGGCGGCCGCTCCCGGAGGGCCGGCCGCCCGGGGATCAGCCGATGTCCCGTCGGCGTACGCCCACCAGTCCGACGGCGGCGAACAGGCCGGAGAGCGCCAGCAGCCAGACGAACGGGGCCGCGGTGGCATCGGCGCCGGGCAGCTTGGGGAGATGACCGAACGGGGAGAGGTCCATCGCCCACTGCGGGAACTTGAGCGAGGGGCCGATCCAGCCGATCGCCAGACAGCCGCCGACCAGCGCCCAGGCGGCGGTGGTGGCCTTGGGAAGCAGGCCGAAGAGGAGCACCGTCAGGCCGGTGAGCGTCCAGATGGCCGGGACCTGGGAGAGCGCGGCGGCCAGGACCGGGCCCAGTTGGCCCCCGACGTCGTGGACGGAGATGCCGTAGCTCAGGCCCAGGGCCAGTCCGCCGAAGGCCATGATGACGACGGTGCCCGCGTAGGCGATGGCCAGATGGCTGCCGGCCCAGCGGAGCCGGCCCACCGCGCCGGCCAGCACCGGCTCCGCGCGGTCGCCGGTCTCCTCGCTGCGCAGCCGGAGCACCGCACCGGTCGCGTAGATCGCCGCGATCATGCCGAGCATGCCGGCCATCGTGGCCAGGAAGGCGTCGGTCAGGCCCTGCGCTCCGCCCATCCGCTCGACGATCTCGCGGGTCTGCCGATTGCCGCCGACCATGTCGGCGGCACCCTGGGCGATACCGCCGAAGATCCCGCCGGCGCAGAGGAAGCCGAGCGTCCAGCCCAGCAGGGTGGTGCGCTGGAGCCGCCAGGCCAGGCCGAACGGACCACTCAGCGAGCGCTGTGCGACGGCCGGCCCGGGGCGGGCGGGCAGGAAGCTCATACCGATGTCGCGGCGGGCGGTCAGGGCGTAGGAGGCGGTGACGGCGAGGGTGGTCGCCGCCAGGAAGAGCAGGAGGATCCACCAGCGCTCGTCGGCGTATGCGCGCAGGTTCTCCGACCAGCCGATCGGTGAGATCCAGGTGAGGGGCGAGGTGGAGCCGGCATCGGCGGCGTCGCCCGCGGCGCGCAGGGCGAAGGCGAGGCCGAGGGCCGCGCCGGTCAGGCCCTTGGCCATCCGCGCGCTCTCGGTGAGCTGGGCGGTGATGGCGGCCAGCCCGGCGAAGAGCATGCCGGCGCAGCCGATGGCGAGGCCGAGGGCGAGCGAACCGGCGGCCGGCCGGCCGGACTTGGCCAGGCCGCCCGCGATCAGTACGGCGACCGCGGCGTTGGCGATCAGCGCCGTCAGCAGGGCCGCGGTCAGCGGTGCGCGGCGGCCCACCATCGCGGCGGAGAGCAGCTCCTGACGGCCCGTCTCCTCCTCTTCGCGGGTGTGTCGGACGACGATCAGCAGGCTCATCACCGCGGCGAGCAGGGCGCCGTAACCGGCCATCCGCCAGGAGACCAGGCCGCCGACGGAGTCGCTGAAGACCGGTCCGTACAGCGCGCGCATCGAGCCGTTGGCGTTCATCGAGGCGGCCAGTCGGGCGCGCTCGGCGGCGGTGTCGTAGAGGGCTTCGAAGGAGGAGCCCATACTGGCGACGACCAGGCCGAGGACCAGCACCCAGGCCGGGATCATCACCCGGTCGCGGCGCAGCGCGAGGCGCAACAGGGCGCCGGTGCCCGCCAGATGGCGGGAACGGGCGGCGGGGGCGGGGAGGGCTGTGGCCACGGCGGTCATCGCGCGATCGCCTCTTCGGCGGGTGCGTCGTCCTGGTAGTGGCGCAGGAAGAGCTCTTCCAGGGTGGGCGGGGTGCTGATGAGGCTGCGGACGCCGATGGTGCCGAGCGAGCGCAGTACGGCGTCGAGCTTGTCGGTGTCGACCTGGAGCTTGACGCGATGGCCCTGGACGTCGAGGCCGTGGACGCCGGGCAGCGCGGCCAGCCCTCCCCCGGCCACCGCTGGGGGTGCCCCCGGTGTCCCCGTGAGTTCGGCGACGACCGAGGTGCGGGTGAGGTGCCGCAGCTCGCCCAGGGAGCCGGATTCGACGGTCTGTCCCCTGCGGATGATGCTGACGCGGTCGCAGAGCGCCTCGACCTCGGACAGCACATGGCTGGAGAGCAGAACGGTGCGGCCGCGGTCGCGCTCCTCGGCGACGCAGCTCTGGAAGACCTCCTCCATCAGCGGGTCCAGCCCGGAGGTCGGCTCGTCGAGGATGAGCAGATCGACGTCGGAGGCGAAGGCGGCGACCAGGGCGACCTTCTGGCGGTTGCCCTTGGAGTACGTCCGCCCCTTCTTGGTGGGGTCGAGCTCGAACCGCTCCAGGAGCTCGGTCCGCCGCGCTGCATCGAGCCCTCCGCGCAGCCGGCCGTAGAGATCGATGACCTCGCCGCCCGAGAGGTTGCGCCACAGGGTGACATCGCCGGGGACGTAGGCGATACGGCGGTGCAGCTCGACGGCGTCGTGCCAGGGGTCCTTGCCCAGGAGCCGGGCGCTGCCGCCGTCGGCGCGCAGCAGGCCGAGCAGGACACGGATCGTCGTGGACTTCCCGGCGCCGTTGGGCCCGAGGAAGCCGTGTACCTCACCGGCCTCGATGCTCAGGTCGAGGCCGTCCAGCGCGTGGGTCCGCCCGAAGGACTTGTGGAGGGCGTCCACCCGGATCGCGGGAGCGGAAGAGATTGCCGTGGTCATAATTTTGAAGGTACGTTAGATTCACAAATTTGTGAAGTTAAGAAACCGTATAAAGTTGGGGTGGGTGGCTCTGATCAGGGGAGATGATGCGGATATGAGCGAGCAGCAACAGCAGAGTGGCGATGCGCGTACCGACGAGGCGGTCTCGCAGTTCGTCGAGCGCTTCGCCGCGCAGTTGGTCGACGCCGGGATGGCGCGGATGCCCGCCCGCGTCTTCGCCTGCCTGCTCGCGTCCGACTCCGGCATGCTGACCTCCGCCGAGCTGGGCGAGCGGCTCCAGATCAGCGCCGCCGCCGTCTCCGGCGCGGTCCGCTACCTCTCCCAGGTCAACATGGTCAGCCGCGAGCGCGAGCCGGGCTCCCGCCGCGACCGCTACCGCGTGCACAGCGACCAGTGGTACGAGGCGCTGACGCGCCGGGAGGGCGTCCTCACCCGCTGGGAGGGCACGCTGCGCGAGGGCGTCGTGAGCCTCGGCGAGGACTCCCCCGCCGGCCGCAGGCTCGGCGAGACCCTCGCCTTCTTCGAGTTCCTGCAGAAGGAGCTCACGGGGCTGCTGGAGCGCTGGCGCGACCACCGCGACCAGCTGCGTGCCGAGATCGACAGCTAGGGCCTTTCCGACCCTGACCCATCGGACAGGCCCTAACGCCCGCCCGGCCCCGGGCTCACCCGCTCCGCGGCAGCTGCAACCGCCAGGCCCCCGGCTGCACGGTCCACGTACGGCTTCTGACCGGCCCGCCGACCACCGCATCCGCCCGGTAGTGGAAGTCCGCGCCGGACACCGTCACCGCCCGCGCCCGGGTCCGTACCGGCCGCCCCTCGCCCGGCCAGTGCACCACGACCTCGGCCAGCTCGCCGCCGCCCCCGGCTCCGATGCCATCAGGCCCCGGACGCGCCCCGTCGGCCCCGGCCTGTCCGCCCGGCACCACCGACACCCCGCGCACCGGCCGGTCCAGATCGGCCAGCAGCACCCCGTCCGCCTCGATCCGCAGCCGCTGCCCCGGCACCCGGGTGCGCCGCCCGGCCGCCGGCGCCGCCAGCATCGCCAGCGCCGTACGGGCGGTC
>NZ_QUAC01000176.1 GCF_003389455.1 Streptomyces inhibens | reverse complement strand
GGCAGGAGACCCCATTCGGGGGGGTGGGCGGGTGCAGACGGGCAGGAGACCCCACTCGGGGGGCGTGGGCGGGTCCAGACGGCAGGAGACCCCACTCGGGGGGCGTGGGCGGGTCCAGACGGCAGGAGACCCCACTCGGGGGGCGTGGGCGGGTGTGGACGGCAGGAGACCCCACTCGGGGGTAGGCGGGCGTAGACAGCAGGAGCCCCCGGCCACACCGTGGTGGCCAGGGGCTCACGAACCGGAGCTCGGTGGCTCAGCCCATGAACTTCTTGAATTCCTCGGGGAGTTCGAAGTTCTGCGGGGCCTCGTTGCCCTGCGGCAGGCCCAGCGGGTTGCCGGCCTGGGCGGCCTCGCGGCGGGCCGCCGCGGCCTCTTCCTCGGCCTTGCGCTTCATCGGGTTGCCGCTCTTGCGCTTGCCCTTGGCCTGCTTGACCTGCTTCTTCTTCCGGGCGGCGCCGCCACCCATGCCCGGCATCCCGGGCATGCCCGGCATCCCGCCGCCCTGAGCCATCTTCGACATCATCTTGCGGGCCTCGAAGAACCGCTCGACGAGGTTCTTGACCATGGAGACATCGACGCCGGAGCCCTTGGCGATACGGGCACGGCGCGAGCCGTTGATGATCGTCGGCTCCTGGCGCTCGGCCGGGGTCATCGACTTGATGATGGCGGCGGTGCGGTCCACCTCGCGCTCGTCGAGGTTGTTGATCTGCTCCTTCATCTGCCCCATGCCGGGCAGCATGCCGAGCAGCTTGGAGATGGAGCCCATCTTGCGGACCTGCTCCATCTGGGCCAGGAAGTCGTCGAGCGTGAACTCCTTGGGGCCCTTCGCCAGCTTGGCCGCCATCTTCTCGGCCTCGGCCTGGCTGAAGGTCTGCTCGGCCTTCTCGATGAGCGACAGCATGTCGCCCATGCCCAGGATGCGGGACGCCATGCGGTCCGGGTGGAACGCGTCGAAGTCGTCCAGCTTCTCGCCGTTGGAGGCGAACATGATCTGCTTGCCGGTGACATGCGCGATGGAGAGCGCGGCACCACCGCGGGCGTCACCGTCGAGCTTGGAGAGCACCACACCGTCGAAGCCGACGCCGTCGCGGAACGCCTCGGCCGTGTTGACCGCGTCCTGACCGATCATCGCGTCGACGATGAAGAGGATCTCGTCGGGGCTGACCGCGTCGCGGATGTCCGCGGCCTGCTGCATCAGCTCCTGGTCGATGCCCAGGCGGCCGGCGGTGTCGACGATGACGACGTCGTGCTGCTTGCCGCGGGCGTACTCGATGGAGCCCTTGGCGACCTGGACCGGGTCGCCGGTGCCGTTGCCCGGCTCCGGCGCGTAGATCGCCACGCCGGCGCGTTCGGCGACGACGGCGAGCTGGTTGACGGCGTTGGGGCGCTGGAGGTCACAGGCGACCAGCAGCGGGGCGTGGCCCTGCGCCTTGAGCCAGCGGCCGAGCTTTCCGGCGAGGGTGGTCTTACCGGCACCCTGGAGACCGGCCAGCATGATCACGGTCGGTGGAGTCTTGGCGAACCGCAGACGGCGGGTCTCGCCGCCGAGGATGCCGACGAGCTCCTCGTTGACGATCTTGATGACCTGCTGGGCGGGGTTCAGCGCCTGCGAGACCTCGCTGCCGCTCGCGCGCTCCTTGACCTGCTTGATGAAGGCGCGGACGACGGGCAGGGCGACATCCGCTTCGAGCAGCGCGATGCGGATCTCGCGCGCCGTGGCGTCGATGTCCGCCTCGCTCAGGCGGCCCTTGCCCCGGAGGTTTTTGAAAGTACTCGCCAAGCGGTCGGAAAGCGTATCGAACACGGCGGTCGTCGATCCTCGGGGTCGGGGGCGGGGTCCAGTCGGCTTCTAGGGTATCCGGCCACGCAAGCGAACCGTTCCTGGCCTGTTCCCGGGCGTCTACTGAAGCGCGGCCTGCACGGCCGCCGCAACCCCCTGGGCCGCCCCGTCCGCCAGGGGCGCGCCGTCCGTCCCCGTGACATAGAACGCATCCACCGCGTTCGCGCCCAGCGTGCTGATGTGCGCGCTGCGGACGGCGACGCCGGCGGTCTCCAGGGCGCGGCCGATGCGGTGCAGCAGGCCGTGTGCGTCCTGGGCGCGGACCTCGATGACGGTGGCGGTGCGGGAGCTGCCGCCGGCGACGGTGACACGCGGTGGCGGGGCCAGTACGACGCGGGAGCGGCGGGCGTAGGCGCGTTCCCGCTCGGCGAGCCGGGCCGGGATGTCGAGGGAGCCGTCCAGGGCGCGGACCAGGTCGACGCGGAGCCGGTCGGCGTCCGGCAGCGAGCCGTATTCGGCGGCCACCCGCCAGCTCAGCAGCAGGACCGGACCGTCGCCGATCGGATCGAGGAGCAGCAGGTCGGCGGCGCGGACGGTGAGCCGGTGCAGGGCCAGCACACCGGCCGCTGCGGGCAGCACGCCCGGCTGGTCGGGGACGGCGATGAGCAGCTCGACACCGACCGGTTCCTGGGCGGGCGCTTCGCCGGCGTCCTCGGTGGCGGGTTCGGTGCGGGCGCGCAGGGCCAGGACCGGGCCGCCGGTGCGCCCGGCCTCGATCGCCAGCCGCTCCTGCTCCGCGGTCGGCTCGTCCGCGCCGCGTACGTCCTCCTCGGGCTCGCCGGCGAGCCGCGCGGCGACCCGTTTGACCAGGTCGGCGACGAGCCCGCCGCGCCAGGTGCTCCAGGCTGCGGGCCCGGTGGCCAGCGCGTCGGCCTCGGTCAGGGCGTGCAGCAGCTCCAGGGTGCCGGTGCCGCCGACCGCGTCGGCGACCGCCCCGACGGTCGCGGGGTCGTCCAGATCGCGCCGGGTGGCGGTTTCGATGAGCAGCAGGTGGTGGCGTACGAGGGTGGCGATCACCGTGGTGTCGCGGGCGTCGAAGCCGAGTTTGCCCGCCACGTCGCGGGCGATGGTCTCACCGGCCGTCGAGTGGTCGCCGGGCCAGCCCTTGCCGATGTCGTGCAGCAGGGCGGCGACCAGCAGCAGGTCGGGGCGGTGCACCCGGCGGGTCAGCGCGGAGGCCCGGACGGCGGTCTCGACGAGGTGGCGGTCGACGGTCCAGGTGTGGACGGGGTTGCGCTGCGGGCGGCAGCGGACGCGCTCCCAGTCGGGCAGCAGCCGCGTGATGATGCCTTCGGCCTCCAGCGCCTCCCATACGGGCACGGTGTGCGCGCCCGCGCCCAGGAGCGTCACCAGCTGCTCGCGGGCCTCGGCGGGCCACGGCACGGGCAGCGGGCGGGTGGCGTAGGCGGTGGCGCAGCGGCGGATCGCGTGGGTGGCCAGCGGCAGTCCGGCCTGGGCGGCGGCGGCCGCGGCGCGCAGCACCAAGGCCGGGTCCCGCTCGGGGCGTGCGGTGCGGGCCAGTACCGCCTCGCCGTCGAGTTCGACGACGCCCTCGGCGAGCGGTGAGCGCTCCCCCCTGCCTGCCGTACGGCCGTTCAGCAGTCCGCGCAGCATGGGTTTGACGGAGCGGGCGCGCAGTACCCGGCCGACCTCGCGCCAGGTGACATCGGCCGCGTAGGAGATGGTGCGGGCGGATTCGTAGGTCTGCCGCAGCAGTGCGTCCGCGTCCAGCATGCCGAGGGCCTCGGCGACCTGGTCCTGCTCCTGGAGGGAGAGCCGGTCGGTGGCGCGGCCGGTGGTCAGGTGGAGCGCGTCGCGGGTGTCGAGCAGTCGGGTGCGGGCGGCTTCCAGGCCGCCGCGCGGAGCGTCGGCGAGCCAGGAGGCGGCGACCGCCCGGAGCGCGGTGGCGTCCCGCAGTCCGCCCCTGGCCTCCTTGAGGTCGGGTTCGAGGAGGTATTGCAGTTCGCCCTGCCGCTCGGCGCGCTCCTGGCACATGTCGTGGAGTTCGGGCAGCCGTTTGGGGGCGGTCTCGCGCCAGTCGGCGTACACGGTGGTGCGCAGCGTGGCGGTCAGTTCGGGGTCACCGGCCAGGTGGCGGGCGTCGAGCAGGCCGAGCTGCACCTTGAGGTCCTCGCGGGCCGCCTTGCGGGCCTGGGGCGGGGTGCGTACGGAGTGGTCGAGGTCCAGGCCGAGGTCCCAGACGGGGTACCAGAGGTGGTCGGCGAGCGCGGCGAGGGCGCCGGCGTCGGCGCGGCCGTCGTGCAGCAGCAGGAGGTCGAGGTCGCTGCGCGGGGAGAGCTCTCCGCGGCCGTAGCCGCCGACGGCGACCAGGGCGGTGCCGGACAGGCCGGCGGCGCTCGCGTGCCGCTTCAGCAGGCCGGCCAGCCAGTCGTCGGTCAGCCGGGCGAGGGCCGCGCGGCGGTCGGGTCCGGAGGGCTCCTCGTCCTGGAGGAGCCGCAGCCGGGCCGCGGGGTAGCCGCCTTCGAGGGCGGGCCCGGACGCGCTCGCCGGTCCCGGTGCTCCGGCCGGTCCTGCCGTTTCCTCGACGCTCTCGGTCAACTCGCGCGCTCCTTGGTCGTGTTGTCCCCCGCCGTCACCGTCGTCCTCGTACGACCCGTCCCCCTGCGGGCCGTCCCCCGCGCCGCGGTCCGCACGATCAGTCTGTGCCGCCGCGGGCCGTGCGGCTATCCGCCGCTCGGGCGGCCGCTCCGGCGCCGGCCCCGACGGGGACCGGAGCCGGAACCGCCGGCCGGCTACAGCGCGTCCGGCCCTCGCTCGCCGGTCCGCACCCGTACCGCGTCGTCGACGGGGATGCTCCACACCTTCCCGTCGCCGATCTTGCCGGTGCGGGCCGCCTTGACGACGACGTCCATCAGTTCCTCGGCGTCCGCGTCCTCGACCAGCACCTCGATGCGGATCTTCGGCACCAGGTCGACGGTGTACTCGGCGCCGCGGTACACCTCCGTGTGCCCGCGCTGCCTGCCGTAGCCGCTGGCTTCGGTGATGGTCAGTCCGTGCACACCGAAGGTCTGCAGGGCGTCCTTCACCTCGTCCAGCCGGTGCGGCTTGATTACTGCCGTGATGAGCTTCACGCGTCCACCTTCTTTGTCAGGGCCTCGCCGAGTGCCGGTCCCTTGCGGGCCGCGGTGCCGCCGCCCGCGCCGGTGAAGTCGTAGGCGGTCTCCGCGTGCGCGGCCTGGTCGATGCCGGAGATCTCCTCGTCCTCGCTGACCCGGAAGCCCATCACCACGTCGATGACCTTGGCAAGGACGTAGCTGACGACCAGGGAGTACAGCAGCACACAGACCACACCGACGGCCTGCTTGCCGAGCTGTTCCCAGCCGCCCCCGTAGAACAGGCCCTTGGCCTTGCTCTGCACACCGCCGGTGGCGAACAGGCCGATCAGCAGCGACCCGGCGACACCGCCGACGAGGTGGACTCCGATCACATCGAGGGAGTCGTCGTAGCCGAGCTTGTACTTCAGGTTGACGGCCATCGCGCAGAGCACACCGGCGATCACACCGACCGCGATGGCGCCCAGCGGGCTGACCGCGCCGCAGGCCGGGGTGATCGCGACGAGTCCGGCGACCGCGCCGGAGGCCGCGCCGAGCGTGGTGAACGAGCCGTGCCGGAGCTTTTCGTAGGCCAGCCAGCCGAGCATCGCGGCGGCGGTGGCGACCTGGGTGTTGACGAAGGCGACCGCGCCGATGCCGTCGTCGTTGCCGAGCCAGGAGCCGGCGTTGAAGCCGAACCAGCCGAACCACAGCAGTCCGGCGCCGAGCATCACCAGGGGCAGGCTGTGCGGCCGCATCGGGTCCTTCTTGAAGCCGATGCGCTTGCCGACGACCAGGATCACGCCGAGGGCCGCGGCACCGGCGTTGATGTGCACGGCCGTGCCGCCCGCGAAGTCGATGACGCCCAGCTTGAAGAGCCAGCCTCCGTCGGCCCACACCCAGTGGGCGACGGGGAAGTAGACGACGGTGACCCACAGGGCGATGAACAGCGCCCAGGCGGTGAACTTCACCCGGTCCGCGAGCGCACCGCTGATCAGCGCGGGCGTGATGATCGCGAACATCAGCTGGAAGACCGCGAAGACATAGATCGGGATGGTGGTGGCGCCCCACAGCTCGGTCAGGCCGATACCGCTGAGGCCGGCGAAGGTGCCGTTCCAGCCGATGAAACCGCCTCTGTCGGTGCCGAACGCGAGCCCGAATCCGTACAGGACCCACAGGATCGTGACGATGCCGAGGCTGATGAAGCTCATCATCAGCATGTTGAGCACGCTCTTGACCCGGACCATGCCGCCGTAGAAGAAGGCGAGCCCGGGGGTCATGACCATCACCAGTGCGGAGCAGATCAGCATGAACCCGGTGTTCGCCGGGCTCAGTGTCACTTTGTCTGCTGCAAGCGTCAGGATGCCTGGGGGCATCGGCGTCTCCTCGTCGTCGATGCGGCCCGTGCGGGCGTGTTTCTGGTGGGCCGACTCGCGATGAGGTTGTCGCAGCGTGGTTTCGGCCAAACCTTGCCGGTGTTTCACCGCAGTGACGAAGACACCATGAGTGTTACGCCCTGGTGAACTCCGAGATCAGCGGACACCCCACCCGTTCAGCCCACGAAAACCCCCACCGCCCGCCCACCGTCCCCCCACCGCAACCATCAATTGAGCAACCCCCACGGCGACCAACCACCTCCGCGAAAGCGGCGCCGGTTTAGGCGCAAAGGGGGGCCCGGCCACGGCCGCCGTCCGCATGACCTGGCAGGGGGGAGCCGAGTCGGGCTGTACGGGGCGGCGGCCGTGGCCGGTGTTCTTGGGGCCGTCAGACGGCCTGCGCGGATTCCGGCAGCTGCCGGGCGAGCTCGTCGCTGAGCCGGATGACCTCGGCGACACCGCCGAATTCCCGGGCGGCGGTGTCCACGGTCTTGCGCAGCCGGGTGTTGACCCGCTCCGAGCGGACCTGCCGGGCGAACGGGATGGCCTGCTGCGCCATCTCCGCGCAGGCCTCCGGCTCCTTCTGGAGCAGTCGTACGGTGGCCATCCCGATCAGGTTGAGCGCATACGAACGCTGATGCTCGGGGTCCTTGCGGAACAGCTCCACGGCGCGCTCCATGACGGGCTCGGCGAGCGAGGCGTAGGTGGGGCTGCGGCCGGCGACATAGGCCAGGTCGCGGTAGGAGTGGGCGTTCTCGGCGTTCAGCTCGGCCTCGGAGAAGAAGCGGATCCAGTCTGGTTCGGGCTCGCCGGGCGTGACGTCGGAGAAGGTGTCCTCGGCCATCCGGACGGCCCGCTTGACCTTGCTGGGCTGGCCCATCCCGGCGTAGGCGCGGGCCTCCATCGCATACAACATGGCCTGGGTGCGCGGGGTGGACGTGTCCCGGCTGCCGTACTGGGCGAGGTGGATCAGCTCCAGCGCGTCGTCCGGCCGGCTGAGGTGGATCATCTGCCGGCTCATGCTGGAGAGGATGTACGAGCCCAGGGGGCGGTCGCCGGCCTCCTTGGAGGCGTGCAGCGCCAGCACGAAGTACTTCTGCGCGGTGGGCTGCAGTCCGATGTCGTAGCTCATCCAGCCGGCGAGCTCGGCGAGCTCGGCGGCGACCTTGAAGAGCCGCTTGGCGACCGGCGCGGGCTGTGGCTCCTGGAGGAGGTCGGTGACCTCGTGGAGCTGGCCGACCACCGCCTTGCGCCGGAGTCCGCCGCCGCACTGCGCGTCCCACTGGCGGAACATCGCGGTCGTCGCCTCCAGGAGGTCCAGCTCCGGCTTGGACAGCCGTGCGTGCCGCTTGGTGCGGTCGGGCTCCTCGGGGCCGGCGGGGGCCGCGGGTACCGGCACCAGCCAGCGCTGCATCGGTTCGATGAGGCTGGGTCCGGCGGCGAGTGCGAGGGAGGTGCCGAGGAATCCGCGGCGGGCCAGCATCAGGTCGCTGCGGGAGAACTCGCTGATGAGGCCGACGGTTTGGGCCCCGGCCCAGGGCAGGTCGACGCCGGAGACGGACGGGGACTGGTGGGCGGAGCGCAGCCCCAGTTCCTCGATGCCGACGACGCAGCCGAAGCGTTCGGAGAACAGCTCGGACAGGATCCGGGGAATGGGCTCGCGCGGCTGCTCGCCGTCGAGCCAGCGGCGTACGCGGGAGGTGTCGGTGCTGATGTGATGGGCGCCCATCTGGCGCGCCTGGCGGTTGACCTGTCGCGCCAGCTCGCCCTTGGACCAGCCGCTGCGCATGAACCACGAACCCAGTTGTGCGTTGGGTTGTTTGACAGCGTCGGTGCCGCCCGTGCCGCCATTGCCGCCCACTGGAAGCTCCCATCCCGATAGCTGCCTTGGTGCCTGGTGCCTCGTGCTTGGTGCGAACCACCCACAGGTTGCAGCACGTTGCGACGCCTGTCCGGGGTACATCTACCCGATCACGGATTCCGCCCACACCTTTTGGCCTGTGGTCAACCGGTGCGTTGCCATCGGCATACCCGTGCGAAGGGTGCCTCTCCGGGGTTCGTGCACTGAAAGTAATCCTACGATCACGCCCCTCGCGAGGGCGATCGGGGAAACGCCACCATTCGCCACCCCTTCGAATGAACTCCCCGGCCGGCTCTCGCGATTGACTTGACACAGGTCGAGCAGGAACGNTCCCCGGCCGGCTCTCGCGATTGACTTGACACAGGTCGAGCAGGAACGGGCGGAGCGAAGCGCGCGAGGGCTCGCACGGCCCACCGCACCACCCGGCACACCACGTCGCACCACCGGCACCGCGGGTCGTGGACGGAGCGTGAAGAAGACCCGTCGTCAACCCGCCGACTCGTAACCACTGACACGCACCACCCGTTGGAGGGGGCATGGGCTTCACGATCGGCGGCATCCGGGAGATGCGTTCCAGCTCCCGGCGTCGCGCCCGCTCGACCGAGATCACGGCGGTGGCGGAGTACACGGGGCTGTGGGGCTGGGATGTCGCCCCCGGCGCCCGGGCGGTGCGCACCGGCAGCCGTACGGACTGCTCGTGCGGCGCCGCCGACTGCCCCTCCCCCGGCGCGCACCCCCTGGCGTTAGGCGAAGAGCTGGCGGCCGGCGCCACACTGGAGAAGGCCGCCGCGGCCTGGGCGGAGACCCCGGGCGCCGCCCTCCTGCTCCCGGTGGGCCGGTCGTTCGACATCCTCGACGTGCCGGAGGCGGCGGGCCGCAACGCCCTGGCGCGGCTGGAGCGGATGGGTCTGCCGCTCGGCCCGGTCGCGGTGACCCCGACGGGCCGCGCGCTGTTCTTCGTCGCCCCGGGCGCCGCCGCCGGACTCCCCGATCTGCTCTACCGGATGGGCTGGGACGACGCCGCACTCGACCTGCGCCCCCTGGGCGCCGGCGACCACATCACCGCGCCCCCCTCCGACTTCGGCGGCCACGGCCCGATGCGCTGGCTGCGCCCCCCGACGCTGGACACCGCCGACCGCCCGCCGCAGGCCCGGCTGCTGCTGGGCACCCTGGCGTACACCTCGCTACGGCTGAACCGCCGCCGCTCCGGCGGAGGGAACCACTCTCTGTAGAGGTTGCCCGGTTGCTGGTCGCCGGATACGAGAAGGGCCCCGCCGCAGGGGAGCGGAGGGGCCCTTCCGTGATCGTGCTCCGGCGCCGGTTCCGGCGCAGGGGGGCACGCGGTCAGTCGCCGATCAGCGCGTCGACGAACGCCTCCGGCTCGAACGGCGCCAGGTCGTCCGCGCCCTCGCCCAGGCCGACCAGCTTGACCGGTACGCCGAGCTCGCGCTGGACGGCGACGATGATGCCGCCCTTGGCGGTGCCGTCGAGCTTGGTGAGCACCACGCCGGTGATGTCCACGACCTCGGCGAACACCCGCGCCTGCACCAGGCCGTTCTGGCCGGTGGTGGCGTCCAGGACGAGGAGCACCTCGCCGACCGGGCCGTGTTTCTCGACGACCCGCTTGACCTTGCCGAGCTCGTCCATCAGACCGGTCTTGGTGTGCAGCCGGCCGGCGGTGTCGATCAGGACGACATCGGCGGACTCGGCGATACCTTCCTTCACCGCGTCGAAGGCGATCGAGGCCGGGTCGCCGCCCTCGGGCCCGCGGACCGTACGGGCGCCGACCCGCTCGCCCCAGGTCTGGAGCTGGTCGGCGGCCGCGGCGCGGAAGGTGTCGGCGGCGCCGAGGACCACGGACTTGCCGTCGGCGACCAGGACACGGGCGAGCTTGCCGGTGGTGGTGGTCTTGCCGGTGCCGTTGACGCCGACGACCAGGACGACGCCGGGGATCTCGTCGCCGCCGTTGCCGATGCCGTTGGCGGTGTGCACGGTGCGGTCGGCTTCCGTGCCGATCAGCGCGAGGAGCTCCTCGCGCAGCAGTGCGCGCAGATCCTCGGGGGTGCGGGTGCCGAGGACGCGGACCCGCTCGCGCAGCCGGTCGACCAGCTCCTGGGTGGGGGCGACGCCGACGTCGGCGGTCAGCAGGGTGTCCTCGATCTCCTCCCAGGTCTCCTCGTCGAGGCGTTCGCGGGAGAGCAGGGTCAGCAGACCCTTGCCGAGGGTGTTCTGCGAGCGGGAGAGCCGGGCGCGCAGCCGGACGAGCCGTCCGGCGGTGGGCTCGGGGACCTCGATCGCGGGCGCGACCGGCGCCTCGGGCTCGGCTGCCGGTGCCTCGGCCTCGGGGGCCTCGGCGGTGGGCAGCGTGACTTCTTCGATGGTGCGACGCTCTTCGTCGCGGGGGGTCTCGGCCTCCTCGCCGACATGCGGTTCGGCAGGGGGCGCGGTGACGGAGGGCTTGGGGGCAGCCGGCGGGGACGGCGGCAGCTGCTTCTTCTTGCGGCCGCTGACGACGAGCCCGCTGATCGCGCCGAGCACGACCACGGCGATGAGTACAGCAAGGATGACGATTTCCATAACCCCTCCAGTATCAGCCACGCCCCACCCGTGGGGACTGCACGCGCCGATTCTGGATTGACCGTATCCAGAATCAATCTGGATGTGTAGCATCCGGATTCACTCCCCGGGACCGGCCCGTGGAGCATTACGAGGGGAATCCGGATGTTTGATGTCCTGGTTTTGGGCGGCGGTTTCGCCGGACTGTGGAGCGCCGCCGCGGCGACCCGGCTGCTGCGCGCGCACGAGACCGGGCCCGCCGCTCACTCTGTGGCGCTGCTCACCCCACACCCGGATCTGGTCCTGCGGCCACGCCTCTACCAGGCCGACCCGGCCCGGCTGCGGGTGCCGCTCGACCGAGTGCTGGGCCCCGTCGGCGTACGGCGGGTCGCCGCCACCGCGACCGCCGTGGACACCGCCCGGCGCCGGGTGACCGCCACCGCGGCCGATGGCAGCCGCACCGAGGTGGCGTACCGGCGCCTGGTGCTCGCCACCGGGAGCGCGGTGGTGCGCCCCGAGCTGCCCGGCGCCGCGCTGCTGCACGACATCGACACCCTGCCGGCCGCGGTGCGGCTGGAGGAGCATCTGCGGGCGCTGCCCGAGGCGCCGGACGGGCCCGGCCGCTGGACCGCGGTGGTGGTCGGCGCCGGGTTCACCGGACTGGAGATCGCCACCGAGCTGGTCGGGCGGCTGCGCGCGACGGCGGCCCCGTACGGCGCCGCGGACGAGGTGCGGGTGGTGCTGGTCGAGCGCGCGGAGGTGATCGGCGCGGGGCTGGGCGCGGCGGCCCGCCCGGTGATCACCAGGGCGCTGGACGAGCTGGGCATCGAGCGCCGCCCCGGCACCACGGTCACCGGCCTGGACGAGCGCGCGGTGCGCCTCTCCGACGGCAGCGCCCTGCCCGCCCGTACGGCCGTGTGGACCGCGGGGATGCGGGCGAGCGCGCTGACCGCGCAGATCCCCGCGCCCCGGGACGCAATGGGGCGGCTCGCCGTGGACGCCGGGCTGCGGGTGCGCGGCGTCGCGGGCGTCTACGCGGCCGGGGACACCGCGGCGGCCGCGGCCGAGGGCGGCCGCACCGTTCTGCAGAGCTGCCAGCACGCCACCCCGCTCGGCAAGGTGGCCGGCCACAACGCGGCCGCCGATCTGCTCGGCCTGCCGCCGGTGGACTTCGCATCCGATCCGTACTCGACCTGTCTCGATCTCGGCGCGGCCGGCGCGGTGGCCACGAGCGGCTGGGACCGGACGCTGCGCGAGGGGCCGGAGGGCTTCGCCAAGGAGCTCAAGCGGGCCATCAACGAGACATGGATCTCCCCGCCGCTCGATGACCCGCGCGAGCTGCTGCGGCAGGCCGACCACCGCGTCAGCCAGCGCCGGCCCGCACCCTCCCCTGCCTGATCAGAGAGGTACGACTGGACCCTTCGACGAGTGTGGGTGACACTCGTCCTCGTCGAGGGGTCCAACGGTGCGTAAAGGCAGAAGTTGGATCAAAGTACGATGGTGGACGGCCGCGCAACGCGCGTAGAGTCCTGGCAGCAAAATTCAGGCCAGGCACCACAGCCGCTGCCTGCACCTCCTCCCCCGGGGGTGCCTCCAGATCCCCGCTCGGAGATACCTGCACCATGGGCACCACGTCCCCTTCCACGCCCGAAACCGAAGGCGCCGTCGAGACCCGCGGCATCGAACCCGTTCCCGACAACGAACGGCAGGGCCGCGTCCGCGAGCTCTTCCCGACCTGGGTCGCCGCCAACATCAGCGTGCTGTTGCTCACCATGGGCGCCTCGCTCGTGGTCAACAACGGACTGAACTTCTGGCAGGTCCTGCTGGTGGCCGCGATCGCCGCGGCCGTCGCCTTCGGCATGGTGGGTGTGCTGTCGGTCTCCGGCAAGTGGGGCGGCGCGCCCGGCGCGATGCTCTCCCGGGCCGCCTTCGGCGTCCGCGGCAACTACTTCCCCGGCGCGATCCTGTGGGTCGCCCGCTTCGGCTGGGAGACGATCAACGCGGTCACCGGCGCGTATGCGGTGCTGACCGTGCTGCATCTGCTGTTCGGCATCGAGAGCAACAACGCCCTGATCGTGGTCACCCTGCTCGCGTTCGTGGCCGTCACGTATCTGGTGAGCGGTCTGGGCCGCAAGGCGCTGAACATCTGCAACAAGTACTCGACGTATCTGTTCGGGCTGTTCAGCATCATGGTGCTGATCTACCTGGTCGCCACGATGGACTGGCACGCGATCTTCGCCAAGAAGGCCGGCACCACCGCGATGGTCATCGCGGGTATCGGCACCATCGCGGCCGGCGGCATCAGCTGGGTGCCCACCGGCCCCGACTTCGCGCGCTACCTCCCGCACTCCGCGTCCGGCAAGAAGATCGTCGGTACGACCGTCTCCGGTGCGGCCCTGGTGCTGCTCCCGATGGTGCTGATGGGCGGCGTGATGGCCGTCTCCGACCCGAAGCTGGCCGGCCAGAACACCGACCCGATGTCGTTCCTCGGCAACAGCCTGCCGGGCTGGCTCGCGGTGCCGTACCTGATCACGGCGCTGGTCGGCATGGTGCTGATCAACAGCCTGTCGATGTACTCCGCGGGCTTCACCGCCCAGACCATGGGCGTCAAGCTCCCGCGCGCCCTGGCGGTCAGCATCAATGCCGTCATCAGCCTGGTCGGCGGTCTGTTCATGATGCTGGTGGCCAAGGACTTCATCGGCCAGTTCATCGCCTTCCTGACGCTGCTCGCGGTCTCCTTCTCCGCCTGGATCGGCGTCTACGGCATCGACATGGCGCGACGGCGCAAGCTGGCGGTGCGCTACGACGCCGACGGCCTGATGAACACCGGCCGCACCAGCCGCTACTGGTACGTCGGCGGCTTCTGCTGGCAGGCCATGACCGCCTGGGGCGTCGCGCTCGCCGCGGGCCTGTGCTTCACCAAGGTCCAGTGGTTCACCGGTCCGCTGGCCACCACCTGGATCGGCGAGAACGGCCTGGGCTGGGCAGCCACGATCGCGATCGCCGCGGTGGTCTTCGCCGTACTGCCGACGCCCAGGGAGTCCGTCCCGGCGGCCGGGGCCGAGCAGGCGGCCGAGGACCGGCAGCCCGTCGAGGTGGGCTGAGCCGGCACCGGTCCGGGGGCCCGGGTCCCCCTCTAGCGACCTGACGCAACGTCAGCTAACGTCCCCTTCGCCAACCACCTTGGCGAAGGGGACGTTTGCCATGTCTGCCCTGCCTGCCCTGCCGGTCACGGTCGTGCGCTTCAACCTCGTCGACCCCGCGCCCACACCCGCCACGCTGTCCGCGCGCTACCGGGCCGCCGTCGAGATGGCGGCGTTCGCCGACGACCGCGGCCTGACCATGGTCCAGACCGAGGAGCACCACGCCACCACCAACGGCTGGATCCCCTCCCCGCTCACCTTCGCGGGCGCCGTCTTCGGCGCCACCCGCCGCATCGGCGTCACCGTCTCCGCGCTGATCACCCCGCTGCACGACCCGCTGCGGCTGGCCGAGGACATCGCCTCGCTCGATCTCCTCAGCGGCGGCCGGCTGGTGACCGTCGCGGGCATCGGCTACCGGCCCGAGGAGTACGCGGCACACGGCAAGGACTGGCCGGGCCGCGGCACGCTCCAGGACGAGGTGCTGGAGACCCTGCTGTCCGCCTGGACCGGCGAACCGTTCACCTACCGGGGCCGTACGGTCCAGGTCACCCCGCGCCCGTACACCCGACCGCACCCGCTGCTGCTGATCGGCGGCAGCTCCCGGGCCGCGGCCCGGCGCGCCGCCCGCCTGGGGCTCCCCCTCTTCCCCAGCGCCCACCTCCCCGAACTGGAGGCCTACTACCACGAACGGCGCGCCGCCTTCGGCACCGAGGGCTGGGTGGTGCAGCCGCCCGAGCGGACCTCCTTGCTCCATGTCTCCGAGGACCCGGACCGCACCTGGGCCGAGTACGGCGGCCATCTGCTGTACGAGGCCCGGACGTACGCCTCCTGGCAGTCCGCCGGCATCCGCTCCGCGGTGCGTTCGGCGGCACAGGACGTCGAGGCACTGCGCGCCGAGGGCGTCTACCGCATCGTCACCCCCGACGAGTGCCTCCGGATCGCCCAGGAGGCGGGCGCCCAGGGCTCGTTGATCCTGCATCCGCTGTGCGGCGGGATGCCGGTCGACGAGGGCTGGCGCTCGCTGCATCTGTTCGCCGAGCGGGTGCTGCCCCGCTTCAAGGACTGACGCCCGGCGGGCGGGGCTCAGCCTTCGGGATAGAAGACGAACAGGCTGCAGCCCGCCGCCGACTGGGGTACGTGCCAGGAGCCGGCCGGCGCATGGATGAAGGACCCCGCCGGATGGTCACGCTCCCCGTCGTTGAAGGTGCCCGAGACCACGAAGACCTCCTCGGGCCCCGGTTCGTGCACATCGATGCCTTCCCAGCAGCTGCCCGGGGCCATCTCCAGGACCTGGGCCTTGGCTCCGTTGTCGCCGGTCCACAGCGGCCGGCTCCGGATGCCGGGGAACAGCTCCCTGACCGGGGCGTCGGCCACCGCGATCCCTACGTAGCCCGGGGTGCCGCCCACGCCCCCGGCGGCCCGTCCGTCCCTTGCCGTGTCCGTGCTCGTGCTTGCGTCCGTGGTCATGTCCGTGCCCGCGCTTCTGGTCGTGTCCGTCTCGCTCATGTCTCCACCCTGGCCGAGCGCGGCACACTCCCCCAGCGTCAGAAATGACGTCCTGAGGTACTTTTCTGCCATGGCCGGACCGCCGCGGCAGGCACCGCCGCAGGACCCCCCGCACCGCGTGGTGGCACTGGTGCGCCCGCCCCAGTCGACCTTCGAACTCGGCTGCGTCGCCGAGGTCTTCGGCACCCGGCGCCCTGGCCTGCCGGTCCGCTACGACTTCCGGGTGTGTACGCCGCACCCCGGGCCCGTACGGACGACGGCGGGCTACGACATGCTGGTGACCGCGGGCCTGTCCGCACTGGAAAGCGCGGACACCGTCGTCATCCCGGGCTGGACGCCGGCCGATGAGCCGCTCGCGCCCGCCGTCCGTCAGGCGCTGCGACGGGCCCATGCCCGGGGCGCCCGGCTGGTGAGCATCTGTTCCGGCGCCTTCGCCCTGGCACAGACCGGGCTGCTCGACGGCCGCCGGGCGACCACCCACTGGTATCTGGCCGCCTCCCTGGCGGAGCGTTACCCCCGCGTCGAGGTGGACCCCGCGGTGCTGTACATCGACCACGGCGACCTCGCGACCAGCGCCGGGGCGGCGGCCGGTGTCGATCTGTGTCTGCATCTCGTACGCAGCGACCATGGCGCGGCCCATGCCGCGCGGATCGCCCGGCACATGGTCATGCCGCCGCATCGCGAAGGGGGTCAGACCCAGTACGCGGCCCCGCTCCCGGCGGACCGGATCGACCGCGCGCCCGCCATGGACCACTCGCTGGCCCCGCTGCTGGAGTGGGTGACCGGCCGGCTGCCCGAACCGGTCTCCGTCGAGGACATGGCCGGCCGGCTGGGGATCTCCGCGCGCACCCTCGCCCGCCGGTTCGCCGACCAGCTCGGCACCAGCCCCGGCCGGTGGCTGCTGGACCGCCGGATCACCGCGGCCCGGACCCTGCTGGAGGAGACCGATCTGACCGTCGAGGCGATCGCGCTGCGCGTCGGTCTGTCCTCGGCGACCAACTTCCGCCGGCGCTTCCAGCAGGCGCTGCACACCACACCGGCGGCGTACCGGCGGGCGTTCCGCACGACGAGCGGGCGGTCCCGGAAGAGCCACGACACCGCGGGCACAAACGGCGGGACCACAGGCACGGACGCAGGCACAAAAAGGGGTACTGCCCGGGGTCCCTTATGACCCGGGGCAGTACCCAGTAGCGAGGAGAAGGACTGGCGGGGGGGTTAGCCCATCTCCTCCAACGCCTTGCCCTTCGTCTCCTTCACGAACTTCAGCACGAAGGGGATCGAGAGCAGGGCGAAGAATGTGTAGATGACGTACGTACCCGAGAGGTTCCAGTCGGACAGGCTCGGGAAGCTCGCCGTGATGGCCCAGTTGGCGATCCACTGCGCACAGGCGGCGACGCCCAGCGCGGCGGCGCGGATCTTGTTCGGGAACATCTCACCGAGGAAGACCCAGACCACGACGCCCCAGGAGAGGGCGAAGAAGAGCACGAAGACATGGGCGGCGATCAGGGCCACGGTGCCTTCGGTGGCCGGCAGGGTGCCGGCCGCGGTCTTGGCGGAGAAGGCCCAGGCCTCCAGCGCGAGGGCGACGGCCATACCGGCCGAGCCGATCAGCGCCAGCGGACGGCGGCCGATCCGGTCGACGAAGATCATCGCGATCACGGTACCGATGATGTTGATGATCGAGGTCGTGAAGCTGTAGAAGAACGAGCTGCTCGGGTCGATACCGACGGACTGCCACAGCGCCGACGAGTAGTAGAACGCGACGTTGATGCCGACCAGCTGCTGGAAGACCGACAGTCCGATACCGACCCAGACGATCGGCAGGAAGCCCATCCTGCTGCCGAGCAGGTCCTTGAACCTCGGCTTGTGCTCGCGGCGCATCCCCTCCTGGATCTCGGTGATCCGGGTGTCGAGGTTGACGGTGTGGCCCTCGACCTCGGTGAGCACCTCCTTGGCACGGGTGATCTTGCCGATGGAGATGAGGTAGCGCGGCGACTCGGGAATCGCGAAGGAGAGCAGACCGTAGAGGACGGCCGGGATGACCATCACGCCGAGCATCCACTGCCAGGCCTCCAGGCCGGCGATCGTGCCCCGCTGCTTGCCGTCCGCGAGGTTGAGGATGCCCCAGTTGACGAGCTGGGAGACGGCGATGCCGACGACGATCGCGGCCTGCTGGAACGAGCCGAGCCGGCCACGGTAGGCGGACGGCGAGACCTCGGCGATGTAGGCCGGGCCGATGACCGAGGCCATACCGATCGCGAAGCCGCCGATGACCCGCCAGAAGGCGAGGTCCCACAGGGCGAACGGCAGTGCGGAGCCGACGGCGCTGATGGTGAACAGCACCGAGGCGATCTGCATCACACGGATACGGCCTATGCGGTCCGCGATCCGGCCGGCGGTGGCGGCGCCGATGGCGCAGCCGATCAGCGCGACGGCGATCACCTGGGCAAGGAGGGCTGATCCGACGTCGTAGCGGCTACGGATCGCCTCGACGGCACCGTTGATCACGGAGCTGTCATAGCCGAAGAGAAAGCCGCCCATTGCGGCAGCCGCGGTGATGAAGATGACATGGCCGAGGTGGTCGGGATGGGCCTTGCGGCCTTCCGGAACCGTCGGCTGCGCGGTGCTGGTCAACGTGAACTCCAGTGGCCCGGCTGCGCTGCCGGGCGTCGGGGGCTGGCCCTTCTAGTGGTGCATAGGTTGGGGGTACCCACCACTTGAAGGTAAAAGCAACGTTGCAGAGACTATGCCTTCAAGTTTCGAAGTCAATAGGGCGTAATGAATTTGTTTCCCGGCCACCCTGAGGGACGTTCGTTCAAGTTGTGAACTGATGGTGTGTCGGGCACTCCACGCGATCATGCAAGCGCGATCGAGGGCGGCGCCCCCGGTCACCGCACGCGCCGGCGACGCTCAGTGCAGCCGCTGGCTGATCACCTTCGAGACGCCGTCACCCTGCATCGAGACCCCGTAGAGCGCGTCCGCGACCTCCATCGTGCGCTTCTGATGCGTGATCACGATCAGCTGGGAGCTCTCCTGCAGCTCCTCCATGATCCGGATCAGCCGCTGCAGATTGGTGTCGTCCAGCGCCGCCTCGACCTCGTCCATCACGTAGAACGGACTGGGCCGTGCCTTGAAAATCGAGACCAGCAGCGCCACCGCGGTCAGCGAGCGCTCACCGCCCGACAGCAGCGAGAGCCGCTTGACCTTCTTGCCCGGCGGGCGCGCCTCCACATCCACCCCGGTCGCCAGCATGTCGTCCGGGTCGGTCAGCACCAGCCGCCCCTCGCCCCCCGGGAAGAGCCGCGAGAAGACGCCCTCGAACTCCCGCGCGGTGTCGTGGTACGCCTCGGTGAAGACCTGCTCCACCCGCTCGTCGACCTCCTTGACCACCTGCATCAGATCGGCCCGGGTCTTCTTCAAGTCTTCAAGCTGCTCACTGAGGAACTGGTGGCGCTCCTCCAGCGCGGCGAACTCCTCCAGCGCCAGCGGGTTCACCTTCCCGAGCTGCTGATACGCCCGCTCGGCGGCCTTGAGCCGCTTCTCCTGCTCGGCCCGTACATAGGGCACCGGCTGGTTGCGCGGATGCTCCGGATCGTCGGGCAGCTCCTCGCCGTCGGCGGGCGGCGAGGGCGGTACGAGCTGATCGGGGCCGTACTCGGACATCAGCCCGGCCGGCTCCACCCCCAGCTCCTCCAGCGCCTTGGTCTCCAGCTGCTCGATCCGCAGCCGCTTCTCCGCGCCGAGCACCTCGCCGCGGTGCACCGAGTCCGTCAGCTTGTCCAGCTCGGACTTCAGCTCGCGGCCCTGGTTGCGCGCGGCCACCAGCGCCTGCTCCCGCTCGGCCTTGGCCCGCTCCGCGGCGCCCCGCTCCTCCTCGGCCCGTACGACCGACACCTCGACATGCGCCAGCAGCTGCCGCGCACCGGAGGCCACCGCCCCGGCGACCGCCGCCTCGTGCCGCAGCCGGGCGCGCCGCCGCTCGGCCCGCGCCCGCGCCTC
>NZ_QUAC01000175.1 GCF_003389455.1 Streptomyces inhibens | reverse complement strand
CGCCCGGCAGCGAATTCGCTGCCGGGCGGCTCTGTGGTTACTGGTGTGGATCAGCGGTTCAGTTCTCGAGGCCCAGATCGCAAGCCTTGTTGGCGTGCTCCGGCTTGACGCGTATGGCCGTCAGTATGCCTTGGCAGAAGCCGACATTCCCGTGTCGCGTTATCCAGTCGCCGGTGCCCGCGAGGCTGCACGCACTGCGCACCTTGGGTCCCACCGTGTACCCGAAGTCGGCCAGGAACGACGTGCACTGCTTGGTGGTGGCGTGAGCCGGTGCGGTCGCCACGATCGGAAGCGCACCTGCCGCCACCAGTACTCCAGTCGCCGCGGCGAAGCGACGTACTGCGTTGCGCATGACAATCCCCTCGTTGTTGATCTTTCGGTCGAGGTGAAGGTAGCAGTCGGTGAATCCCGCTTTGCCGGCATGCGTGAGGTTTTGGCCAATGCTCTGCCGGATGTGTTGGTTCGCCTCGCCGTAAGCGAAAGGCGCTCGACGAGGCATCCTCATCGAGCGCCTTGAAGCCTCAAGGAACGGGGCGGTATCGCTACTTCTCCTTGCGGACCGCGTTGCGGATCTTGGCGGTCTTGTCGGAGAGCTCCTCCGCACTGGGCGTTGTGGCCGTGGCGGCGCCGGAGGGGGACGGGGCGGCCGCCATCTGGACGACGCCGATGGCGCTGTTGTCGCCCCAGATGCAGGTGGAGACGCTGACGGGCACAGTCACGCCGCCCCGCGAGACCGTGACCTTCTGCGCCCTGCACTTCATCACCGCACCGTCGAAGTCGCTCGGTGAGTACTCGGTCGTCGGCGTGACGTCCTCGACCTTGGCGTCCCCCATGGTCTTCTTCTCGTTCTCGTCCACCTTGGCGAACATCTGGCTGACAGTGCCCTCGGGGTCGCCGATGGTGCCGTACACGCCAATCACGGTCATCGTCAGCCCGCCGTCGGCCTTGTAGCTGCCCCTGACGCCCTTGCTGTTGGTGATGCCCAGTGCCTTGGCTTCCTTGTCGTTGGCGAAGTCCTCGGCTCCCTGGCCGGCTCCGGGGACCTTCGAGAACTGCCCGCTCAGCAGCTTCTCCGGCAGCGAGATCGTGTACGGCTTCACATCCCCGCCCGACCCGAAGACGAAGTACGCGCCCACGCCGATCGCGGCGACGACCGCGACCGCGCCGATGATCAGGCCGATCTTCTTGCCGCTGCCGCCGGACTCCGGGGGGCCCTGGGGGATCACGCCGTAGGGGGTCTGCTGGCCGCCGTACGGGGGCTGCTGGCCATAGGCGGGCTGGGCGGGCTGCTGGGGGTAGCCGTAGCCCTGCTGGGGGGCCGGCTGGCCCTGGGGGTAGCCGTAGGCCTGCTGCGGAGGCACCTGGCCGCCTTGCTGCGGGTAGCCGTAACCGGGCTGGGGGGCCGGCGGCTGCTGCGGCTGGCCGTACGGGCCGGGCTGCTGGGGCTGCTGTCCGTACGGGCCGGGAGGCGGCTGGTTGTAGCTCATGGAGCGGTTCCCCTCGTGACAACTGAAGACAGTTGAAGTTCTGCGTGTGAAGTACTGCGATGTTTATGCGCTGCCGACATCCTGTATGACGCCGCTGACAGCCGGTGCCCCGGGGGCGAAACCGATTCGAAGCTGCTACATCCGCGCCCGTACACTGTCCGTCGTGACCGAGAACACTCAGCAGAGCAACCACAGCGCCCCCGAACTGCCGACTCAGTACACGCCGGCCGATGTAGAGGGGCCGCTGTACGAGCGCTGGGTAGAGCGGGGTTACTTCGAGGCGGACGAGAAGAGCGAGAAGCCGCCGTACACGATCGTCATCCCGCCGCCGAACGTCACGGGCTCCCTGCACCTGGGGCACGCCTTCGAGCACACGCTGATCGACGCGCTCACGCGTCGTAAGCGGATGCAGGGCTACGAGACGCTCTGGCAGCCGGGCATGGACCATGCCGGTATCGCCACCCAGAACGTCGTGGAGCGCGAGCTCGCCAAGGAGGGCGTTTCGCGGCACGACCTGGGCCGTGAGGCGTTCGTCGAGCGGGTCTGGCAGTGGAAGGACGAGTCCGGCGGGCAGATCTCGGGCCAGATGCGGCGGCTGGGCGACGGCGTCGCCTGGTCGCGGGAGCGCTTCACGATGGACGAGGGCCTGTCCAAGGCCGTCCAGACGATCTTCAAGCGGCTCTACGACGACGAGCTGATCTACCGCGCCGAGCGGATCATCAACTGGTGCCCGCGCTGTCTGACCGCCATCTCGGACATCGAGGTGGAGTACCAGGAGGACGACGGCGAGCTCGTCTCGATCCGGTACGGCGAGGGCGAGGCGTCGATCGTCGTGGCGACGACGCGTGCCGAGACGATGCTCGGTGACACCGCCGTCGCGGTGCACCCGGAGGACGAGCGGTACGCCCATCTCGTCGGCACCGAGATCGAGTTGCCGCTGACCGGCCGCCGTATCCCGGTCGTCGCGGACGAGCATGTCGACCCGGAGTTCGGCACCGGCGCCGTCAAGGTCACGCCTGCGCACGACCCCAACGACTTCGAGATCGGGCGCCGGCACGGCCTGCCGAACCTCGCCGTTCTCGACGAGCGCGGTGTGATCACGGCGCACGGCCCGTTCCAGGGTCTGGACCGCTTCGAGGCCCGTTCGGCGATCGTCGGCGCACTGCGCGCCGAGGGCCGGATCGTCGCCGAGAAGCGTCCGTACCCGCACTCCGTCGGGCACTGCTCACGCTGCAAGACCACCATCGAGCCCCGGCTGTCGATGCAGTGGTGGGTCAAGGTCGGCCCGCTGGCGAAGGCCGCGGGTGACGCGGTCCGCGAGGGCAAGGTCAAGATCCACCCCAAGGAGATGGAGTCGCGGTACTTCGGCTGGGTGGACAACCTTCACGACTGGTGCATCTCGCGCCAGTTGTGGTGGGGTCACCGCATTCCGGTCTGGTACGGGCCGAGCGGTGAGGTCGTCTGCGTCGGACCGGACGAGCAGCCGCCGAGCGGCGAGGGCTGGCACCAGGACACCGACGTCCTGGACACCTGGTTCTCGTCCGGGCTGTGGCCGTTCTCCACGCTCGGCTGGCCCGAGCAGACCCCGAGCGTCGAGAAGTTCTATCCGAACTCTGTGCTGGTCACCGGCTACGACATCCTCTTCTTCTGGGTCGCCCGGATGATGATGTTCGGGCTGTACGCGATGGACGGCACCCCGCCGTTCCACACCATCGCGCTGCACGGCATGGTCCGTGACCAGTTCGGCAAGAAGATGTCCAAGTCCTTCGGGAACGCGGTCAATCCGCTGGACTGGATGGACGCCTACGGGTCGGACGCCGTTCGGTTCACGCTGGCGCGCGGCGCGAACCCCGGTGTCGACGTCCCGATCGGCGAGGACTGGGTCCAGGGGTCCCGTAACTTCGCCAACAAGATCTGGAACGCCACGCGGTTCGCGCTGATGAACGGTGCGACGGTCGAGGGTGAACTCCCGCCCGCCGAGCAGCTGTCGGCGACCGACCGGTGGATCCTCTCCCGGCTGAACTCGGTCGTCGCCGAGGTCGACGCGTACTACGACGACTACCAGTTCGCGAAGCTGTCGGACACCCTCTTCCACTTCGCCTGGGACGAGGTCTTCGACTGGTACGTCGAGCTGTCCAAGACCACGTTCATGGCGGGCGGACCGGCCGCCGACGCCTCGCGCCGGGTGCTGGGCGAGGTCCTGGACGTCACGCTGCGACTGCTGCACCCGATCGTCCCGTTCGTCACCGAGACCCTGTGGACGACGCTGACCGGCGGTGAGTCGCTCGTCATCGCCGAATGGCCGGCCGACTCCAGCTTCCGGGACGCGGCCGCGGAGCGGGAGATCGAGAGCGTTCAGCAGGTCGTGACCGAGGTCCGCCGCTTCCGCTCCGACCAGGGCCTTCAGCCGGGCCAGAAGGTCCCGGCGCAGCTGGACCTGTCCGGTACGGCGCTGGCCGCGCACGAGGCCGCGATGCGCTCGCTGCTGCGGCTGCAGCCGGCCGGTGAGGGCTTCAGCGCCACCGCCTCGCTGCCCGTCGCGGGCGCGACGGTCGCCCTGGACCTGTCCGGCGCCATCGACGTCGAGGCGGAGCGCAAGCGCCTGACGAAGGATCTGTCCGCAGCGGAGAAGGAGAAGGCGCAGGCCCTCGGCAAGCTCGGCAACGAGGCGTTCCTCGCCAAGGCGCCGGAGAAGGTCGTGGACAAGATCCGCGGCCGGCTGGAGACCGCGGAGGCGGACATCGTCCGGATCACCGCGCAGCTGGCGGCCCTGCCCAAGGCGTAGCACCGGTCCCATGGACCTGCGCAGGCCCCTCGTCCTCACGGGCGGGGGGCCTGCGCCGTCCCCGCCGTCCCCCGCGCCCCCGTTCGCGTACCGGCCAGAGCAGGACGTACGCCGTCGAGACGGCCACGAACGCCAGGCGGATCAGGCCGCGCGCGGCGTCGTCGGGGACGGCGAAGACGCTGCCGTAGAGGATGAGCAGCGCCAGCCAGCTCCACCAGGGGACCAGGCGGCGCTGTCCGATGACGTCCCACAGCAGGGTGCCGAGCAGCACCGACGCGGTGTAGTACGTGTAGACGCTGGGGTCGAGGACGATACGGGCGTTGGCGCCCAGCAGGACCACCGCCGCCCAGCGGCCGCGCCAGACGGCTATCGAGCCCAGTGCCAGGCCGAGGGCGGCCTGCGCGGGGCGGTCCCAGCCGGGGGTCTCCGGGTCGCCGACGCCCAGCCAGCGCAGGGCGGACGCCGGATGGTTGGGGATGGCGAACTTCGCCGCGGCGAACGACTGCGAGTCGCCGATGAAGAACGGCAGCCAGGCGACGGCGACCAGACCCGCGCACCACAGGCCGGCCCGCAGCCACTTCTCCCTGGGGAGGGCGAGCAGCAGGGGGACAAAGGCGAGGGCGGTGGGTTTGGAATCCATCGCGAGAGCCAGGAAGACGCCGGTGAGGGCGGCATTGCCGCGGGTGACGGCGCGGACCGCGAGGGCGGTGAAGAACAGCGCGAGGACGTCGTCGAGGTGCCCGAAGCGGACCGCGACCTCGATCCACATGGGGATGAAGGCCAGTCCGGCTATCAGTACGCGCTGCCGCAGCCGCTGGTGGTTGGTGCCGGTGCCCAGGAAGTGATGGGCGGCGCTGCGGCCCGCCAGCACCACGATGACCAGGCCGAGCAGCGACATCAGGGCCGCGGCGAGGAACTGGCCGGTGGCCTCGGGGAAGGGGTTGAACAGGCCGGCCGTCAGAAAGCTGAGCGGGCCCATCTGGAGCTCGGGGTGGTGCGCGTAGAGGTTGAGCCCGCCGGTGCCGTCGCCCGAGGTGCCCTGGTAGATCAGTTCGCCGCCGCTGCGCAGATAGTGCCAGGAGAACCCGCCGTGCGGCTCCACGACGGCGAACCACAGCACGGTCCAGGCGGTGAGCAGCACCAAATGCATCCGCTGACTGATTGCCGGCACTCGTCTTCAGCTCCTGCCTTCCCGACCGCTGCCTGCTCCGGACACACACAGCCCGCCGTCGAAGAGGGGGAAAAGCGGCAGAAAGTTGTTCCGGCCGGCGGATCGGGCCGATGCGGGCCGCTTTCACGGCGCTCTCAGGGCGCTCTCATGAAGCCGAGGCACGGTGGACCAAAATGCCGGAGTTCGGCAGAGACGCCAGTTCAGCACGGAGGAGCCGCGCCCCATGAACAAGCCACTGCGACGGGTCTCGGTCTTCTGTCTCGCCCTGATACTCGCGCTGATGGGCTGGGCCACGTGGATCCAGGGCGCAAAGGCCGGTGACTTCAAGGAGGACCCGCACAATCCGCGGGTGGCGATCGGCAAGTACGCGGCGCCGCTGGGCAACATCCTCGTCGACGGGAAGCCGGTCACCGGCTCCGCCGCCACCTCCGCCACGCTGAAGTACAAGCGGACCTACAAGGACGGCCCGCTGTACGCGCCGGTCACCGGCTTCTCCTCGCAGATCTTCGGCAGCAACCAGCTGGAGAGCCTCTACGGCGACCTCCTTGACGGCTCCGACAGCCGGCTGCAGAGCCCCGCGGACGCGCTGACCCGTACGCGGGCCAAGGGCGGCGATGTGGCCACCACCATCGACTCCAAGGTGCAGCGGGCCGGCTACCGGGCACTGGGCGACAAGAAGGGCGCCGCGGTCGCCCTGGATCCGGCCACGGGGCGGATCCTGGGCATGGTCAGCACACCGTCGTACGACCCGGGGAAGATCGCCGGGTCCTCCGCCGCCGACCAGAAGGCCTGGCAGAAGCTGTCCGACGACACCGACAACCCCGAGGTCAACCGGGCGTTGCGGCAGCCGCTGCCGCCCGGCTCCACCTTCAAGCTGGTGGTCGCCGCGGCCGCGCTGGAGAACGGCCTGTACGCGTCGGTGGACGAGCCCACCGACAGCCCCGACCCGTACACCCTCCCGCACACCCGCACCACGCTCACCAACGAGAACGCCGCCGCGCCCTGCAAGAACGCGGACATCCGCACCGCGCTCCAGTACTCCTGCAACACCGTCTTCGCGAAGATGGCCGTCGACCTGGGTAAGGACAAGGTCAAGGCACAGGCCGAGAAGTTCGGCTTCAACGACAGCAAGGTGGACACCCCGGTGCGGGCCGCCAAGAGCGTCTACCCCGGCGACATGGACGAGGCCCAGACCGCGCTGTCCGGGATCGGCCAGTTCAACGACCAGGCGACCCCGCTGCAGATGGCGATGGTCGCCTCGGCCCTCGCCAACGGCGGCGAGCTGAAGACCCCGCAGCTGGTCGACAGGCTGACCGACGGCGGCGGCAACACCGTCCAGGAGAACGGTCCGAAGACGTACGGCAAGGCCATGTCGGCGCACACGGCCGCGCAGCTGCGGTCGGCGATGCAGACGGTCGTGGACAAGGGCACCGGGTCCCACGCGAAGATCGACGGACTGACCGTCGGCGGCAAGACCGGTACCGCCCAGCACGGCGTCGACAACAGCGGCACGCCCTACGCCTGGTTCGTCTCGTACGCCGAGGACGGCAACGGGCACCAGGTGGCGGTGGCCGTGATGGTCGAGGACGGTCATGCCGCCCGCAACGAGGTGTCCGGCAACGGGCTGGCGGCCCCGATCGCGCGGGCCATGATGCAGGCCGCACTGTCGTAAGGCACCGGGCGCCGCCGGCGTACGCGGGGGGCCGCGGCACCGCTGTACGCGCGCGGGCCGGGGCGACGATCATGCCGACCGGGCCCGAGGTCACGGCGCATGCGGGGCGGACGGCAGCGCAGCGCACCGCTGTCACACGTGCCTCGTAGACTGGTCGGCGTGAGCGAGCGCCCCCAGAACGACGACCCCGACCCGAACGACGCCTTCGACGAACTGGTCGATGCGGAGACCGACAGAGATCCCGATCTTGCGGTGATCGAGGCCGGCAGCCGGACCCTGCGTGCGCAGGCCGGACCGCCGCAGGACGGTGTTCCCGCGCGGCCCGGCGACCCCGAGGTCGACCGTGCGCTGCGCGCCGTCGAGGAGGAGCTGGCCGGCCGCTGGGGCGAGACCAAGCTCGACCCGTCGGTCCAGCGCATCGTGGCGCTGCTGGACATCCTGGGCTCGCCGCAGCGCGCGTACCCGTCCATCCACATCACCGGCACCAACGGCAAGACCAGCACCGCCCGCATGATCGAGGCCCTGCTGTCGGCCTTCGACCTGCGCACCGGCCGCTACACGAGCCCGCATGTCCAGTCCATCACCGAGCGGATCAGCCTGGACGGCGGCCCGATCTCCGCCGAGCGCTTCATCGAGACCTACCGGGACATCGCCCCGTATCTGGAGATGGTCGACTCCCAGCAGGAGTTCCGCCTGTCGTTCTTCGAGGTGCTGACCGCGATGGCGTTCGCCGCCTTCGCGGACGCCCCGGTGGACGCCGCGGTCGTCGAGGTCGGCATGGGCGGCACCTGGGACGCGACGAACGTCATCGACGGCGATGTCGCCGTCATCACCCCGATCGCGCTGGACCACACCGACCGGCTGGGGGAGACGCCCGAGCAGATCGCCGGCGAGAAGTCCGGGATCATCAAGAAGGACGCCACGGTCGTGCTGGCCCAGCAGCCGGTGGACGCGGCGTCGGTGATGCTCAAGCGCGCGGTCGAGGTGGATGCCACGGTCGCCCGTGAGGGCATGGAGTTCGGGGTGCTCTCCCGTGAGGTCGCGGTCGGCGGCCAGATGCTGACGCTGCGCGGCCTGGGCGGCGAATATCCCGAGGTCTTCCTCCCGCTGTACGGCGCCCACCAGGCGCACAACGCCGCGGTGGCGCTCGCCGCGGTCGAGGCGTTCTTCGGCGTCGGCTCGGACCACGCCCGCACGCTGGACATCGACACCATCCGCTCCGCGTTCGCCGCCGTCTCCTCGCCCGGCCGGATGGAGGTCGTCCGGCGCAGTCCGACGGTCGTGCTGGACGCGGCGCACAACCCCGCGGGCGCCCAGGCGGCGGCCGAGGCGGTCACCGAGGCGTTCGGGTTCAGCCGGCTGGTGGGCGTCGTCGGCGCCAGTGCGGACAAGGACGTACGGGGTTTCCTGGAGGCGTTCGAGCCGATCTTCGCCGAGGTCGTGGTGACCCGTAATTCCAGCCATCGTGCGATGGATCCCGATGAGCTGGCGGCGGTCGCCGTCGAGGTCTTCGGCGCCGAGCGGGTCCAGGTCGAGCCGCGGCTCGACGACGCCCTGGAGGCGGCGATCACCCTCGCCGAGGAAGAGGGCGAGTTCTCCGGAGCGGGTGTGCTGGTGACCGGCTCGGTGATCACGGTCGGCGAGGCCCGACTGCTGCTGGGGAGGAGCTGACCATGCGCACACTGTGTGCGAGCACCCTGATAGGCGAGTTCTTCGTGATCGGCTTCGCCGGCCTGGTCGCGATGCAGCTGACCGATCTGTCGACGGCCACGATCTGGACGGTCAGCGGGATCGCGATGCTGCTGACCGTCCTGCTGTGCGGCATGCTGACCCGCCCCGGCGGCGTCCAGCTCGGCTGGGCGCTCCAGATCGCCCTGATCGCCAGCGGCTTCGTGGTCCCGACGATGTTCTTCCTGGGCGCGGTCTTCGCGGCCCTGTGGTGGGCGTCGGTCCACTTCGGCCGCAAGGTCGATGCGGCGAAGGCCCGTTGGGCGGCCCAGGCCGAGGCCTCGGGCGACTCGGCGGGGGAGCCGGTGGGCGGGACGGCGTAGCGCGGCCGCGGCGGGGCCCGCAGGGGCCGCGTCGGAGGCCGGGGGTTGGACCGCGTACGGCGTTGTCACCCATGTAGCCTCAGTGCACCCGCTGACCGTTGTTCATATCCAGGGAGTCCCTCCGTGAGCCAGCGCACCCTCGTCCTCCTCAAGCCCGACGCCGTCAAGCGCGGTCTGATCGGCGAGATCATCGGCCGTATCGAGAAGAAGGCCGGCTGGACGATCAGCGCGCTGGAGCTGCGCGGCCTGGACCGCGAGATCCTGGAACAGCACTACGCGGAGCACGTCGGCAAGCCGTTCTACGAGCCCCTGGTCGCCTTCATGTCCTCCGGACCGGTTGTTTCGATGGTCGTCGAGGGTGAGCGGGTGATCGAAGGCGTGCGGGCGCTGGCCGGTCCGACTGACCCGATTGCCGCGCCGAGTGGGTCCATTCGTGGGGACTTCGGAACGATCACCCGAGAGAATCTGATCCATGCATCGGATTCCGAAGAGTCCGCAGAGCGCGAGATCAAGATTTTCTTTCCGGGGATTTCCTGACACTTCATCAGCTGTACACCCCCCGTGACCAGGGGCGACCGACAAAAACATCGGTCGCCCTTTGGTGTATGCGACACGATCGGGGGAACGCATCACCGCGACACGACGTCACCATTAAGGGGGGCGGGTGCGTGTACGGCTGACAATGGCGGAACAGCCTCCCGACGTGTTCGAGTGGGCGCACTACGAACTACGATGGAGGCTTCCGCGCCTCACAGCGCATCACCTCCTGCCGACCTCCAGTAAGCATTCGCTCCAGTTGGGAAGGCCAGACGTATCCTCATGGGGAACAACATGTCGTTCATCGGCCGTGACATGGCTGTCGACCTCGGGACCGCCAACACGCTGGTGTACGTCAGGGGCCGCGGAATCGTCCTCAACGAGCCGTCGGTCGTGGCCATCAACACCAACACCGGCGGCATCCTCGCGGTAGGTGCCGAGGCGAAGAAGATGATCGGGCGCACGCCCGGCAACATCGTCGCCGTACGGCCCCTGAAGGACGGCGTGATCGCCGACTTCGAGATCACCGAGCGGATGCTCCGCTACTTCATCCTCAAGATCCACAAGCGTCGCTATCTGGCCCGCCCGCGGGTCGTGGTGTGCGTTCCCTCCGGTATCACCGGAGTTGAGCGCCGCGCGGTCATCGAGGCCTCGACCCAGGCCGGCGCGCGCCAGGTCCACATCATCGAGGAGCCGATGGCCGCCGCGATCGGCTCCGGCCTGCCGGTCCACGAGGCCACCGGCAACATGGTCGTGGACATCGGCGGCGGCACCACCGAGGTCGCGGTCATCTCCCTCGGCGGCATCGTCACCGCCCAGTCCATCCGGGTGGCCGGCGACGAGCTCGACAACGCGATCATCCAGCACATCAAGAAGGAGTACAGCCTTCTGCTGGGCGAGCGCACCGCCGAGAGCATCAAGATCACCATCGGCTCGGCGTACGACCTCGAACAGGACGAGCACACCGAGATCCGCGGCCGCGACCTGGTCTCCGGCCTGCCGAAGACCGTCGTCATCTCGGCAGCCGAGGTCCGCAAGGCCATCGAGGAGCCGGTCAACTCCATCGTCGACGCGGTCAAGACGACGCTCGACAAGTGCCCGCCGGAGCTGTCCGGTGACGTCATGGACCGCGGCATCGTGCTCACCGGCGGCGGCGCCCTGCTCCGCGGCCTCGACGAGCGGCTGCGCCGCGAGACCGGTATGCCCATCCACATCGCCGAGGACCCGCTCGACTCCGTCGCGCTCGGTTCCGGCAAGTGCGTCGAGGAGTTCGAGGCGCTCCAGCAGGTCCTCGACTCCCAGCCCCGCCGGTAACAAGGGCCGAATCCCGACCGCGCAGCGGCCGTCATGCGGCGTCCGCGGCGGTCGGGCACCATGGCGACAGCAGCCGTTCCGGCCGGCGGACAGCGGATCTGCGAATCGCTGATATACAGGCACAACATCCCGACAGACACGGTGCACTGACGCTTCACCATCCGGCACCGTCATATCAAGGCACAACGCTCAACTCCCGAACGAGACCGGCGGGGCCCGCAGCCGGCCGGTCCTACGAGGAAGGACACGGCCGCCGCACGTGAGGGACACACGAGAGAGCCGGCTGCTGCTGGTGCTGCTGGTCGCGATCGCGTTCGCGCTGATCACGGTCGATATCCGAGGCGGCGAACAGTCCCCGCTCGATGGCGCCCGGCAAGCCGCCGCCTCCGCCTTCGGCCCGGTCGAAAGCGGCGTCGCCCGCGTGGTGAACCCGATCGGCAACGCGGTCGGAGCCGTACGCGACTCCGGCCGGCGGCACGACCGGATCAGCAAGCTGGAGCACGAGAACGAGGCGCTCAAGGCCAAGCTCGGCTCCTCCGACCGCAACCGCAGCCGTGCCGCCGAGCTCGACAAGATCCTCAAGACCGCGGGCACCGGCCAGTACGCCATCAAGGGCGCCCAGGTCATCGCCATCGGTTCGGCCCAGGGCTTCTCCTGGACCGTCACCATCGACGCCGGCAGCCGCGACGGCATCGCCCGCGACATGACCGTCCTCAACGGCGACGGTCTGGTCGGCCGGGTCACCACCGTCGGCGCCGAAACCTCCACCGTGCTGCTGGCCGCCGACCCCGACTTCACCGTCGGCACCCGCATGGAGAAGACCAACGAGATCGGCTTCGCCAACGGGCAGGGCGTCCGCTCGCTGCGCGTTCAGCTCCTCAACGGCCGGGCCGACGTCAAGAAGGGCGACCGGCTGGTCACCTTCGGCTCCAGCAAGGACAAGCCGTTCGTGCCCGGCGTGCCCGTCGGCAAGGTCGTCAAGGTCGAGCCGTCCCACGGCGATCTGACCCGCACCCTCCAGGTCCGGCCCTTCGTCGCCTTCTCCCAGCTCGACATCGTCGGCGTCGTCGTCCAGCCGCCCCGCGAGGACCCGCGCGACACCGTCCTGCCGCGCCGGCCGGCCAAGCCCAAGCCGATTCCGACGGTCACCGTCACGGCCACCCCCTCCGCGAGCGCTTCTCCCAGGAGCTGACCGATGCGCATCAACCGGATCCTGCTCTCGGCCCCGCTGGTGGTCGTCGCCCTCGTCATCCAGGTCAGTATCCTCGCGCGCCTCCAACTGCCCGGCGCCGTACCGGATCTGCTGCTGCTGGTCGTGGTCGGCCTCGCGCTGGTCTACGGCCACGTCGGCGGCTCGCTCGTGGGCTTCTTCGCCGGACTGCTGGCCGACCTCGCCCCGCCCTCCGACCACGCCATCGGCCGCTATGCGCTGGTGCTCTGCGTCATCGGCTATGTCGCGGGCCTGACCAAGCCGGACTCCGGGCAGCACCGCTCGGCGACGTTGCCGCTGATGGTCGTCATCGGTGCCGCCATCGGCTCGACGCTGATGTACGCCGGCGTCGGCTCGCTCGTCGGCGACACCGCCGCCCGGCACGTCGGCATCGTCGGACTGCTGCTCAGCGCCACCCTCTACGACCTGCTGCTCGCCCCCTTCACCGTCCCGCTGGTGATGGCGATGGCGCGCAGAACCGAGGGCGATCCGCTGGTCGGCGACGGCTCCGGCAGTACCAGCGGCTCGGCCAACGACTCGGGGTACGGCTGGCTCACCACCGGCACCGGCCTCAAGGCCAGCCGCGGCGCCATGAAGTCCATGCGCACCGGGTCGTCCAAAGGGGCGCGCATCGGCAGCCAGCGCAGCGGCCTGCTCGGCAAGTCGGCCCGCGACAAGGCGGGCCGCATCAAGGGGGTCAAGCGGCTGTGACGCCCTCCCGTCTTCCGACCACCACCCCTCGTGGAGGCGCTGCGCGCCATGAGTAATCTCCCGGAAACCCGGACCTCCCGCGTCTCGGTCCGGCTCATCGCGATCCAGATCCTGGTCTTCTCCCTGCTGCTCACCCTCGGCGGCCGGCTCTGGTATCTGCAGATCCGCAACGGCCAGGAGTACGCCAACGAGGCGAGAAGCAACCACGTCCAGCAGGTCATCGAGCCCGCCACCCGCGGCTCGATCCTCGACGCCCGCGGAGTGCCGCTGGCCGACAACCAGACCCGTCTGGTCGTCTCCGCCAGCCGTACCGAACTGCTGAAGATGAAGGACGACGGCAAGGCCGTGCTCGGCCGGCTCGCCAAGGTGCTCGGCATGTCCGACAAGGAGATCCGCAACAAGGTCCGCCTGTGCGACTCCAAGACCCCGCAGCCCTGCTGGAACGGTTCGCCCTACCAGCCGATCCCGATCACCGACGAGGCCACCACCCAGCAGGCCCTCCAGATCCGCGAGCGCTCCGAGGACTTCCCCGGCATCAGCGCCGAGCCCACCGCCGTCCGCCGCTACGCCGCCCCCGGCGACGCCAACACCGCCCAGGTCCTCGGCTACCTCTCCCCGGTCACCGACGAGGAGATCAACAAGGCCAAGAACAGCCGCTCGCCGCTGCTGCGCTCCGACCAGATCGGCCGGTCCGGTCTGGAGCGCCAGTACGACGACTACCTGCGCGGCAAGGCCGCCGTCACCCGCTACGAGGTCGACAACCTCGGCCGGGTCATCGGCCAGGCCAACAGCGAGAAGGGCCAGGCCGGCGCGAGCGTCGTCACCAGCGTCGACGCCCGCGTCCAGGCCATAGCGGAAAAGCAGCTGGACCAGGCCATGAAGGACGCCCGCCAGGTTCACGACAAGAACACCGGCACCAACTACAAGGCCGACTCGGGCGCCGTGGTCGTCATGGAAGCGAAGACCGGCCGGGTGGTGGCGATGGCCTCCAACCCCACCTACGACCCCAACGCGTGGGTCGGCGGGATCTCCGGCAAGGACTACGCCCATCTCACCGGCAAGGACTCCAACTACCCGCTGCTGAACCGCGCCATCCAGGGACAGGCCGCCCCCGGCTCGATCTTCAAGGTCATCTCGACCTCGGCCGCGATCAACGCGGGCTACGACTTCAACGGCCACTACCCGTGCACCAGCTCGTACAGCATCGGCGGCCAGGTCTTCAAGAACTTCGAGGGAGAGGGTCACGGCGACATCAGCCTGGGCCGCGCGCTGGAGGTCTCCTGCGACACCGTCTTCTACCGGCTCTCGCACGAGGAGTGGAAGAAGGACGGCGGCGACAAGCCGAAGAAGGACCGCCACGACTGGTTCTACAAGACCGCCCACCAGTTCGGCCTCGGCAAGGAGACCGGCATCGACCTCCCCAACGAGGTCAGCGGCCGGGTCCCCGACCGCAAGTGGAAGCACGACTTCTGGATGGCCAACAAGGCCGGCTGGTGCGAGCAGGCCAAGGCCTGGCCGAAGAAGAAGGACTTCGGCACCAAGCTCGCCCGTGAGGGCTGCCTCGAAGGCATGAAGCTGCACGCCTACGACTCGATCAACTACGCCATCGGACAGGGCGACACCCTCGTCACCCCGATCCAGATGGCGACCATCTACGCCGCGATCAGCAACGGCGGCACGCTGTACGACCCGACCGTCGGCAAGGCGATCGTCAGCCCCGACGGCAAGCACATCCAGATGATCAAGCCCAAGTCGCACGGCAAGCTGCCCGACACGTCCAAGACGCTCCGGCAGATCGACTCGGCGCTGGCCGGCGTCGCCGTCCGCGGTACCGCCGCCTGGCGCTTCCAGGGCTGGCCGCAGGACAAGATCCCGATGCACGCCAAGACCGGTACCGCCGAGGTCTACGGCAAGCAGACGACCTCGTGGTTCGCGACGTACACCAAGGACTACACGATCGTCATGACGATCTCCCAGGGTGGTACGGGCTCCGGCGCCTCCGGCCCGGCCGTGCGCAACATCTACAACGCCCTGTACGGAGTCAGCCCCGAGGGCGAGATCGACCCGAAGACCGCTCTGCTGCCGAAGCCGCAGGCCTCGCTCCCCAAAATCGAGGGTGACGGCACGATCAAGGCGCAGCCCATCAAGCCGTACGTCCTGCCGTCGCCGTCACCCTCGGGGAGCCCACAGTGACGACCAGCCACACCTCCCGGGCCTTCTCCATCCGCCGCTACACCCCCGAGCTCGGCACCTGGGGCAAGCTGACCGCGCGTGACTCCGTGGTGCGCAAGCTGGACTGGATACTGCTGCTGTCCTGCCTGGCGCTGTCGCTCATGGGCTCGGTGCTGGTCTTCTCCGCCACCCGCAACCGCACCGCGCTCAACCACAACGACGAGTACTTCTTCTTCCTGCACCACCTGCTCAACACCGGCATCGGCCTGGCGCTGGCCGCCGGCACGATCTGGCTGGGCCATCGCACGCTGCGCGGCGCGATCCCGATCCTGTACGCCCTGTCGGTCGTGCTGGCGCTGCTGGTGCTGACCCCGCTGGGCGCCACCATCAACGGCTCGCGTTCCTGGCTGGCGATCCCCGGCGGCTTCTCCCTCCAGCCCGCCGAGTTCGCGAAGATCACCATCACGCTCGGCATGGCGATGATCCTGGCGGCCCGGGTCGACGCGGGCGACCGCCCGCACCCCGACCACCGCACCGTCGTCCAGGCCCTCGGCCTGGCCGCCGTCCCTGTCGCCGTCATCCTGCTGATGCCCGACCTCGGTTCGGTCATGGTGCTCGGCGCCGTCATCCTCGGCGTGCTGCTCGCCTCCGGCGCCTCCAACCGCTGGATCCTCGGCCTGGTGGGCACCGGCGTCGTCGGCTGTGTCGCCATCTGGCAGCTCGGTCTGCTCGACGACTACCAGATCGCCCGCTTCGCCGCGTTCGCCAACCCGAGCCTCGACCCGGCCGGCGTCGGCTACAACACCAACCAGGCCCGGATCGCGATCGGCGGCGGCGGACTGACCGGCTCTGGGCTCTTCCACGGCAGTCAGACCACCGGCCAGTTCGTCCCCGAGCAGCAGACGGACTTCATCTTCACCGTCGCCGGCGAGGAGCTCGGCTTCCTCGGTGCGGGCCTGATCATCGTCCTGCTCGGCATCGTCCTGTGGCGCGCCTGCCGGATCGCCCGCGAGTCCACCGAGCTCTACGGCACGATCGTCGCGGCCGGCATCATCGCCTGGTTCGCCTTCCAGTCCTTCGAGAACATCGGCATGACGCTCGGCATCATGCCGGTCACCGGCCTCCCGCTGCCGTTCGTCTCCTACGGCGGCACCTCCATGTTCGCGGTCTGGATCGCCATAGGGCTGCTCCAGTCGATCCGCGTACAACGCCCCCTGTCGGCCTCCCGCTGACTCCGCGCCATCGCCCGCTCCGCGTCATCGGTCGATGCGCAGCTCGAACCACAGCGACGTGGACCGCGGCAGGCCCGCGAAGGGCGTGGTGCCCCAGTCGTCGGCGAGATGGCTGGTCAGCAGCAGACCGAGATCGGCCTCCTGCTCACCGGCCGCCGGCGCCGGCCGCGGAAGGCGGATCGGCGCCTCGTCGTGCACGCTGATCCGCACTCCGTGCTCCGCGGTCAGCAGCCGCAGCAGGATGTCCGCGGACCGCGGCGTCCGCAGATGGGAGCTGGTGACCGCCTCCGAGGTGAGCAGCACCGCGGTGTCCAGCAGCGGGGCCAGCGGCGTACGGCGCAGCACGGCGCGTACGAAGTCGCGGGCGGCCTTCGGGGTGGTGGGTGCGCTCGGCGCGGCCAGCAGGAACGGGCGGGCGCCCGCCGAGATGCGGATGGGTGTTCTGACGACGGCTGTGGTGTGGGGGTGCACGGGCGTCTCCCTCTCCTGAGGGGTCGAGTGAGCACCGGAGGCGCCACTCTGTGTGTGTGGTTCGTGACACACCGTAAGGCACGTTCCATGGCAAGTGCTACCCGCTCGTCCGGACCTGATATGCCCGTGGTGGTTCCCGGGTCGGGTGGGTGGTCCTCGGCCGGGACGATGGCTAAATTCGATGCATGGCGGACACCGTGCGGGAAATCGAGCGGAAGTACGAGGCCGGCGACGACACACAGCTGCCGGACCTGGCCGGGATCGACCGGGTCGCAACCGTGGTGGAACAGGGCGTCGAGGTCCTGGACGCCCTCTACTACGACACCGCCGACCAGCGTCTCGCCGCGGACGGCATCACGCTGCGGCGGCGCACCGGCGGCAAGGACGCCGGCTGGCATCTGAAGCTGCCCGTCGCACCCGGAGTACGGGACGAAGTGCGCGCACCGCTGTCCGACACGCCCCCCGCCGAGCTGACCGCGCTCGTACGCTCACGGGTGCTGGACCAGGAGCTGATCCCGCTCGTACGGCTGCGCACACGGCGCACGGTCCGGCTGCTCCAGGACGCCGCGGGCGCCCCGCTCGCCGAGGTGGCGGAGGACACGGTGCGGGCGCGGCGGGCCGGCGAGGCGGGGGAGACGGGGGAGACGGGGGAGACGGGAGCGGGCCCCGCCGAGGCCCGGTGGCGCGAGATCGAGGTCGAGCTGATCGAGGACGGCGACGGGGACGCCGGGCTGCTCGACGAGATCGGCCGGGCGCTGGCCGCGGCGGGGGTCCGCCCCGCCGCGGCGGCGTCGAAGCTCGCCCGGGCGCTGACCGAGACCGGGCTGGAGCGCGCCCGGCCCGACAAGGACCGCACCAAGGGCTCCGGGAAAGGCTCCGGGAAACGCTCCGGGAAACGCTCCGGGAAACGCTCCGGGAAGGCGGGCCGCACCGCCGGGGACATCGTGCTGCGCTACGTCCGCGAGCAGGTGCGCGTGATCATCGAACTGGATCCGGCGGTACGCCGCGACCTCCCCGACTCGGTGCACCAGATGCGGGTCGCCACCCGCCGGCTGCGCAGCGCATTCCGCTCGTACGCCAAGGTGCTGGACCGCGCCGTCACCGAGCCCATCGGCATCGAACTCAAGTGGCTGGCAGCGGAGTTGGGGGTGGACCGGGACCGCGAGGTGCTGACCGAGCGGCTGCGGGCCGGACTGGCGGAGCTGCCCCGGACGCTACGGCTGGGACCGGTGGCGGCCCGGCTGCGCATCTGGTCGGAGCGGCGCCGCGCCGGCTCACGGGGCCGGCTGCTCGCCGTATTGGACGGGCCGCGCTACCTCTCGCTGCTGAAGACCCTGCACGCCCTCCTGGAGGCGCCGCCGCTGCGCAAGGCCGCCACCCGGCCGGCGCCCGAGGTGGTGGCCCAGGCCGTGCTGAAGGACTACCGGCGGCTGGCCCGCCGTATGGAGACCGCGCTGGACACCCCGGCCGGACAGGCCCGGGACGAGGCGCTGCACGGCGCCCGCAAGGCGGCGAAGCGGACGCGCTACGCCGCGGAGGCGGCCCGCCCGGCGCTCGGGCGCCCGGCGAAGAGGTTCGCCCGGTGGACCAAGCGGGTGCAGCAGCTGCTGGGCGACCACCAGGACAGCGTCGTGGCGCGCGGCGCACTGCGCGAGCTGGCGACCCAGGCACAGCAGGCCGGCGAGGGCGGCTTCACGTTCGGTCTGCTGTACGGCCGAGAGGAGGCCCGCGCGGCCGATCGGGAGCGGGAGCTGCCGGGGGTGTGGGCGAAAGCCTCCCGGGCCGGCCTGCGTGCCCGGCTCAGGCCGTAACCGCACAGGTGGTCGATCGTTTCATCGGTGCACGGCTGCTCCGCCGACGCGGAGGTGATCCACCGTGGGACGAGTGCGAAGTGCGCTGGACCCTGTGCTCCCCGCCACTGCGGGGGTGTCCGATCGCCGTGCGAGGGGGTGACTTTGAGCGGTTACGCTTGAGAGTCGCCCCCTGCCAGCTCACGAAGGTTCGAGATGTCTGCCGAGTCGGTCTTCCCACAGCTCGAGGCCCTGCTTCCGCATGTGCAGAAGCCCATCCAGTACGTCGGCGGTGAGCTGAACTCCACCGTCAAGGATTGGGACTCCTGTGACGTCCGCTGGTCGCTCATGTACCCGGACGCGTACGAGGTCGGTCTGCCCAACCAGGGCGTCATGATCCTCTACGAGGTCCTCAACGAGCGCGAGGGCGTGCTGGCCGAGCGCACGTACAGCGTGTGGCCGGACCTCGAAGCGCTGATGCGTGAGCACAACGTCCCGCAGTTCACCGTCGATGCGCACCGCCCCGTCGGCGCCTTCGACGTGCTCGGCGTCTCGTTCTCGACCGAGCTGGGCTACACCAACCTGCTCACCGCCCTGGACCTGGCCGGCATCCCGATGGAGTCCAAGGACCGTACGGAGGACCACCCGCTCATCCTCGCGGGCGGCCATGCGGCCTTCAACCCCGAGCCGATCGCGGACTTCCTGGACTGCGCTGTGGTCGGCGACGGCGAGCAGGCGGTGCTGGAGATCACCGACATCATCCGCGCCTGGAAGGCCGAGGGCAGGCCGGGCGGCCGCGATGAGCTGCTGTTCCGCCTCGCGAAGACCGGCAGCGTCTACGTCCCCAAGTTCTACGACGTCGAGTACCTGGCCGACGGGCGGATCTCCCGCGTCGTGCCCAACCGCTCCGGCGTCCCGTGGCGGGTCTCCAAGCACACCGTCATGGACCTGGACGAGTGGCCCTACCCCAAGCAGCCGCTCGTCCCCCTGGCCGAGACCGTCCATGAGCGGATGTCGGTCGAGATCTTCCGTGGCTGCACCCGCGGCTGCCGCTTCTGCCAGGCCGGCATGATCACGCGCCCTGTACGGGAGCGAAGCATCACCGGTATCGGCGAGATGGTGGAGAAGGGTCTGAAGGCCACGGGATTCGAGGAGGTCGGCCTGCTGTCGCTGTCCTCCGCGGACCACACCGAGATCGGCGACATCGCGAAGGGCCTCGCCGACCGGTACGAGGAAGACAAGATCGGACTGTCGCTGCCGTCGACCCGGGTCGACGCCTTCAACATCGATCTTGCCAACGAGCTGACGCGCAACGGCCGCCGCTCGGGTCTGACCTTCGCGCCGGAGGGCGGCAGCGAGCGGATCCGCAAGGTCATCAACAAGATGGTCTCGGAAGAGGACCTGATCAGGACCGTCTCGACGGCCTACGGCAACGGCTGGCGGCAGGTGAAGCTCTACTTCATGTGCGGTCTGCCGACCGAGACCGACGAGGACGTCCTCCAGATCGGCGACATGGCGGTCAAGGTCATCGCCGAGGGCCGCAAGGTCTCCGGGCAGAACGACATCCGCTGCACGGTCTCCATCGGCGGCTTCGTCCCCAAGCCGCACACGCCGTTCCAGTGGGCGCCGCAGCTGAGCGCCGAGGAGACCGACGCCCGGCTCGAAAAGCTCCGCGACAAGATCCGCGGTGACAAGAAGTACGGCCGCTCCATCGGCTTCCGCTACCACGACGGCAAGCCGGGCATCGTCGAGGGCCTGCTCTCGCGCGGCGACCGCCGTGTCGGCTCGGTCATCCGCGCCGTCTACGAGGGCGGCGGCCGCTTCGACGGCTGGCGCGAGCACTTCTCCTACGACCGGTGGATGAAGGCCGCGGAGGAGACGCTGCCCGCGTTCGGCGTGGACGTCGCCTGGTACACCACGCGTGAGCGTACGTACGAGGAGGTCCTGCCCTGGGACCACCTGGACTCCGGCCTCGACAAGGACTGGCTCTGGGAGGACTGGCAGGACGCCCTCGACGAGACCGAGGTCGAGGACTGCCGCTGGACCCCGTGCTTCGACTGCGGCGTGTGCCCGCAGATGGACACCGAGATCCAGATCGGCCCGACCGGCAAGAANGTGCCCGCAGATGGACACCGAGATCCAGATCGGCCCGACCGGCAAGAAGCTGCTTCCGCTGACGGTCGTCAAGTAGCCCTTCCCGTAAGCGCCTTCGGCCCGGCCCCGCACCCCGCGGGGCCGGGCCGTCGCGTACTCCCGCAGAATGTGGCGATGCCGGCACCGCAGCTGATCGCCCCCACCGTCGATGTCCACGCTTCGTTCCTCGCCGCGATGGACGAATTCCGTGCCGACGGTGCGGAGGCCACCCCGCGCTCCAACCTGGCCCGCGAGCTGAGGACTTGGCGCACCCGCTGGCCCACCGCCGAGGGGTTCGCCGAGTACGTCGGCACGGTCGGCGGCATCGTGTACGACGAACGTGCCGACGGTGTGGTCCCCATGACCACGCGCTGGTGGGTGGACGGCGGCAGCTACCTGGGCCGCGTCATCTTCCGCCACCACCTCACCGCATCTCTGCTCACCTGGGGCGGCCATATCGGCTACGCCGTACGGCCCGGGGCCCGCCGCCGTGGCCATGCCACCGCGATGCTGCGCGCCGCGCTGCCGATCGCCTGTCACGAGCTGGGCATCGACCCGGTGTTGGTCACTTGTGATGCCACCAATACCGGCTCGCGTAAGGTCATCGAGGCCTGCGGCGGGGTGTTCGAGGACCAGCGGGACGAGAAACTGCGCTACTGGATCCACGCCGGAACGCAAGCGACGCACCCGCACGTCTGAGGTGCCGAAGGACAGACAAAGGGGGAGGGGCGGATGGGGCCGATGGAGCCCGCCGGCCAGGAGCGGGAGGTGCCCGCACGGTACGAGCCGGGTGAGGGCTGTGTGACCACGGTGGTCCGGCTTCCGGTGCGGATCGTGGTGCTGGTGCTCGTGGTGCCGGTGCGTCTGGTGTGGGACGCGCTGGCTGCCGCCGGCCGGGCCGTCGACCGGACCGTGCTGCGCCCCCTCGGCCGGGCGCTGGCCTGGCTGTGGCGGACCCTCGTCGTGATACCCGCGGCATGGGCCTGGCGCACCCTCGTCGTGACGCCGGTGGCATGGGCCTGGCGAACCCTCGTGGTGATCCCGCTCGCATGGACCTGGCGCACGCTGATCGTCGCCCCGCTGGCCGGACTGTGGCGGTATGTCCTCGCCCCGGCCGGCCGGGGGATCGCGGCCGCCGTGGCGTGGCTGGCGCACTGCCTGGTGGTGGTCCCGGCCCAGTGGCTGTACGCGTACGTACTGACGCCGCTCGGGCACGGCATCGCCTGGCTGCTGCGCGCGCTGGGCGTGGCGCTGGTGTGGCTGGGCAAGGCGCTGTTCGTGTGGCCGTGGGTGGCGCTGTGGCGGTATCTGCTGGCCCCGGTCGGCCGGGGGATCGCGGTGGCCGTGGCGTGGCTCGTGCGCTACCTGGTCGTGGTGCCGGCCCAGTGGCTGTATGCGTCCGTGTTGACGCCGGTCGGGCACGGTATCGCCTGGGTGGTGCGGGGTATCGCCACGGTCCTTGTGACGCTCGTCCGGTGGATCGTGGTCGTGCCGGTCGTCGCCCTGTGGAGGTATGTGCTCGCGCCGGTCGGCCGGGCGCTGGCCGCCGTGGTGACGGTGATCGTCCGCGAGGTCGGGGCCGCGCTCGGGCTCTGCTGGCGGGTCGCCGGGGTGATCTCCTGTGCCGTCGGCAGGTTCCTCGGCACGCTGCTGCGGTGGATCTTCGTCGAACCGCTGCGCTGGGCGTACCGCAGTGTGCTCACCCCGCTCGGGCACGGCATCCGGGACGGCATCTGGCGGCCGGTCCGGCAGGCGCTGCGCAGCGCCCGGGAGACCGTGCGGCAGACCCGTAGGGAGATCCGGCGCGCCCTGTTCGGCGCGCCCCGGGAGTCGGAGCGGGCCGTGACCGAGGTGCCCCGCCGGGAACCGGGGGCCCGCGAGACACGTACTCTAGGTAGCAGTACGACCGCACTCACGAAGGACTGAGCGACACTGGGCAAGCGACAGCCCGAAGGCCCGCCGCCCGCACCGGCGGTGCAGCGCATCCGACTGCGCTACACCAAGCGCGGCCGCCTCCGGTTCACCAGCCACCGCGACTTCCAGCGCGCTTTCGAGCGGGCGCTGCGCCGCGCCGAGGTCCCCATGGCCTATTCGGCGGGCTTCACCCCGCACCCCAAGGTGTCGTATGCCAACGCCGCCCCGACCGGTACGGGCAGCGAGGCCGAATATTTGGAGATTCAGCTCGCCGAGCACCGCGATCCGGAAAAGCTTCGCGAACTGCTCGACGAGTCGCTGCCGGCCGGGCTCGATGTGATCGACGCCGTCGAGGCGCACACCAGCGGGCTGGCCGACCGGTTGCAGGCCTCGGTGTGGGAGCTCCGGCTCGACGGGGTCGAGACCGAGGTGGCCGGGCACGCCGTCGAGGCGTTCCTTGCCGCGGAGGAGGTGCTGGTCGAGCGCCGTACGAAAAATGGCATGCGCACCTTTGACTCACGTGCCGCGGTGGCTCAGCTGGAGGCCTCCGATCGCGAGGGCGATAGGCCCGACGGCAAAGCCTGTGCGATACTGCGGCTGGTTGTTCGGCATGTGACACCTGCCGTTCGACCCGACGACGTCCTGTCCGGCCTCCGAGCTACGGCCGACCTGGCGCCGCCGGTCCCCGCTGCGGTGACCAGGCTGGCGCAGGGGCTGCTCGATGAGGAGACCGGCGCGGTGACTGACCCGCTAGCGCCCGACCGCGACGCTGCCACGGCCGCCCCACCCAGGCCGCCGGGCTGAGTGCCGCGAAGGCGCCGAGTGGGGCCTCCCCGGCAGCCGGGGAAGGTACTGCGTAGGACCGCCGTCGTCGCGTCGCCGATCAGCCAGGGAGCCACCCCGGTCCGGCAGACGCACTGACCAGGAGACTTTCGCCGGTCCCCGCCCTACGGGGCCCGGTGAGCGAGACGACAGCTCCCGTGCGGCGCCCACGCCCCGGACAGCGGGCCCGCGCTCATCACGCGGACCGTTACCGGAATCAGGCGCGGCGCCCGGGAGCGTGACGGGAGAACCGCCCGCATGCTCGAGCCCATTGAGCCCACTGATGCCACGAAGTCCCAGGACCGTGGCGCTGACGACAACCACTCACCCAGCGACACGCTGCCACCGCGGCGTCGGCGCCGTGCGGCTTCCCGGCCGGCCGGTCCGCCGACGTCCGATGGCGCCGCCGAAGCCGCGGTGCTGAGCACAGACGCCGCGCCCGCGGCGGATCCGGCCCCCGTGGAGGAGGGTGCGTCCACGGTCACCACCGGGGACGACGCCAAGCCCGCCCGTGCCCGCCGCCGCGCGACCCGTAAGGTCACGTCCCCGGCCGGGACCCCGCAGGAGGGCGCCGCCGAGCCGACCGAGGCTCCGGCCGCGCCGGCCGCCGCCGAGACGCCCGCCGAGGCCGCTGTGGA
>NZ_QUAC01000185.1 GCF_003389455.1 Streptomyces inhibens | reverse complement strand
ACGACATCCACGAAGCCTTTCTCACCCTGGGATGCGCACTCATCTGCTGGCGGCGCCTGAAGTCATTGCGTTAGGAGTTCTTACTGGAGCGAACTGGAGCGTGGCGGCAACTTCCTCGCGCTGGAGCAGCCAGAGGAGTTCGTCACCGATGTCCGCGCCTTCTTCGGCACGCTCGGCAGCGGACACGGTTGTCACCGCGAGGCCCGGGCAGCCCCCGGCGCTGATGCGCCAGGCGAGCGTTGCCCGGGCTGGACCGCTACGGGTCGCCCTGATCGGCTGCAGCCTCGGACTCCTCTCCGACTGCACCGCACAGCAATCACACGGACCAGATCGCCTGAGACGGCGGGCGAATCGGACCAGATCATCTGAGATTGGGGCCAGGTCGGCTGAGACGGGACAGTGGCAGCGTCGAGTTGGATGCGAGTAATCGGCCCTTTCTCGGTGACGCATCACGTGGAGTGCGTCGACGATCCTCGAATCAGCGGAAAGACCGGAGTTGGCGGGCAGGGTAGCGGCCAGGCGGGCTGCGAGATTTTCTGCTCCTCAGGCGCGACTGTCATCGTTCTTCATGAGGGTCTCGAATGCTGTGCACAGGAGCTTGATGCTTCGCTGGAACTTCTCGTTCTGGCCCAGTCGGGGCATCTGCTCCATGACGAGGGGGAAGCGCGCGCGCAGGGCGGCGTAGGTCTCCGCGGTGACGGTCGGTGTCTGGGGCTCGGTCTGCTCCTGGAGGACGAAGCCCGTGACGTGGCTGAGGAGGGTGTCGGCCGCGATCCCGCTGTGCTCGACGGGGACGCCGGCGTCGAGAAGAGTCTTGAGGAGGCGCTCCATCAGGGACAGGCCGCCGGTGCTCAGAGCCCCGGGGCTGTCGGCCAGCAGGAGTGCGCCGCCCGGGTGCTGCTGGATGCTCCGGCGCAGTTCAGCGGCTTGAACCTCGATCTCTTCCCGCCATGTCGCCTCGGGCGGAAGCGCGGCCAGAGCAGTGCTGCCTGCGTCGTACGCATGCCGGCAGACGCGGTCGGCCATCAGCGCGAGCAGTTCGTCCTTGCTGTGCACGTGGTAGTAGAGGCTGCCCGCGTGGGCGCCGAGCCGCTCGGCCACTTGGCGCATGGACAGGCCGTGGTATCCGGTTTCGGCGAACGTGGCCATGCCGGCGTCGACGATTCGCTCCTTGGTGAGCTTCATGGGGCCACCGTAGCAACTTTTCAAACAGTGTTGGAAAAGCTGTGCTAGCGTCACGGCTGACCGATTTCGAACACTGTTGGAAGGCTCGGGGGACATGGGCGGACTGCTGTTCAACGCGACCACGGCTGCGTTGATGGTGATGATGATCAATAGTGGGCTCGGCGCGGTGGGGCGCGACTCGCTGCGGGGGCGGCCCGTCCCGTGGGTCGCGGTCGGCCTGACCGTGCTGGCGGTGGCCGGTGTCGTCCTCCAGCTGTGCTGGGCGGGGGCGATGGCCGCACTCGACGACGACCCCACCAAGACCGGCTGGTGGCGGGTGGTCACCTCGGTCTTCATGCAGAACGGCGGCGTCGCCGGCGCGCTGTGGAACATCGCCACCCTCGCTTTCGTTGCGGCGCTCGCGCAGTGGCTTTCCGGCGGTCCGCTGACGGTGCTCCTCTTCGTCGCCGGCATCCTCCTGCCGGAGCGGATCGACGCCCTGCTCGGCCTGGGCGGCGGCTCCAGTGCCGACCCCCGCAACTTCGCGGGCAGTTCCGGCGCCACCTACTTTCTCGGGGCGACCCTGGCCGCGGCCCTCCTGACGCGCACCCGGATCAAGAAGGAGCAGGCTCTCGCGGTTGGCGTCCCGACGCTCGGGCTGCTGATGTGGTGCGCGCAGGACAACGGCCACGGCCTCGTCGCCGTGTACGGCTTCGTGCTCGGAACCCTTGTCTGGGCGGTACGGCGCTGGACGCGGCGCTCGGCGACGCCGCACGCCGCGACGGAGACCCGGTCCCGCAGCGCCCGCCAAGTCAAGCACTCATCCGCCAAGTGAAGCGCTAATACTGCAACCGCAACTAGGGCGTGAGACGGGCCGCCAGGCCATCGAGGACGCGGTCGAGCCCGTACGCGAAGTTGTCATCGCGGATCCGCTGCGGGTGCACGTCCTGCTGGGCGGAGCTTCCCGAGCGCAGCCGCGGGTGCTCCTGCGTGGCCTCGTCGAAGGCCGGTCGCAGGCCCGCCACCCACTCCTGCTCGGTCGTGCCGCTGCGGGCGATCAGTGAGAGGCACGCGGCCTCGGCGGTCGCGATCCCGATGACGTACGCCATGAGTGTGCCCATGGTCTGGTTCATCTCGTCCGTGGGGGAGCCCGCCGCCTCGAACTGCGCGAGCAGCGTCGACGACATCGGCATGGCGTTCGGGTCGATGTGGACGAGGCCGACCTGGCCCAGTTCGGGGGCGATCCATGGGTGGTGCAGGGGCATCGCCCGCAGTTCGGTGGCGGTGCGGGTGACGGCCGCGCGCCACCGGGTCCCGTCGACGGCGGTAGGTACGTCCGGTTCGCCGTAGACGTCGTCCACGACCAGCTCGATCAGTTCGCCCTTGTTGGCCACGTGCCGGTACAGGGAGGTGGCCGCCGTACCCAGGCGGGTGCCGAGCTTGCGCATGCTGAGCTCCTCGACGCCCTCCGCGTCCAGCAGGCGGATCGCTTCGGCGACGATCTGCTCGCGGGTCAGGTGTTCCCGCTGCCGAGGGCGCGGCCGGGTCCACACCGAGGCGGTCGGCTTCTCGTCGGCTGGCATGCGGCTCTCGTCTCTGCTCGTCCCACGTCCATCGTCCCCACTACTTAGCGCACGCTGTACGCACCTTGCGTACAGCGTTACGCCATGCGTACAGTGTTCACATCGAGAGAACGTCGTACGCAACAGATGGGGGCTGACATGTCGAAGAACGTGAGCTGGGACGCGCAGGGCAACTGGAACGCCGAGGGCGACTGGGGGACCAGGGACTCGACGGGCCGCAAGCTGGACCTCGCCCACTGGCAGGCCCGGCTCGACGCGCTGCGCGCCAAGCACCACGTTCCGGGCGCATCGCTCGCGGTCCTCGTGGACGGGACCGTCCACGAGTTGGCCAGTGGCGTGCTGCACCGCGGGACGGGCGTGACGGCGACGACCGACTCGGTCTACCAGATGGGCTCGATCGCCAAGATCTACACCGCCACCCTGATCATGCGGCTCGTCGAATCGGGCCAACTGGACCTGGACGCGCCGGTCGTGGACGTGCTGCCGGAGTTCTCGGTCGCCGACCCCGAGGCGACCAGAGCGATCACCACACGCCAACTGCTCAGCCACACAAGCGGTCTCACCTGCGACTTCACCTACGACAGCGGGCGCGGCGACGACTGCCTCGCCAAGTACGTCGAGGCCGCGAAGGACGTGGCGCTCGACTGCCCGCCCGGCGAGGCGATCTCGTACAGCGGCATCGGGTACAACGTGCTCGGCCGCATCATCGAGGTGGTGACCGGCAAGGTCTGGGACGAGGCGCTGAAGGACCTGCTCCTCACCCCGCTCGGCCTCACCCACACCATGACGCTGCCCGAGGAGGCCCTGCGCTTCCGCGCGGCGATGAGTCACCTGGGCGAGCCGGGCCAGGACCCGGACCCGGCGCCGTCCTGGGACCTGATGCCGCGCTCGGCGGGCCCGTACGGCAGGGTCATCGCCACGGCCGGGGACCTCGCACGGCTCGCACGGATGCACCTCGCCGGCGGCGTGGCGGAGGACGGTACGCGCGTGCTCTCCGAGGAGACGGTCGCGCTGATGCAGCGGCGCGAGGTCGACTGCCCCGACAAGTGGACGGTCAGCTCGGACGGCTGGGGCCTCGGCTGGACCCTGTACGACTGGCACGGCGTCCAGGGCTACGGCCACGACGGTGCCTCCATCGGGCAGTACGGCTACCTGCGCGTCGTGCCCTCGGCGGGCGTCGCGGTCGCGCTGCTCACCAACGGCGGCGGTGCGCGTGAGGTGTACGCGGCGCTCTACCGGGAACTCCTCGCCGAGTTGGCCGGGGTGACGATGCCGGAGCCCTTCGCTCCGCCGGCCCAGCCGCCCGTGGTCGACTTCGCGCCGTTCGTGGGCACGTACCGGCGCGAGGGCGTGGTCATCACCGTGACCGAGCGGGACGGTGCGGGCCACGCGGTGTACGAGTTCGTCGACGGTATGAAGGACTTCTCCGAGCCCCTGGAAATAGACCTGGTACCGGTGACGGAGACGGTCTTCGCGGGGACCGGGGTGGGCGCGGCGTTCAGCGAGGACTACATGCCCGTGGTCTTCTCCACCCTGGAGGACGGCACGGCCTGCGTTTACATCGGCATGCGCTGCGGCCCCAAGGTCGCCTAGGGTCTGTTGCGAAAGTGCTGGTCAGAGCCATTCGTTGATGGCTGCGACGAGGACGGTTGCTTCGTAGCGGACGGCGAGTTTGTCGTACCTGGTGGCCACTGCCCGGTGCCTCTTGGGGCGGTTGATGCCGCATTCGACCGCGTGCCGCTGCTTGTAGTCGTCCTTGTCGAATGCCGGTGGACGGCCGCCTCGGGAGCCGAGCTTCTTGCGGTTGCGGATCTGGTCGGCCTTCGCTGGAATGGTGCAGATGATGCCGCGTCTGCGGAGGTAGGCCGGTTGGCTGGGGAACCGTAGGCTTTGTCGCCGCGGACCTTGTCGGGCCGGGGGCGGGGACGGCCCGGTCCCGGACGGCGGACCCTGATTTTCTCGAGCACGGGCTGAAAGTACGGGCTGTCATGCCGGTGGCCTGCCGTGATGAGCACAGACAGTGGTTTGCGGCCCTGCGCGGTGGCGAGGTGGACTTTCGTGGTCAGGCCGCCCCGGGAACGCCCGAGTCCGTGATCCGCCGGCTCGACGGCGATACCTCCCAAAGGCTCCTTCTGGAGGTCCCCTTTTTACGCGCGCCAGCTGCGTGCTGATGAGCACGGCAGACGGTGGAGTCCACACTGACATCCCAGCTGATCAGGTCTTTCGCATCCGCATCGGACTGCAGCTGCTCGAGGATGTGATGCCAGGTGCCGTCACGCCGCCACCTGCGGAACACGTCGTACGCCCGGTCCCACGGGCCGTACCGCTCGGGTACATCCCGCCATGGCGTCCCCGCCCGGGTCCGCCACCGTATGCCGTCTGTCAACTGCCGCCTGGTCCTTATCGGCGGCCGCCCCTGCTTCTTCCCCTTCGGCAACAACGGTTCCCACCGGACCCACTGAGCATCTGTCAGATCTCCACGCGCCACATCGTGATCACCGCCGATCAAGATCCACTTTCGTAACAGACCCTAGTGGCCTGAGTCAGAGATTTTCTGATAGTTCTCGGACTGTCTGGGCTTACAGAAGGACCGGCTCCCTTGTGGGGCAAGCAGCTCGGGCGTACCGCCCGGCCCCTTTGGCGTCACCGAACAACGCCATGACGGCCGCCCCTCACGATCCCCACTGACAACGTGCCTGGGTGTGAGGGGTGTTCCGGGAGAGGGCGGCGGGTTGTTCAGGCGGAGTTGATGTTGTCCAGCACTGCGCGCAGCAGTCCAGGGAATCGTTCCTCGAACTCGTCGGCGCGCAGCCGGGCGCTCTGTTTCTGGCCTCGGTGTAGCCGGAGGAGGATCCCGCACTCCCGCAGAACGCGGAAGTGGTGGGAGGCGTTCGACTTGCTGATGTCCAGGGTGTTGTAGATGTCGGAGCACTCCGTTTCGCCCTGGTTGGCGAGGAGTTCGACGATGCGGAGTCTGAGCGGATCACTCAGGCCGTGCATCGCGTCGGCAAGGCTGACATTGGCCAGCTCGGCGTGAAAGGTGTCTCGCATGGTGGTTGGCCTTCTTCAACCTCGCACCGAGGTTGTGTGGTGATGGGTACGGGTCGCCATTATTGACGCCTTTGCCGTCGCGGCCCATCACTGGAAGGTGGGTGCCATGGCCAAGGGGCGGGCGGCCCCTTCAACGGCTCGCGGGATATGACGAGTTGGGCTTGCCCGGACGGAGCGCCACCCCTCACAAAGGTTCAATGATTCTTGTACTGTTGGACTATGAACCCAAGGATCTACCTCCTGGCTCTCGGTACGTTCACAGTAGGAACCGAGGGGTACGTGATCGCCGGCGTACTCCCTGATGTGGCGCACGACCTGCATACATCGGTCTCCGTGTGCGGGCAGATGGTCACCGTATTCGCACTGGTCTACGCACTCGCCGGGCCGCTGTTAATCGGGCTGTTCCAGAACGTGCGGCCCAAACGGCTGCTCATCGGCGCCGCGTTGGGGTTCGCCGCAGCCAATCTGATTGCCGCGGTCGCGCCTGACATCGCCGCTCTGGCCGGTGCGCGCGTGCTGGCCGCGATGGGGGCCGCGCTCTTCGCGGCTCCTGCGGCAGCGGCGGCCGCCGCCCTGTGTCCACCAAAAGACCTGCCACGGGCGTTCGCTGTGACGGCCGGGGGGAACGCACTTGCGCTCACCCTCGGCGCTCCGATCGGCACCATCGTGGGCGCCGGGTTCGGCTGGCGGGCGGCGTTCGGCTTTGTCACCCTTCTCGCGCTGATCACGGCGGCGGCCGTGTGGGCCGGGCTCCCCGAGATTCCCCCGTCCACGGCTTCGGCTGCCGGACGGCTCAATCTCCTGCGTCAGCGCCCGATCCGGTGGGGTCTGCTGACCACGCTGGGGCTCTTCCTGGCCGCGTACACCGTCTACACCTACCTATCGCCCGTGGTGCACAAGGCAACCGGGCTCGGCAGCGAGGGCGTGGCCGCACTGATGATTGTCTTCGGCGCGGGCGGATTCCTCGCGGGACGGCTGATCGGCTCCGCGCTCGCCAAGCATCCGATCGCGACGGTCCTGCGCACCGCCCTGCTCGTGATGACGCTGCTCCTCGCGGTCCTCACCCTCACGACGTTCATGCACCTACCGGCCGTTGCCAAGGTCATTGCGTTCCCGCTGCTGTTCACCCTCGGCGCGGCATGGTGGTCCGGTGGCATCAGCCAGCAGACCCGGCTCGCCGGCCTTGCGCCGCAGCAGCGGTCCCAGGCTCTGGGCCTGCACTTCTCCGCCCAGTACCTGGGCGTGGCCATCGGTGGTGCGGTGGGCGGGCTCGCCCTCTCGGCGGCCGGTGCCGGCGCGGTGCCGGCGGTCGCCGGTGCCATCGCTCTGCTCACCATCCTCAGCGTCCGGCAGCTCGTACCGGATGCGCGGCCGGACGGCTCCGCGGCCGCGGACCGCGAGCTGTCCAATGACGCGACGTCTGTGTGATGAGTGGTGAGCCCGGGCTCCGGAGTGCGCCCCTCCGGAGCGACTCGCCTCATCAAGCCTCGGCTCAACCCCCCTTAACCACCAACAGCGTTACGCTGGCAAGGAGGCACCCATGGGCACAAACCGGCATGACTGGCTGTTCGGCACCGGTGCAACCCCCACCGAGAAGCTCCTGGCGCACGCGACGGCGGTGCTCGGTGCACTGGTAGTGGTCCTAGCCGGGGGCCACGTGGGCTGGTCCTGGTGGCAGTGGGCCCTCGGACTGGCGTTGGTCTGGGACCTGGTGGGGGGCGTCGTGGCCAACGGGCTCGACACCGCCAAGAGTTTCTACCACTCGCCGCTGCCTGCGACCGAGCGGAGGAGCGTCCGCTTTATGCACCATCCGATCGGTTTTACCGGCCTCCACATCCAGCCAATCCTCGCCGGGATCCTCTTCCCGGGCGGCACCTGGTGGTGGGGAGTGCTGTGGTACGGCTGGGCCCTCATCGGAGCCATCGTCGTCGAAGCCGCACCAGAGCGGTTGCAGCGGCCGATTGCGCTGGCCGTCGTGGTCACCGGCGCGATGGTCTCCCCGCTCCTTCCCGGCCCAGCCGGTCTGAGCTGGCTTCCTGTTGTGCTCCTGCTCAAGTTGGTGCTGGCACACGGTGTACCGGAAGGGAAAGGGGCACCCCACGGGGCAATCTCGGCGTGAAGTTCCGACGCGCGGGCTCAGGACGAACGGTGTTCTGGCCGTCGGCTTCTGGTCAGACAGAAGGGGTGTCCAGCCGGATCGGGGGGCACCCGCCACCGGTCACCCGGTCCGCGCTGGTGAACGTCGCCTCGGCGATCTCCGCCACCGGCATGCCCTGCGCGGACAGCAACACCATCTGGGCCCGCCGTCAGGTCACCACCGATCCGCTGCCGCTGCGGATGATCCGCAGCAGTCGTCGGCCCTCGCCGTCATCGATCTCCCGAACCTGAACTCTCTCGGCCACGCCGACCCGTGTTCGCTGTTCTAGGGCGCGTCCGGTGAGCCACCAGGCGAACCATCGGACAGCCCCACAGCCGAGCGCGATTCAGGAACTGTCGTTCAGTCCTGCAGCCGGGGACGGTTCGGGTGGCGGCGTTTGTCCTGCGGTGCGTATCTGATGGGCGCGTTCGGGCTGGCCGTCTCGGTCAAGGATATGGGCGAGGCTGGTGACCAGATGCTGGCGAGCGTCGTCGGGCAGGTTGCGGACGAACTCCTGAAGGATTTGTGCTACCTGGACCCAGGTGGTGTTGGGGGCGTAGGAGGCTGCGGCGGTGATCAGGTGCTCGACGCGTTGCACGGTCTCCTCGTCGATGGCCTCAGGGTGGTCGAGGAACCAGTAGGCGAAGGCCAGCGACGGATCGGAGAGCAGAGCATCGCGCAGGTCTTTGGCGCGCTGGAGGCGGTGGCGGTCTTGGTGGGCGTGCTGGTCGGCCTGGTGCTGGTCGCGCAGGAGACTGTCGGCGCGGGCGGCCTGCTGAGGGTCGGCGGTCAGCTGGATGTGCGCCCACAGGAGACGGACAGGGGCGTGCGGCAGGTCCACGGGCTGGCCGAGGCGACTGTTGGTTCTTGCTTCCGCGAGGGCAGCCTGGCTTAGCTGGACTGCGCCAGCGACATCTCGCGCCACAGTCAGTGCGTGGTCCGCTGCCGCAGCTTGAGGATGCTCGTGCGGGCGACGGGCGGGCAGGTGCTGCCAGGCGCCGGTGAGGTGAGCGTCGAAGTGGTAGCCAGGGAGCTGGCTGGGCAGAGTGCAGCACGGCTCCAGGCTTCCGTGGTGCCTTCGGTGCCACCGCGCGCTGGTCCTCCGGGGCATGGGGGCCGGGCGCAGGGATGGCGGGGTCGGCGTTGTGTAGGGCAAGGAGCAGCCGGTCGCGTTGCACTTCCTGCTCGGACGGGGGGGCGGAGCGATTGCGCAGGTGCCCAAGCGAAGAGCAGATGGTTGAGAGCCAACTAGCGGTCGGCGGCGTAGACGGTGTCGGTCTGCGGCTCATAGACGGCGTGCTGGAGGATGGTCAGGATCGGGTCCTGTAGGTCCTGTAGGTCCTGTAGGTCCTGGAGGGATGTGGCTGCGTTCATCCAGGCGGTGAGGGCCTGTTGCAGGAGGGACGGGGGCAGTGTGGCGTGGTCCATCAGCAGGCCGCGCCAGCGGGCTGCCTGCCAGGCCCGGTGCATGTCCTCGTGTGCTGTGGCCAGGAGGACGGGGCACCCGACCTCGGTGGTGCGCGCGGCGAGGTGCAGAAAGGCGTGGTGTGCGGCGGTACGGCGGCCCTTCTCCGGGCTACGAGACCATTCGGCGAGCTGGCCTTGGATGTCCTTGCGATTCTTGGGCTGGTCCCACAGCACGGTCAGTGCTTGCCCAACCGCGTTGGTGACGTCCTCGTGGTCGGTGTGGGCGGCGAGTTCGGTCAGCCGTAGCAGCATCATGGTGGGGTAGATGTCGGCGAGGCGTTCGCATGCCTGAGCCAGCGCCACCTTCAGGTGCGGCGGGATGTCCTGGTCACTGCGCCGGGCCCATGTGAGGTAGGCATCGCGGGCCCGCCGGCCGGTCCCGGTGTCCAGGGCGGCTACGGTGAGCAGGTCGCGGGCCTGCTCGGGCAGGGGCTGGGCCCATTGACCAGCGATTTCACGCAAGAGCTCTGTGGCTCGCTTGCCGCGCATGTACCTAAGCGCCCAACCAGTTACCCTGCCGGCCAGCTGATTTGCTACGTCGTCAGGCAGGTCCTTGTTGCTGGTCTGGTCGGCCGTCCAGCGGGTGAACTGCTGAATGAGATGAGGGCGGTCGGCCCAGAAGTAGTCGACGACGGCCTCGACGTAGCCGGTCCGCGGAAACAGACGGTGTCCTCATCGGACAGGTCGGCCTTGATGGCATGAGTCAGGGCGATCACGCCCAAGCCTTGCTGACCGGGGCGGGGCGCAGGAGTCTCGCCCAGAGCTTCGGCAAGGGTCTCGGCGGCCGCGTAAATCGTCTCTACCGGGGCGCCATCCAGCACCGCAGCGGCCAGCAGGTAGTTGCGGTGGTCGCTGTCCTCGTGCTCGGTATGCCACTCCAGCAGCCGGGTGCGCCAGTCCTCCGAAGCCTGGACCACCTCATCGACCAGGTCCTCGAAGGGCGTATCCCCATCCGGGTCGAGGTACTCGGCCTCGCAGATTGCGCGGGCCCACTCGACCACCTCGGCTGGTGGCATGCCTGCGATGCCTTCGGCGATCTCGGAGTCATCGAGCCAGCGGGCTGCCTTCACCGGCGGCGTTGCCTTCTCCAGGTGGGCGCGTAACACCTCTTCCGGTGCGGGGAGCGGCAAGGCGTGGGCTAGGACGTTGGTCCCTTTGCTGGCGTGTCGCCAGGCCGCGGTGTCGGTGAGGACAGTGAGATAGGAGCCGGCACGCTTGAGGTGGCAGGGCGTCTTCCCTCAGGGCTGGGCCGACGCCGGAGGGGAGCCTGTCGCCCTCTTCCCGCAGGTCGAGGATCCAGCCGGCCCCCTGGCCTTCCAGTCCTTCGGCGGCGAAGACCTCACCCGGTTCGCGGCGCACGTGCCGGATGTTGTCGCCCACCTCGCGGTGCAGGGCGGCCAGGGCGGCGGTGTAGCGGCCGGCGCTTTCCGAGGCATGCAGTACAAGGACGTGTTCTCGGGTGAGGATGCTGTGCAGCTCCTCTCGTTCGTGCGCGGGCCGCTCGTAGGTGGACAGCCGCTCGGCGATCCACTCCGGAGGCAGCAGGTCACCGCGCAGTCGGTTGATCGCCTGTGCATCGGAGGAGCCGTCGTCGACTCCAGGGGCCGTTGTTCGGGCCGTACTGGGCTTCGGGGCTGACGGTGTTGTGAGAGCGGGACGCATCGTGGGTGGCGGGTCCGTTCGTGGGGTTTCCGCACTTCATCGATGACCCCCCTGCCTCGGCCCCTGCCCCGGCCCGGTCCGGGACCAAGGGCCGCCGTTGCCGTACGACGGAGGAATGCACCTGCCCCCAGCCACAGTTGGTGGCGAGGATCTCGCGGGCCGAGTACTCGGCTGAGCCTGCCGAGGAGACGGGCCCGGCCGCCGCGCTCTACACGGCCGTGTGCCAGACGTGCGACGGACCGTACAGACGGCCTTGGCGCCGGGTGCCGTCCGGGAACCACCGATGAGACGCGGGGAGGGCGCGGTCGGGCGGTGCGCTGCGCTTGTTCGCGGTATCCGGTTTCCCGGGAGCGCCTGTTCATCGCTGCGGAGCTGACATGCCGCCCAGTTGAGGGAAGTTGCGCGCATCGCGAGCAGGTGAGAGGTGGACGCGGCGCCGGCCAGGTCAGCGCCGCCGGTATGGCGGGGTATCAGCCCGGGGCCCCGTCCGCGCCGCCTCGACGAGGCCGGTTTCGTAGGCGACGATCACCAACTGTGCGCGATCGCGGGCGCCGAGCTTGGTGAGCAGGTGGCTCACATGCGTCTTCACGGTGGCCATGCCCAGGTGGAGCCGCTCGGCGATCTCGGTGTTGGTGAGCCCTCGGGCGATGAGCATGAGCACCTCCTGCTCCCGCTCGGTCACCCCGTTCAGCGTGCGGGCGAGCGGCTGGGACGGTTCGGGGCGGCGGGCGAACTCCGCGATCAGGCGCCGGGTCACGGCCGGGGCCAGCAGTGCCTGGCCCGCGGCGATGATGCGGAGGCCGGCCAGCAGCTCACCCGGCGGGGTGTCCTTGAGGAGGAAGCCGCTGGCGCCGGCCCGCAGCGCCGCGTAGACGTAGTCGTCCAGGTCGAACATGGTCAGGACGAGCACCCGCACCTCCGCCGTCTCGGGTGAGCTGCAGATCTCCCGGGTCGCCTCGATGCCGTCCATGTCGGGCATCCGGATGTCCATCAGGACCACGTCCGGCGGGTCCTGACGGGCCAGCCGCACCGCTTCCGCACCGGTCGCCGCCTCTCCGGTGACCATCAGTCCGGGTTCGGCGTCCACCAGCACACGCAGGCTGCCGCGCAGCAGCACCTGATCGTCGGCGAGCAGGACGCGGACGGGACCGGTGGTCGGGCGGCTCGGCGCGTCCACGCCGCTCACCGGGCCTCCCCGTACGGCACTGTGGCGGTCACGGCGAAACCGCCCTCCGGGCGCGGTCCCGCGTCGAAGGTCCCGCCGTACATCGCGACGCGTTCCCGCATTCCGATGATGCCGTGGCCGCCGGGTCCGGGCGGCGCCGGCTCCGCGCGGTGGCTTCCGGCGTCCGTCATGCGGCTTCCGTCGTTTGCACGGCTTCTGCCGTCCGTCACATGGCTTCCGGCGTCCGTCACGTCGATGCGTACCTCGTGCCGGGTCGCTTCGACCGCGACGCGGCAAGGCGTTCCCATGGGGGCATGTCTGATCACATTGGTGAGTGCCTCCTGCACGATCCGGTAGACGGTGAGCCCCACCCCGTGCGGCAGTCCTTCCACGCCCCGCACCGACAGCTCGGCTCCTGCCCGCTCCGCGAGTCCGGACAGGTTGCCGGGGCCCGGAACGGGTCCCCGCGCGGGCGGTGGCAGGCGTTCGCCATCCGTGTCGGAGCGCAGCACACCGAGCATCCGCCGCATGTCGGTGAGCGCGTCTCGGCTGGTGCTCTCGATGATGCGCAGCGCGTCGTGGGCCTCCTCGGGGCGGGTGCGCACCACGTGGTTGGCGACGCCCGCCTTGACCGCGATCAGGCCCATGCTGTGGGTGACCACGTCATGCAGCTCGCGCGCGATCCGCAGCCGCTCCTCGGCGACGGCCCGTTGCGCAAGGTGCTCGGCCACCCGGGCCGCGTAGGCGCGCCGCTGCCGGACCGCGCCGCCCAGCTCCCATGCCCCCAGCAGCGCCGCGAAGCCGAGCAGGAGCAGGCCGGGACCGCCCGTCCGCCAGTACGGCTGCCCGGCGCGGACCACCTCAAGGGTGCCCGCCACACAGAGCAGCGCGAGCGTGAGGTAGGGCAGCCACCGCTCCCACCAGCGCCGCAGCGGGCTGGTGAGCGCGACCGCGTAGAGCGCGAAGGCCGCCGGGAGAAGCGGGTCCCACACCGCGTCCCGGGCCACCGCCACCGCGGTCACGACCGTCACGACGCCGAACACCGGGAGTGGCCAGATCCGTCGTACGGCGAGCGGCACGGTGGCCGTGGCCATCAGCGCCAGTTGCTCCCACTGCTCCCACGGCGATGGGCCGTCGGACGGCGGTTGTGGCGGCGGCGCGGATCCCGCGGAGCCTGCCGAGCCTGTCAACAGCAGCACGGCCATGTAGGCGAGCACGGCCGCGCAGTCCAGCACGATCAGCGCGTGCCGGCTCAACCGCCGGGCGAAGAAAGTCTGTTGGGCCTCCGCGGCAGCCGTTCGACGTATGTCCACGGCACGACCGTATCCGCAGCGGGCGCAGCGCCACCTCCGCCCCCGGGCCGTCCTTGCGTCTCATCCTCCGGGCGGATCCGCGGGCCGTATCCGCAGGGCCGCTCCACCCGCGGGGGGACCCGGTCCGCTCCCACCCGGGCCCGATGTGCCCGGCCCCCGCCCCGCGGCACAGTCACCGGCATGATCGAAGTCCGCGAACTGACCAAACGCTATGGGCGGAAAACCGCCGTCGACACGCTGTCGTTCCAGGTGCGCCCGGGCCGCGTGACCGGCTTTCTCGGGCCGANACCGCCGTCGACACGCTGTCGTTCCAGGTGCGCCCGGGCCGCGTGACCGGCTTTCTCGGGCCGAACGGCGCGGGCAAGTCCACCACGATGCGCATGATGCTGGACCTGGACCGGCCGACCAGCGGCGACGTCCGCATCCACGGACTGCCCTACCGGCGACTACGCGAACCGCTGAACACCGTGGGCGCCTTGCTGGACGCCAGGTCCGTGCACGGCAACCGCACGGCCCGTGCCCATCTGCGCTGGCTGGCCCGCAGCAACCGGATCCCGGAGCGCCGGGTCCGCGAGGTCATCGACCTGACCGGTCTGGGGAGCGCGGCCGACAAACGGGCGAGGACGTTCTCCCTCGGCATGAGCCAGCGGCTCGGCATCGCCGCCGCTCTGCTGGGCGACCCGCCGGTGCTGCTGCTCGACGAGCCGGTGAACGGGCTCGACCCGGAGGGCATCGTCTGGATCCGCCGCCTCATGAAGCACCTGGCGGCCGAGGGCCGGACGATCCTGTTCTCCAGCCACCTGATGAGCGAGGCGGCACTGACCGTGGACCACCTCATCGTCATCGGCCGCGGACGGCTGCTCGCGGACTCCGGCATCGCCGAGTTCGTCGACCGCCACACCCGGCCCTGCGTACGCGTCCGTACTCCCGAGCCCGCACGGCTGCGCGCGGTGCTCTCCGACGCCGGGATCAGGACCGACGCCGACGCCGACGGCAGCCTGGAGGCCACCGGCGCCGGCGTGGAGCGGATCGGCGAGCTGATCGCGCTCCACGGGGTGACGGTGCACGAGGTGACACGGCGGACGGCCTCTCTCGAAGAGGCATTCATGCGGCTCACCGGGGAGTCCGATTCCGTGGCCTACCGGAGCGGGGAGTGGCAGCGATGACGAACACGGCCTTCTCACCAGCGGTCCTGGCGTCCGAATGGATCAAGATCCGAACCGTGCGGTCGACGGCCTGGACCCTGGCGCTGACCTGCGTCCTCAGCATCGGTCTCGGCACTCTGGTCGCACGGGGCCTCCGCGCCAACATCGACCATGCCGTGAACTTCGACCCGGTCTTCGCCGGGCTGTACAGCGTGACGATCGGACAGCTCGGCCTTGTGGTGTTCGGGACGCTGCTGGTCGGTTCCGAGTACTCCTCGGGAACGATCCGGACCTCACTGGCGGCGGTGCCGCGACGTGGTGTGTTCTTCGCTGGGAAGGTGCTGTCGGGCGCACTGGTGGCCCTCGTCGTCTCGGTGGCCACGGTGATCGTCACCTTCGTCGTCGCGCAGACGGCACTCGGGCCGTACCGCACCACGATCGGCGCGGCCGGAGTGCCGACCGCGATCGTCGGCGCCTGCGTCTACTTGACGCTCATCTGTGTGTTCTCCATGGGAGTGGCCACTATGCTGCGCAGCTCCGCGATTTCGCTGGGCATCCTTCTTCCGCTGCTCCTTCTGGGATCCCAGGGGCTCGGAAACGTCCCGGCGCTCAAGAGCGTCCTGCAGTACCTCCCCGACCAGGCCGGCCTGGTGCTCATGCACATCAGCGGCCCGCAGGACGACCCTCGCTTCGGCCACGACTACGGCCCCTGGGGCGCGCTGATGATCCTGGTGGCATGGACGGCCGCCGCCCTCGTCGGCGGCCACTTCACGCTGTGCCGTCGTGATGCCTGAGGGGGGATGAGGACCCTTCTCCTGCGGGCTGCGGGCTGCGGGCTGCGGGCTGCGGGCTGCGGGCTGCGAGCCGCGGGCCGCGGGCGCGTCTCGGTCAAGGCCGGTAGATGCACTCCGCCAGCGTTGCGTGCTTCTTCCAGCCCAGCGTCTCGTACAGCGCCCGGCCGGCATCGGTCGCGCCGAGTACGCCCAGCACCGCCCCCTGGGCCGCGGCGCGCTCGGCGAGCGTACGCATCACGAAGTGGCCCAACCCGCGCCGCCGATGGGTCTCCGCGGTCACCACCCGGTCCACCACCGCGGCCTCCCCCAGGACCGCCAACTGACCCGCGGCCGCCTGCTCGCCCGTCGCGTCCCGCACCCGGACGTGGACGACGGCACCGATGGCCTCCACGGTCGTGGTGTATCCCTCGGGCACGTCCGGGTCCGTGGCCACTCACCGCACTGCGGCACGGCGATGCGGACCCGGTCCGCACGGGACAGCCTGGGGGCTGCTGCTGCGGACCGGGTCCTGCCGGTCGCGGCGTACCGGCGGACGAACCTGACGTCGCGGCAGATAGCACTATCGAGTTCCGCACCAGCTCACCTTCCCTCTGCGCCTCGAATACGCGGAGGCGCGCGATGAGGGCAAGAGACGCCACCAGGATTCGCATGAACGGCTCTACTCCTCGCCCAGCCCGGACAGCGCATGCCGCTGCGCGGCAAGAGCAAGGCCGGCCTGGCGGGACGCCTCGACGCGGACGACGTCGACCGCGCGCTCAACTGGCCAACTACAGCGCTCAGTCACATGTGTGTGACTGAGCGCTGTAGTTGGCGAGTGAGCGCTTTAGTTGGCGGGCTCTGAGCGTTGTACTTGGGGGGCGTGAGACTTAGCGCTTGAGTTGGCCCCTTAGCGCTTGAATTGGCCCGTCGCAGCGTTGGGGTTGGCCTGCAGGGTAGCCGTCGTCCCGTCTACCGGGTCTGTCCGGTGACCGTACAGACCCGGGGGCAGCGCACCGCAGTCGACTGGGGAAGCGTTGGTGTTCCAAGCTTGCGCTATTCGAAGCTCGGGGAGCATCGGAGCAAGGAACAACCGTACGATGTTCGGTTTGCTGAACAACTCGGGGTGTCAGCGTTTGATGCGGCTGCGCACGGCAAGGACGGCCAGGGCGAGCAGGACGGGCTCGGTGAGGCGGCTCAGCATCGCGGTGTAGGTGCCCCAGGTGGTGAGGTCCTGGCTGCTGGAGCGGAACACGACGGAGTTCAGCACCACCTGCAGGGCTTTGTCGAAGCGCTCTGCTGTGAACCGGTCCTGGATGGGCAGAGTCAGCCGCGGGTCCTGTTCGTCCACGGTCAGCGTCACCTGCCCGCCGCTGGTCGAGCCGGTGCCGCCGGCATCCTGTCTTTGTGAGGAGTCGGGCAGGCCGAGCCCCATCATGAGCACGATGGTGGCGGCGATGGCGGTCATTAGCCAGCCCATGGAGCGGGAAGCGCGCAGGCCGTAGCCGGACAGCAGCCAGTATCCCCACAGCAGGCCCCGTTCGCTTGCAGGGGTGCCGGTGCGGTCGTGGCGGCGCATTTCCATTTCGCCGTAGTAGAAGTCGGCGGCGCCGGGCTCGTTCTTGCCGTCCTCGAATGCTTTGCGTAGCTGCCGGTACAGCACGACCACGTCCTCCGGGTCAGGTGTGAGGCTGGGGTCGGGGTGGTGGGGTCCGGTGTGCCAGTGACGGGGTGAGGGGGCCTGGCCCGGGGGCGGGGCGGGCTGCCCGGCTGTTTGCGCGCGCCAGTGGTGTTCTTCGGCCAGGGTGCGGCGGCGGGTCCACCGGTAGGGCCATACGCGGTGGAGGCCGGTGGGGGTGGGAGCGAAGGTGCAGCGACCTTCCAGACGAAGCTGGTCGAGGTGGAAAGCCTCGGAGAACAGGCAGTCGCTCAGATCGGTGTCAGTCAGGACCAGGCGCGCAGCGTCCACCCCCTGGACCGAGACCAGTCTCACCCTGTCATCGGAGCCTGCCAGCAGGCTCTCGTCCACGGTTTGCCCGAAGCGGGTGGTGAAGGAGACGGGGTGAGCGTTGACCGCCATGGGGTAGAAAAGCGCCGCGTGGCCGAGGTCCGTTGCCGCGTACCGCAGGCGCAGGGCTGCCGTGGACTCCCACTGGGTCCTCTCGCAGTGCACGAAGCCCGCCGCGATCTCCAATGCCACCCGTTTGCCGAACACTGCATCGGACAGGTCCACAGTCTTCGCACACACCGCCGGCCCAAACGACGACATCACCGCAAACCGCGCTCCCCTGAACTCGGCATTGCCGGCGAACTGCACCCGGTCGAACCGGGTGTCGCCGGAGAACTGCGCTTCATCGAACGAGCCGTCGCCGGAGAACTGCGCTCCGCTGAACGAGCCGTCGCTGGAGAACTGGGCTCCGCCGAACCGGGTGGTGTCGGAGAACTGAGTGCTGCGGAACGAGGTGGCTCCGGAGAACTGCGCCCCGTCGAACCGGGCGGTGTCGGAGAACTGCGCCCTGCCGAACACGGCGGCTTCGGAGAACTGCGCCCCGTCGAACGAGGCGGTGTCGGAGAACTGCGCCCTGCCGAACACGGCGGCGCCCATGCGGGGGCCCTGAGTGGTGGGGTCGTGGAGAGCTCGGAGGAGGGGTTCGGTGAAGGGGGTGGCGCGGTGGTCGATGTCGGCGCCCGGGGTCAGGGGGGCGAGGTAGGCGTCGCGGTCGGTGTCGTTCAGGTGGGCGAGGCATGAGGTGTGGCCGGGGACATGGATGCCGGGGCAGCCGACGGGGTCGGTAGCGAGGCCAGCGCCGTATCCGCAGTACGGCCACGACGGCGCGGACGGTGTGGGCGTTGATGGTGTGCTCATGGCCTTGGGCTCCGGGCTTTCGGCTCGCGACAGGCTGGGGCGGGTGCCGGGCGTACTGCGCAGACCGTCAGAAAGGGCGTGATTCGCCCAGGTTAGCGCCTGCCTTGGCGGGAAGAGTGGGCACGCAATCGGAAGGCCCCACGTACGGCCCTTGCAAGCTGAGGCCGACCGTCGACGGACTCGCTCAGGAAGATCAGGTCGGGTCGGCCGGTCCAACTAAGATGGGCCAACACAAGCGCTAAAAGGGCCAACTCAAGCGCTAAGTCTCACCGTATGTGACTGAGTTCCTCAGATGGCCCGTGAGCGGTTGAGTTGGCCCGGCTGAGCGTCGCAGTTGGCCGGTGCGTGTTCAGCCGTGGGTGAGAAGCTGTTTCCGATCCTCGGTGCTTAGGACGGTGTCAGCGCTCGCCTGTGGAGTCTCGGGTGCTCTCGATGGTGGGGTTAGCGGCCCCAGTGCCTGGTCCGGCCGGGGGCCGACACCGCCAGGGACGCCGCCTTCGCCGGTGGGGTTAGCGGCCCCAGTGCCTGGTCCGGCCGGGGGCCGACACCGCCAGGGACGCCGCCTTCGCCTGGTGTTGGCTACGTCGTGGCTGAAATCGGGGGGGTGATCACTCGGGTGAGCGATGGGGAATAAGCCGTGACTCCGGTGCAGGTGCCCGGGGTCCGCTGCCTCCGGATGGGCTGGCTGCGAGGGAAAAGGCGTCAGACAGGTGGAACGCGGGACGGGGGTGACGCCTGGTGGCCGCTGGGCGGGCCCCTGGCTTTTGTGCTGGACGGAAGCGATGAGGCGATCTTTTCGCTGCCCTGGTGGGTTTCCGGCCGTCGCGTGGTGTTCGAGTGAGGTCAAACGCGGCTGCGGACAGGTTGTTCCTGCGGGCGCTCGTTGCCCGTCCGCCGCGCGGTCGCGGCGGCCCTTCACAAGGGTGGGCGGCTGGGCAGGCTGTCGCGCGGGGGCGGACCTTCCGCCGGTCGTGGCGCGTGTCCAGGCCCTTCGTTTGTGTCGACTCCGCGAGAGGATCCCTCATGTCGGTCCGAAAGTCGTCTCTTTCCGTGTGCTTGGGCGCTTCGTTGCTGGTCGCCGTTGCGCTATCGGCGTCGGCCACTACGGCCGGTGCGGCCCCGGTGCCGGGGGCGGAGAAACGCTGTTCCATCGAGGACTTCCGCACGAATGATGGTTTGAAGCAGATGAGCTCAAAGGTTGAGTTGTGCGCGTCCACTGACGGTAAGACGTTGGAGTATGGGCTGGCATCGGCGAGGTGCTTCATCTCATACCCGCTCTCTTCGTGGAGCGAGCTCCCCGAGTGCTACGTGAACGCATCGAATCTACGCAGCGTGTCCAAGAACGGCGTCCCGTTGGATGTAAAGGAGCTGCGCTACGCGGGGCCTGGCACCTACCGCTTCACTCTGCGCCTGCACGTCGATGGTCACGACGGGGGCAGGCAGATCGACACCTGGGTCGATGGTGAGCCCACGTACCAGCTGAACCTCACCACGCCGTAGGAAACGACGAGCCCGTCCTGTCGGGGACAGTGCCCACAACGGATGCGGGAGCGGCTAGAGGTACCGTCCTCCAGAGCTGATCGGCCTCCTCGGAGTAGCCCATCGCTGGGCGATGCAGACAGGCACCGCACAGTGATGGGCGCGCTGCCACACTCAGCGGGTGAGGCTCCCGCATTGATCTTCGAGGTCAGCCTCCGCTACCCAGCGGGCCACCTCTGATGCTCAGCCGGGCCAACTCAACCGCTCACGGGCCATCTGAAGAACTCAGTCACAGGGCGCCAGGGGGGCGACTTCGGCCTTGGTCAGGTGATGGTTGGGCTGCGACGTTCGATAAGGGCGACGTCGCGCCAGGCGCCATGGTGGCGACCGATGCGTTCGTGGGTGCCGATGATGCGGAAGCCTGCCTGCTGGTGGAGCCGGAGGCTGGCGGTGTTCTCGGGGAAGATGCCGGACTGAATGGTCCAGATCCCTGCCGCTTCGGTGGACGCGATCAGTGCGTTGAGGAGAGCGGCCCCGGCTCCCTGTCGACGGGCTTCGGGGTGAACGTAGTCGGAGTGCTCCACCACGCCCGCGTACGCGCAGCGGTCGGAGACCTTCGTGGCGGCTATCCAGCCGAGGATGCGCCCGTCGGTGTCGAGCGCGATGTGTCGGTGGTTGAGGAGTTCGGCTGCGTCGAACGCTTCCCAGGTGGGTGCGGTGGTCTCGAAGGTGGTGTTGCCTTCGTCGATGCCGAGCTGGTAGATCGTCAGCACGTCTTCGAGCATGTTCGGCGGTCAGCTCGGTGATCGCCGGTGGTCGGCGTTTGGCATCCATTTCTGACAATCGGGGGAGCCGACTCCCGGCTCTGTTCTGGTCTGAGCCGCTGCCGGTCGGCCGTCTGATCAGGCCGAGGCGGCGGGCACGGCGTGATCAGCCGAACAGCTGGGAACCGAGCGGGTGCTGCCGGTCGAAGCCGGGGAGGATCAGGAATGTCGCGCTGGCGGTTGTGGTGGTGAATTGCAGCAGTGCGTCGGAGGTGTCCATGTGGGTGAGGGTGGCGGTGAAGGTCCGCAGGTCGTTCTGGAAGCTGATGAAGAGCAGGCCGGGGGCGGGCTCGTCGGTGCTGTAGGAGCGGCGGAGCATGAGGCCGGCGCCGACCACGGCGGGGTTCGCCCTGCGCACGTGGGCGTCCGCAGGGACGAGATAGCGTCCGTCTGGTGTCTTGGCGCCGAGTTCCGGGCTCGAGGCGACGGTGCCGCCGGAGAGGGGGACGCCGGTGGCCCGGAGCCGCCCGAAGACCGCTTCCTGCTCGGCTACGGACAGGGCGGCGAACCGCGGCAGGTCGAGTTCCATGCGCCGCAGTACGGCAAGGGTGCCGCCGGCGACCGCGGGGGGTCCGGCCAGCCACAGGTTGCGTTGTTGTTCGGTGGTCGTGTGCGGGCCCACGATGCCGTCGATGAAACCGAGTGGGTTTCGTGGCGCGGTAAGGCCGTTGCCGAGAGGCAAGTTCGTACCGCGGCGTGCGGACTGCCGCCAGCGTTCGTGGATGCGGTCACCGGCCTGGTCCAGGAGCGCGGCGGCTGCGACCGGTAAGAGCAGCGCGTCGCTGGCGCAGATCTGTATGAGCAGGTCACCGCCGCGTGCCCGTGGGGCGATCCGCTCTCGGGAGAATCGCGGGAGGTCGGCCGTGCCGGGCAGCGAGGCACCGGCCGTGCGCACCAGTCGGGGGCCCACGCCGACGGTCACGGTGAGGTCGCCCGGCGGCAGGCCCAGCAGTCGTGGGTCGGTCCCCGTGGTGAGTGTGCGGATGGCCTGGCCGAGTTCGGCCAGTAACGGCCCGGGAGCGACGGTGGCACCGAGGTCGGCCACCACCGCGAGCAGGTTGGGCTGGGCCGGCTGGGGGAGCGTGATGCCTGCCTGATGGCGGCCCGTCGCCACAACCGGCATGGGCGTGGCCACTGTGGAAGGGGCGTGCCGGCCTGGCTGGGCGGAGTCCGATGTGCACCCGGCGGTCAGACCGGCGGCCACCATCGCGCCGGTGACATCGAGAAATGTGCGGCGCGACGGGTGGTGATCGGCTCGGTGCATGGTGTGCAGAGTGCCACACCGGAATCACGGATGCCGGCCAACTTCGGGATCCTGGCGTGGAATTGGGCATCATGCGAGACTGGGATCATGCCTCGATTAGCTCTTCGCGTGGTGGCGGCGGTACTGGGCACGCTGACACTTGTGGTCGGCTGCGGCGGCGATGGCGGATCGGGCAAAGGCCGGCGACCGAGCGGTGCGCATGTGACGATCCGGGTGCCTGGCGATGCCCCGACGATCTCGGATGCGGTGTCTCTTGCTCACCCTGGTGACCTGGTGCTGGTCGCGCCGGGCGTGTACCACGAGTCGGTGAAGATCGACACGGCGCGCATCACTCTTCGCGGTTTGTCCCGGGACAAGGTGGTCATCGACGGGCGGTTGCAGCAGCCGAACGGCGTCGTTGTCTCGGCGCCCGGGGTGGCCGTGGAGAACCTGACCGTGGAGAACAACACGCAGAACGGGGTCCTGGTCACCGGTTCGGCGAAGGCGGCCGCCGGCCTGCCGGGGCAAAGCGGCGGCTACGACACCGGCGACGAGCCCGTCACCTTCCTGAAGTCGTTCCTGGTCTCCCACGTGACTGCGACCCGCAACGGTCTGTACGGCATCTACGCGTTCTCCGCCCAGAACGGTGTCATCGAGCACTCGTACGCGTCGGGCGGCGCCGACTCGGGGATCTACGTCGGCCAGTGCAAGCCCTGCAACATCGTGGTGCGGGACAACGTCGCCGAACTCAACGCGGTCGGTTACGAAGGCACCAACGCCAGCGAGGACGTGTACGTGGTCGGCAACCGCCTGGTCGGCAACCGGGTCGGACTCACCACCAACTCCGACCACCAGGAGAAACTGCTCCCGCAGAAGGGCTCCGTCATCGCGGGCAATCTGATCGCCGCCAACCAGCAGACGGCCACCCCGGAGCAGGCCGACGGCGGGTGGGGCACCGGCATCGGCATCGACGGCGGCAGCGACAACCGGTTCATCCGCAACCGCATCGCCGACAACAGCAACGCCGGGCTGGTGATCACCGCGACCACCGACTTACCTCCGGTCGGCAACCAGATCGTGGACAACACGTTCACCGGCAACGGCGTCGACGTCGGCTGGACGTTCCCCACCGCCACGCGGGGACGGGGCAACTGCCTGCGGGGCAACGATCTGGGCACCACCGTGCCCGCCCGGCTCACGACGACTGCGGCCTGCCCGCTTCCGGCCGGGTCGTCCTCGCCGGCCGGCACGTGGGCGGCGCCGACGGCACCCGGTGGCATCCCGTTCACCGAGGTCGCGGCGCCTGCTCCGCAGCCGCAGTTCCCCAACGCCGCCACCGCGGGCGCCACCGCTGTCCCGCCCGTCCCGGCCCTGCCGAAGACGGAGGGCATCCGGCTGCCGCCGGCGTCCCTGCTCGCCGCGAACGCGCGGGTGCAGACGTCCTGAACAGCGGCTACCGGGTCGGGGTGGTTCCGGGTACCGGCTTGACCGGAACGTACTTGTGGGTGTCGAAATCGATGACTACCGGCTCCGGCTGCGAACCCACGCTGACGCGGACCCGGTACATGGTGCTGTCGGAGCCGATCCAGTAGCGCACGTTGCCCGCCGTACCGGAGCGGTCAGGGGAGGACGGTCCGGTCATGACGTCCACCCAGCGCCCGTCCACCTGCTCCCGCCCCCACCAGGCGGCGCCGTTCTGCGGCAGCAGTTCGGCGTTGTCCGGCCGGTCGCCGCCGAGACCGAGCGCGATGGACAGGGAGGTGTCCAGCGCGCTGCCGGACGACAGCAGCGGACGGTCGTACCAGCCCGAACGGGGCGGCGACGCGGGTGCGTGCGCCGGGGCGTCCGTCATCGGGCGGACGTGCACCGAGGTGGGCGTCCACTGGATCAGCCCGTCGCTGGACTTGTCGCGCCCGGTGCCGTGCACCACGCCGTAACCGACCTTATGCCGATAGTCGACGGACCCGGTGACGGTCAGCCCGCCGGCAGTGCCCGGCACGGTGATCGTCACCGCGCGGCCCTGCGCTTGGTAGTTACGGAATCGCGTGATCGCCAGCCGGCTCGCCTCATCCGTCGTCAGCGGGCGCGGACCGCCGGCGCCGGAGCCGCCGTCGGCGACCAGGAACGCGGCCACCGCGGCCACCGCGACGGCCGCGATGCCGATGACGGTCGCGGCCCGGCGCGACCGCGGCCATCGGCGCCGGTCAGCCGGACGACCCGGTGAGGCTTGCCGGATTCTCACGCTCCGCACGCCGTTCGACGCTGACACTCTCCGATTCATCCTTTCGATCACCACACCGTCCGGCCGCCGCGGGCTCGCGGCGGCACTCGGCAGTCCGGTGGCAGACCACGCCAAGACCGGCCCTCGTGGACCGGCCGAGACGTGATCTGCCCGTCCGCGCCGTCCGGATCGCGGTCGGGCAGATCACCGTTGTGCGGGTTCGTTCAGTGTTGCCGGGCGCGACGATTCCGGGTCACGAACGCGATGACCAGGCCCGCACTCACCAGCAGACCGACGATGCCGATCATCTCCGCCAGCCCGGGCGTACCGGTGTTCGCCAGCGAACCCCCGCCTCCACCGGCCGGGGCCGGGTGGTTGGCAGGCGGCGCGGGCGACGGCGGCGTGGAGGCCGCGGGCGGCGTCGGAGTCGGTGTCGGTGTCGGTGTGGGAGTCGGCGTCGGGGTCGGGGTCGGCGTTTCCTTCGGGATGTACACCCCGGCGTCGATCGTGTGATCGACCCCGCCCGGCTTGTCCGGCGCCGTGACAGGCGCGTAGCCGTTGCACAACGGTCCGGTGGTCGGCGGGGTCACATTGGAGTCGTGCGCACGGTTGGCACCGGCCCGCGGGAGCGTGAACCTCAGCTCGCTCGCCGGGGGCTGCTCGGGCACCTGGCTGGTGTCCGCGGTGCACACGTCGAACTGCACCGTGTACTTCGCGCCCGGCGTGAGCTCGTACGCGGCGCCGACACCCCCGAAGTAGTACTCGCCGGCGGCATTGGTCCTGGTCGTGGCGACCTGTTTGCCGTCCGCGTCCAGCAGGTTGATCGTCGCCCCCGGCAGCAGCACGTGCCCCGGGTCCTGGATCCCGTTGTGGTCGCCGTCGAACCACACGACGTTGCCGATCTGGATCGGCGCGTTCGCCGCCGCGTACGCGATGTCACCGAGCCCGCCGGCCTTGCCGAACCCGCCTTGTACCCCGCTGACGAACTGGAACCCGTTGGCGGCCGGGTTGTTGCCCGGACCCTGACCGGTCGTGATGTCGTGGTACCCGGTCCCTGAGGTCGCGACGTTGACGACCGGGTCGAACTCCGTGCTGACGACCCACTGCTGCTGCGGGATATAGGCCACGGACCCCAGCGCGGTCTCCTGGTGCGCGTTGGCGTAAAAGTCGCCCGGGAAGTATTCGACGACATCGGCGGCCTGGCCGCCATTGTTGGCGGGGGTGGCGTGGTTGGGGCAGCTCCCGGTGCCTTCCCACTGGTATTCACCGGTGGGAGTGGCGCAGACCATGGTGATGTCACCACCGGACATGCCGCTTTCCGCCGTGTCGTTCCCCGGGCGGGGGTCCAGCCCTCCCCAACTGAGCACGTCCATGAACCGGTCGCGGAAACCCAGGATCATCGAGCCGTCGCGGGCGAAGGCGAGGGAAGCCAGCTCCGGCTGCGGATCGATGAAGACGCCGCCCGACTTCCGGTCGTCCCACGTGTCCAGGCCGGTGTTCCACGGGTTCCAGTGGGTGGCCTTGTCGCCGGAACCGAAGACGCTGCCGCGTTCGTCCGTGAGCGGGTGGCTCAGCACCGTGGTGAACCGCTTGCCGTCGTAGGTGGAGACGAAGGCTTTCAGGTCCGCGCGCTGCTGTGTGCTCTCTGCGTTGCACACGCCGCCGACGTGCAGCGTGTTGTTGTGGACCTGGAGACCGAACGGCCGCCAGTCGTCGGGGCTCGCGCACCCCGGGTCCGGGATCGGGACCGTCGACTTGGGCGCCGCGGCGGTGGCCCCTGTCGCGTCGAAGCTCACCAGGCTGCGGGTCCGCAGGTTCACCGCGTACAGCGTGGAGCCGTCCTCCGACAGGGCCAGGCCACCGATGCTCTCCTTGCCCGGCGCGTCGGTGAACCCGGGATCCTTGATCATGTTGGCGGTGTCGTGCCGCGTCACCGCGGCGTCCGGCACCCGCGCGAACAGCTCCGGCGCACCCGAGCCGTTGACCGGCACCGTGTAGATCGCGCCACCACCCTGCGGCCCGTACGGGGTGTACCGGCGGGCGAACGCGCTCTGGAACAGCCGGCTCCGGTACGTGTCGTACGCCAACCCGAACGTCGTGCCCACCTGGGCCTGCGTGGCCAGCGTGGTCGGGCACGCCACATCGGTGGGACACGTGCCCCGGGTCTTCGTCCCGAACGCCACCAAGGCCCGGGTGTCGGTCCCGTTGGCGCCGTTGTGGATCGGCACGAAGTACCGCGAGTCCGGCAGCGCGTAGTCGGCCGGATCCCACACCCCCGTCACCACCGAGGCGTTCTTTCCGCCCGACACATCCACGAACGACGTGAAGCTGTCGAAGTGGTTCCCCGCCGTCGACGCGGGCGCCGCCCGCAGATAGTCGCTGTACGGTGCCGGGATGCTGACGTCGACGCGGTACTGGCCGCCGCTCAGCACGGTCGACTGCGACACCACGACCTTTCCGGTGGCATCCGTGACGCCGGTGACATCGTGCCCGGCGGGGTCGGAGATCTCCACCTTCATGCCCCGCTGCGGCACGTCCATCGTCGCGTTGATCACGCCGGTGCCGAAGAAGTCGCGCAGCACCTCAACCGTCAGCGTGCCGTCGGCGGTCGAAGCGGCGGCCGGTCCGGCCGTCGCTCCCACGGCGCCGCCTGCCAGTAAGAGAACAGATAACCCTATGCGCGCCAGCGGCTTCACAAGCCTGCGGGCCGACCGGCGTGAGTCTCTGCCGACTCGGTTCATGGCATCACACTCCACACTTCTCTTGTCGTGAAAACGAAGCACCCGCTTCTCGCCGCACGTCCACTTCGTGGCCCCAGACGCGGATGCCGACCGCGAACGCCACGGAAAAGAAAAAGGGCCCACCGCTGTTGCGTGGACCGCTTTGTGATGATCGCTTTAGCGTATTGTGGACGAGCCGTAAGTGCCGTGGGCCAGGAAAAGCGAACGCGTGTTCAGAGCCTTGAGCAGGACCGCCCCGGGTTGTGTCTTTTTGCAGATCAACCACGGTACCCTCGCCCCCACCGCCTACCTCACCGACCGCCATCGCGAGCAGCGCGCGATATCTTATCCGCTGGAGGCTCGCCGTCACCAGCAGAACCCCTGGCATCCATCGGGATCCGCGATGGTCCCGGAGCGCCCAGAGAATGGTGATCGGAAGAATGTGCGACAGCGACGTAATGGTCGGATCCGGCCGGTGGGGTGCGTTTATGCCCGGGTGACGCGTCTGGGACGCGCTCGTCACGCAGGGGCGTTGTGTAGCCGAGATTGGTCCACGGTTCGCCTGCTGCATGATTGTTGGGGCGTCATATCTTTTATGCGGAAAGGGGATCCGAACTGTTATGCGGAAAGGGGATCCGAAGTCGTCGCACAGCTCGTCGACCAGGGCCTGGCCGAGCACCCCCATGCACCCAGCACAGCGCTCACGAAACACGCGGTTGCCGATTTCGCCCGAATCGGGAGCAGAGCCATGGTCCCGGCGCTACCCTGCCCGCCAACTAAGGCGCTCAGACTCGCCAACTACGGCGCTCAGCGATGCCGCCCGGCGCGTTGAGCGCGGGTATGCCCCGGCAGTGGGAGACGGCCTCTTGGTCCTACTCGGCGGGGTGGCCTTGAAGTAGGCGAACTGCTGGAAACCGGGCAGCACGCTGTTGAACATCTTCACCCACGCCTTCCCGCCGGAGGGGATGGTCGCGTGGTTGTAGTCCCCCGGCCCCGAGCCGTACTTTTGGCCGATCGTGCAGGTGCCGCCTTGCGAAGGCACGAGGTGGAAGCGATCCCGGCCGTTCGAGCAGTGGCCGGCCCTTTCCAGGTAGACCCCGTTCCCGGTGATGCACCAGGTGTTGTAGCCGCCCCAGTTGGCGCTCTGGGACGTGAGGGTGAAGGGAAGCTCAGAGGCTGTCCAGTCGGTTACCGCCCGACCGGGTTGATGTAGGTGGCCGGGTGGGTGGCGCCGTCCTGCTTGAGGATCTGGCCGCCGAACGGCCACTTCAGGGTGAAGTGCTCCGTCTCGTTCGGCGGTGTGACCAGGAAGTTCGCCGGAACGAACTTCTCCTTCTGCGGCGTGGACTTGGCCACCGGGAGCAGGGTGATGCTGAAGTCCACCGTGTCCCCCTGCTCCAGGATCATCTTTTCGGGCTTCTTGGAGGAGCGCGCCAGCGACCAGGTGCCGTCGGTCTCCTGAGCGCCGATCATGTCGACACCGGCGAAGCCGGACAGGGTGCAGGTGCGCTTGCTCTGGTTGGTGAACCAGATGTACGCCTGGGTCTGCTTCTCGGTCTGCTCCATCTCCGGCCTCGCGTCATCCCCCGTGGCGAAGCCGGCCTTCAGGTCGGCGGTGTGGCAGCGGGTCGGCTCGGCTTGGGCGGGGGCGGCCGAGGCCGGGATGGCGGTAGCGGCAGTGCCGGCGACGACGACGGCCGTGAAGGCTAAGGCGGTCAGCTTGCTCTTCATGTCGGGTTCCCCTCGAAGGCAAATCGGCGCGCGAGGTCAGCGCGCGCCTACGCACCTGAAGATGTGCAATGCCTGGGGGAGGTTCGGTGTGCCGGAGAGCCTTTTCCCGACAGTCAGGGTGCGGGCCGTTGTGGCGTCGCGGGGAGGGCACCGCAACGGCTCGCGACCTCGCTCAGCTTCCGGTCCAGCAAAGCCAGTTCGCCTGGGGCAGACGCGAAAGATCCACGAAAGACCGGCCAAGGTCGCAGAGGCATGTCAACGTAGACATCTTCCCGGAAAACCCCAGGTCAGAGAGGTGATTGCTCGTGATCGTGGCCCCGGTGAGCCCCGGTTTTCCCACCACTGCCGAAGCCCTGCGGCTGCGCGAGTGGCAGCTCGGCCCGGGCCAGCGCTGCGAAGGGTAGGTGCGGGATCTCGGCCTCAACTCCGACACTCCGAGCGACTGCCGTCCGGTCCCATAGACGCCGTCACAGCATTCACAGCACACGATCCGTGTGGGAAAAGTTCGGACCGCGTAGGCGAACCCAGCACAGAGGCAGGGCCAAGGAGCGCGAACTTGGAGGCTTCCGGGGCGTGCAACCAACGGAACACGAAACCGAGCCCGACGAGCACGGCGCGTGGATGAGGTAGAGGGCGAAGGCGTGGCGAGACGGGAACCCGGCGGTGGCCCCGTCGGTTGAGACGTTCGCGGAAGGAGACGGTCAGACCAAGGACCATGCCCACCGCGAACCTCGACTCCCACGCGGACGAGACCAGCGACTGGCACGTGCCGCGCCCGCCGAGCGCTCCTACCTTCACCGTGGTGACGAAGGGGAGGTACGCGAGCGTCGTGGCGGTGGCGACGGCGAAGCCCACACGGCCCGCGGCGCGGGAGAGGGGCTGTGGCCAGCCATGACGGTAGGCGAGCACGTCGAGGACGATGAAACTGGTGTACTCCGGCATGAAGCTGGGGCTGGGCAGGCCGAGGACGGGCACGTAGGTCTCGTTCGGTACGACAAAGCGGCACAGGTACGTGGCCAGGGCAAGCGTGATGGTGAAGACGACGACGGTGAGCGGCCGCGGGGGCCGAGCCGTCTCACGGCCGGCCTCCCCGGCGGAGTCGAGCAGGTGGAGTGCACCACGGCGGCGGACAAGGGCGTAGAGCACGGCGAACACGAGGAGCACCTAGACGAACCGCAGCGGGCCCGCATCCCAACTCGACACGTAATAAAGGCAGTAGGGAAGGGACTGGCGGTGCTCGGCGAATGCGGCCCCCAGATCGGCGTACCCGCCGAAGCCCGTCAGGGGACGTATAGCAGAAGGAAAGCGAGCAGGGGAACGCCGAGCCGCTTGAGGCAGTCCCGGAGGAACGGCCGGGCGCCCTTGCGGTCGTAGGAGGCCGGTGTGAAGTACCCGGCGATCATGAAGAAGAAGCCCATGAAGAACGATGATCTGGACGTGTCGCGCCTTCTCGATGAACGAGCGTTCCGGCTTCCGCGACTCCCGCTCGCCCTTCCTGGCGTAGGACTGGCCACCAGGATCATTTTTGACCGTGTGGCCAGGATCTTGGACACAAGGCCAACTGCCGGCCATGCCGCCCGCGTTGAGCCGTCACCCGGCGCCTCAACGGCAATGGATCCCGAACCGCCCGTCAGGCCAAAGACTTCCGCCTCTGACACGTCCACGGCCACTCGCCCCCTCAGCAGCACCAGGCCGACGGACCGCGCCATGCGCGTGGCGAGAGCTGCGTCAGCCGCATTGGCCATGTGGTCTGCAGTGGTCGGCGCGGGGGCCGGCCCCCGTTCGATTCTCCCCAAGGCCATGAAGCGGCGCAGTGAGCCCGGAGTCGAGGGACGACCGCTCGGTTGCTGGCCTGCTGGCGGTTACTGAAAGTCACTGCCAGGGCTTGAAGGGAGGGTGCAGATTTTGCACACTGCTGCCTCCGTGAGTCGCGTTGCGTAGGGGTTGTTGGAGGCCCGGTGCAACGCCGGTATGTGGTTGGTGTTCGTGTCGTAGATCGTGCCGAGGAGGGGTGGCGCTCATGGGATCGCTGCCCACGACGAGATCGTGGTGTGCGCTCTGCGGGGGCCTGAGTGTGGTGTGTCCCGGGGCCTACCTGCCCCAGAATTTCCGGTACGCCGCGCGGTAGCCAGGTGGGTCCCACGATGTGACTCCGTGGCTGTTGGCGGCCGTGGCGATATGTACGGGGGCGATGTATCCGCTGGCGGGTCTGCCGGAGAAGGCGCGGTTGAATTCGTCGATGATCTGCCAGCCCTGCTGGGCGAGTGGCTCGGGAACGGTGGCTGTCTGGAACTGCCTGCTGTTGATGCGTTGGAAGGCGGAGGGGTCGCCGTCGCCCGCGCCGATGTTATAGGGGGCGGCGCCGCCCTTCTTGCGGGCTGCGCGCAGGGCCGGGGCGGCGTCGGCGAAGTACACGTCGTTGATGGCGACGGAGTGGGTCCATCTGTCCCGGAAGCGGGAGAGGAGCGAGGAGACTTCCTGGGGAGTCCGGCTGCTGGTGTCCGAGATCGGGATGTTCTCCTCCGCGAGAAGCTTCACGCTGGGGCAGGTGGCGAGTTCTTTCTTGATGAGTTCGGACTTGTTCCTGGCGAACGGAATCGAGGCATCGGTGAACACGACGACTCCGGCGTTGCCGTGGGAGTGCGTGATGATCCAGTCCGCGCTGATCTTCGCGACATCCTGGACCTTGGTGGTGATGTTGCTGAAGAGCTTGGGGTCCTTGCTCGGGCCGGGGGAGTCGACCGCGTGCCAGCCGATGAGCGGGATGTGTTCCGCGTTGGCCTTCGCGACCTGCTGGGACGTCAGATGGGGGTCGAAGCCGCCGATGACGATGCCCGAGGGCCGGAGGGCGATGGCTTGGCTGAATGCCGCTTGGATCCCGGCGGGGGTGCCCTGACCGTCGATCACCCGGACGTTCCAGCCGATGGCTTGCGCGGCTTCCTTGACGCCCTTGGCGGCGCCTGCGACGCCGGGGTTGGTCATGGTCTGCGCGACGTAGACGATCTTTTTGCCGGAGGCTGCCCTGGGGCCGGTGGTGGGGCCGTTCCAGGTGAAGTTGGTCTTCTCGGCCCGCTGGACGGCCGCTTTGTCTCTCGCCAGGACGGTGGGGCAGCCGGCTTTTGTCGGCCCTGCCGAGGAGGGCCCGGCGCCGGTCGACGCGCCGCGCTCGCAGCCGACGAGGACACCGGCCGCCAGTGCCAGCACGACTGCGCTGCTGACCGCGGCCTGACGGTTCGGGTGCACGGGCGCTCCTGGCGGAGGGGACGACACGGAGAGGGCGACACGGCGACGACGCGGAGAGGACGGCGGGGAGGGGGCGGCCGGGTGGGGACAGGTGGAGGTCACGAGGTGACTTTGGGCAGGTCATGGTGTGTTCGGGGAGGTTCCGTCCGTCGTTGGCGCAGCTGTCGGCGAGCGGCATAGCCGGCCATGCCGACGGCGATGAGCAGGGTGGCGCCGTTGAACAGCGGGGTGACCCAGAATTGGGCGCCGAGCTGGCCGATGCCGGCGAGGCCGATGGCGAGGATGACGACGGCGACCAGGGTGCCCAGGGCGTTTGCGCGGCCGGGTTTGATCGCGGTGGAGCCGAGCAGCGCACCGACGAAGGCGGGCAGCAGGTAGTCCTGGCCGACGCTGGGGTTGCCGATGCGCTGCTGCGCGGCGAGCAGCACTCCGGCGATGCCGACGATCAGGCCCGATCCGGCGAAGGCGTAGATGACGTAGCGCCGGGTGGGGATGCCCACCAGGTCGGCGGTGCGGGGGTTGGAGCCGATGACGTACAGATACCGGCCGAGCGGCAGTCGTTCCAGGAGCAGCCACAGGACGGCGGTGAGGGCGAGGACGTAGAAGGCGGGCACCGGCAGGCCGAGGAATCTGGAGTCGTAGAGGTCGGTGAAGGCGGCCGGCAGTCCGTGCGGGCCGGGGACGATCCGGGCCCCGTTGGTGATCCAGCCGGTGAGCGCGTACAGGATGCTGCCGGTGCCAAGGGTGGCGATAAAGGAGTCGATCTTCGCGAATTCGACGACGACGCCGTTGAAGGTGCCGACGACCGCCCCGCCGAGGACCACCACGAGGCAGGTGAGTGGCCAGGGCCACGCTTCGTTGGCGATGAGCTGCATCGTCATGACGTGTGCGAGGCCGAGGCCGTAGCCGATGGACAGGTCGAACTTGGCGGTGACGATGGGGATCATCGCGCCGAGCGCGAGCATGGCGGGGATCGACTGGTTGGACAGGACCTCGGAGATGTTGTCCAGGGTGGGAAAGGTGTCCGGCAGGGTGAGGGAGAAGGCCAGGAACAGCAGGGCGGTGAGGGCCAAGAGGCCGTAGGCGCCGACGAGGTGACCGAAGCGGCGGCCCAGCGGGGGACGGGGGGAGGGAGTCATGGTCTCGTTGTCCAGGTCAGGGCGGCCATGGCCGAGGAGGCGTGGGCGAGTTCGGTGACGGTGAGGGCCTTGCCGCTCAGCTCCACCGTCACCGCCCCGCGGACGAATACCAGGGCTCGATGGCACACGTTGGCGACCTCCTCGAAGTCGGTGGAGATGAGCAGGACGGCGAGGCCTTCGGCCAGCGCGTCCTGGAGCAGGCGGTAGATCGCCGTCTTGGCGCTGATGTCCACCCCGGCGGTCGGCTCTTCGAGGATCAGCAGGCTCCGGCTCATCCTGAGCCACCGGCCGACCATGACCTTCTGCTGGTTGCCCCCGGACAGGGTGGCGATCGGTGCCTCGCTGTCCCGGGGGTACACCGAGAACCGTTTGATCAGCTCAGTGGCCTCGGCCCGCTCGCGGCGGGGGCTGATCCAGTGCAGGGCCGGCAGGCCGTCCGCCCGAGGGTTGGCCAGGAAGTTTTCCCGTACGGTCAGTTCGGCGGCGCAGCCCTCTTCCTGACGGTCGCTGGTCACGAAGCCGACGCCGGAGTCGACGGCGGCCGCGACCGTGCCCGGTTCGTACGGTCGGCCGTCGAGCAGGACCCGTCCGTCCACGATCTGCCGGGCGCCGGCGAGGGCGCGGCCCAGTTCCATGTGTCCGGCGCCGGTGAGGCCCACCATGCCGAGGATCTCACCGGCGCGCAGTTCCAGGCTGACCGGTGCCGTGTTGTCGGTCCGTACGCGCTCAAGGCTCAGCACGGCCGGGCCTGCGGCGGGGGCGATCCGGTAGCCGCCCGGTTCGTGGCCCACGATGTCGTGCACCAACTGGGCCGGACTGTGGTCGGCGAGCGGGCCCTGGCTGATGAGGTGGCCGTCGCGCAGGACGGCGAAGACGTCGGCGACCTTGTACACCTCGTCGAGCCGGTGGGTGACGTAGACGATGGCATGGCCCTGGTCGCGCAGGGTGTGCAGTACGTCGAAGAGCCGGGCGCAGTCCGCCGCCGGGAGGCTCGCGGTCGGCTCGTCAAGGACGATGAGTTCGGCTTGAGTGGACAGTGCGCGGGCAATGGCCACCAGAGAGCGTTCGGCTCGCGGGAGGTCGGCGAGGGTGGCGCGCGGGTCGAGATGTGCGGCGACGATGCCCAGGGCCTCGGTGCATTGCTTCTGGGTCCTCCGCCAGGACAGCAGTCCGGCGCGGCGTGGATAGCCGGTGCCCAGGGCGATGTTCTCGGCGACCGTCATCCACTCGACCAGTCCCAGGTCCTGGTGGATGAAGGACATGGTGCGGGAGGCCGCTTCGGTGCCGAGCGGGTGTCCGGCAACGGTCACCTCGCCCTCGTCCGCGTGGTGGACGCCCGCAAGTACCTTGATGAGGGTGGACTTTCCGGCACCGTTGGGGCCGAGCAGGGCGAGGATGCTGCCGGAGTGGATGTCGAGGTCGACCGTGTCCAGCGCGAGTGTGCCGCCGAACCGCTTGCTGAGACCGCGTATACGGACGAGAGGCTCCGGGCCATGGCGCGCGGGAGGGGTGCTGTCAGGAGCGTCATGCACAGACTTCTCCGGGGGTCGGCCTCTTGGTACTTCCCGACTGAATCGGCAATGCTGCTGAACGCTTCGCGGCGGTGATTGCGCCGTGTGGTGTGGTCTCGCGGTGCATTACCCGGACCGGTTACCGCATTTCCGCCATGCTACGGCCCCTTTTGACTTCGAGGCCGGATGGGCTATTCGATGGCGGGAATGTCGTCGAAGCATATTTCGACGGTTTCGGGCTTTCCTGCGGACACTTCCAGTGCGCATTCGGCCCATATGACCTTGCCGTTGGGGGTGTAGCGGGTGCCCCAGGCCTGGGTGAGTTGTGCGACGAGGAACAGGCCGCGGCCGCCCTCGTCGGTGGTGGCCGCGTGGCGCAGGTGCGGGGCGGTGCTGCTGGTGTCGGAGACCTCGCAGGTCAGTGTGCGGTCGTAGAGCAGGCGTACCTGGATGGGGCCGGTGCCGTAGCGGATGGCGTTGGTGACCAGCTCGCTGAGCAGTAGTTCGGTGGAGAAGGCGACCTCGTCCAGCCCCCATGCGGCCAGTTGGTGCGTCACGGCGGCGCGGATGCCGGAGACGAGTGCCGGGTCGGCCGGCAGGTCCCAGGTGGCGATGCGGTGCGGGTCCAGGGCGTGGGTGCGGGCGACGAGCAGTGCGATGTCGTCGGCGGGGTGGTTGGGCACCACGCTCTGGAGAACTGCCTCACAGGTCTCCTCCGGTGGGCGGTTCGGGTGGGCCACGGCTCGGCGCAGCTGGTCGAGGGCCGTGTCGAAGTCGCGGTGGCGGTCCGCGATGAGTCCGTCGGTGTAGAGGACGAGCTGGCTGCCTTCGGGGAGGTGGAACTCGGCCGTTTCGAAGGGGAGACCGCCCAGGCCCAGCGGCGGACCTGCGGGCAGGTCGGGGAAGGTGACGGTGCCGTCGGGGCCGACCAGCGCGGGCGGGAGGTGGCCGGCGCGGGCCATGACGCACTTTTGCGAGGTCGGGTCGTAGATGGCGTACAGGCAGGTGGCGCCGATGATGCCGGTGCCGCCGGCGGAGCGTTCCTCGCCGCCCTCGTCCCGGTCGAGGCGCCCCACGAGATTGTCCAGGTGTGTGAGGACCTCGTCCGGGCCGAGGTCCAGTTCGGCGAAGTTGCGCGCGGCGGTGCGCAGTCGGCCCATGGTGGCGGCGGCGTGCAGCCCATGGCCGACGACATCCCCGACGACGAGCGCGACGCGGGCGCTGGAGAGGGGAATGACGTCGAACCAGTCTCCGCCGACTCCGGACTCGGCGGGCATATAGCGGTAGGCGACCTCGACGGCGTTCAGCTCGGGGAAGCTGTGCGGCAGCAGGCTGCGCTGCAGAGCAAGGACCATGGTGTGCTCGCGGGTGTAACGGCGGGCGTTGTCGATGCAGATGGCGGCGCGGGTGGTGAGTTCCTGGGCCAGCGAACGGTCGTCGTCCCCGAAGGGGGCAGGGTCCCGCGAGCGGTAGAAGCTTGCGACGCCCAGGGCGATGCCGCGGGCGAGGAGGGGGACGGCGATGAGGGAGTGGACGTTGTGGTCGAGGAGGTCCTGGGCGTGCCCGGGGTCCTGGGCGATCCAGCCTGTGGCAGTCCTCAGGTCGGGCTCAAGTACCGGCTGCCCGCTGGCCAGACAACGGAGCTGGGGTGTGGAGGAGCGAAGGTCGACCCGTCCACCGGCAGGGTAGAAGGGGCAGTCTTCGCGGATGCCGTGGACCACCGTGCGGTAGAGACCGGTGCGGGGGTCGGTCGGCTCCTCGCCGCGCAGTACGGCCTCGGGAAGGTCGATGGTGACGAAGTCGGCCAGGCGCGGGACAGCCATCTCGGCGAGTTCCCGGGCGGTGCGGCTCACGTCCAGGGTGGTGCCGATGCGGGTGCTGGCCTCGGACAGCAGCTCCAGGCGGCGTCGGGCCGCCACCGCGTACTTCCCCACTCCCGGCTCGCCCACCAGCACCAGCCCACTGGTCGCCCTGTCGGCGGTGCTTCCGGCGGCGCCCGGCGTGCCGGGCCTGCGGACCGTCGTGGCCGCCCGGCCGAGTACGGCGCCGGGAAGGTGCCCGGGCAGCGGGGCGGTGGGGGCGAGCGCCTGAGGTGCCAGGGGGCGGGGCGATACGTCGGCTTCGACGGGGACGGCGAGGCGCTGTTGCGGTGAGGGGAAGACCGCTTCGATGACGACGCCCTCCACCCCGGAGGGGCTGGTCACCGGGCGGCTCAGCAAGGTGACCCGCCGTCCGCCGGGCAGGGGTACCTCGACGGCGGCTCGCTGCGGCGAGGAGATCAGATCGGCGGCCTTCTCCTTGAGGATCAATTCGTCACGCCAGTCCAGTCCGCCCTCAGAGAGCTCGCCCAGCTGGCCGTTGTCTGTCGTTTCGCCGGCCGGGGCGCGGCGCCTGGCGTCGAGGTACGCGTCGAGCAGGGCGCGTTCCCGCGTCGAACTCTGCTCCAGCAGCCGCCGTTCGATGGCGCGGGCTGCCTTGCGGATCACGGAATTCAGCGCCACATCCGCATCGGTGAGCGGATAGCCGAAGCAGAGAACGCCTTCTATGCGCCCACTGAGCAGGTCCCGGATGGGAATTGCCGAACATGCATTTGATTGCGAGCGTTCGGCGAAGTGCTCGGCGCCGTAGACGTTGATCAGCTGTCTTTCCGCAAGTGCCAGACCGATTCCGTTGGTTCCGCCGAACTGCTCGGCGAACACGAAGCCCGGGACACTCTGGATCGCGGCCAGACGCCTGACCAGAGAGGTGTCGCCGAAACGGCGTTGCAGCACTGCCCCGCGTCCATCGGCAAGGGACACATTCATGTTCCTGCCCTCGAACCTGGACTGCAGCCGGTCCATGACGGGCGCGGCGGCGCGGGCGAGCCGGCCGTCCAGATCGAGATCTTGGAGGAAGGGAAGCTCGCATCCGTCCGGCGAGAGCCCCAGCGATCGGGAACGCTGCCACGAATTCAGGATCGGGCTTCTCACGTTCCCCTCGACCGACCCACCGCGAAGGAACTGCTCACGGGCGCGTGCGGGGCCGATGCCATCTGCCACGAGCCCCATCCAAATCACTTCCCATATCGGTACGTGCCGCTATGGCCGCCCGTACGTCGGAGCAGCTGTACCGTTTGATCCAATTGTAGAGCTTTGCACATATAACGGTACTGAGCGCGGACAGGGAAGAGAAGCGCGGGGCTCGCATTCCGGAGCCAGGTTGTGTCGACGGTGATGACCTGGCCTTACCGGGCTTGCCGGACGCCGTCCGGACACTGCCGGCGGCGGTATCGGTGCCATGCGGCTCGGCCCTCACAGAACCGCGACCGGATTGACGGGCGAGCCCGTGCCGCCGGGGATGTTCAGGGGAGCTACCAGGAGTAGGAACTCGTAACGGCCCGTCTCGGCGCCGGCGGCGGAGAGCGCTTCGAGGTCGAGGTTGTCCAGGAGCGGCACTCCCATCGCGGCGACGGCGAGCGCATGGACCGGCGAATGCAGCCCCTCGACCGGCGAGGGCCGTACGTCGCTGTCGCCGTCGCCGCTGAGCAGGGCGATGCCGCGCTCGGCCAGTAGAGGCATCGCGTCCACGTGGAGGCCGGCGCTCGCCGTGTCGGGATCCCAGGCGCCCAGCTCCTGGCGACGGCGGAAGCTGCCGGACCGCAGCAGCACCGCGTCACCGTCGCCGATCGTCACATCGAGCGCCTTCTCCGCGGCAACGATGTCCTCGGCGTGCACAGCCCGTCCGGGTTCCAGCCACTTGCCCCCCAGGACAGCGGGCAGATCGAGGAGTACGCCTTTGGTCACGAGGGCGCCAAGCGCTGATACGGCACCGAAGCGGGCACCTCCGGCGTCGATGAGCTCGCGCGCGATGCGCCCGTCGTAGAGCTGTCCGCGGTAGGCGACGTGGGACAGCGCGTCCAGATGGCTGACGGCCTTGCCGTGGTAGTCGACGGCGATGAAGTCCTTGTGTGTGGAGGGCTCAGCAGGATCGACATCGCCGAGATCGGACATGTAGTGCAGGGCGGGCTTGCTGTTGTCAGGGCCGGGCACCGTGTTCCAGGGGCGCGCCATCGGGACGACCGTTCCGGACCGGACCAGGGCGGCGGCCCGCCGTACATGGTCGGGAGTCACCCGGTTCCAGGCACCGCGGTCGGCAGGGGCCCAGCGGCCCCACGTACGGACCGTCGCGAACAGCGCATCGAACTCCTGGCGGGAGACGGCGGGCCCCTTACCGGTGCCGGCCGGCGGGGGAGCCGGTACATCGCCGGGGTTCTTGGTCATCTGCTACTCAGCGCTCCAAGGGGAGACGGGGACGGCGCCGACAAGGACCACCAATGGAGCCGGGCCGCTGGGTTCGGCAGCCGGTAGCGCGCGAGGCGGCTGGTGGTGCCCGCGGCGGCAGCGGCTGCCTGTGGCATCACGCCACCAGGGGCCGGTCCATCGGGGTGATGGGCGCCGGGAGCTCGGTGGAACCGGTCAGATAGCGGTCCGTGGCCGCCGCGGTGGCCCGTCCCTCCGCGATGGCCCACACCACGAGGGACTGGCCGCGCCCCGCGTCACCCGCCACGAAGACCCCGTCCGTCTTGGCACGGACCGCCGGCTCGGCCCGCTCCGCCCGCTCGCCCCGCTCGGCCGTTCCGGCCGCGAAGCTGACATCCCGGGCGAAGTTCCCCCGCTCGTCCAAGGTGAGCCCGAGCTGCTCCATCAGACCGCTGCCCCGTTCCGGGCCGCAGAAGCCGAGGGCGAGCAGGACCAGCTCCGCCGGGATCACCCGCTCGGTGTCCGGCCGCGGCCTTCTGGCCGTGGGCTCCACTTCCGTCAGGCACAGCGCGCGCACCTGGCCTGCCGTGCCGGCTTCGAAACGGAGGGTGGCGGAGGAGAAGAGCCTCGGATCCGTGCCCTCCCGGCCCCGGGCCTCTTCATGGGCGTGGGAGATCCGGTAGACCTTCGGATACGTGGGCCAGGGCTCGGTGTCCGGCCGGGCGTCACCCGGCTCCGGGTTGATGTCGAGCTGCACCACGGAGGCCGCGCCCTGGCGCAAGGCGGTGCCCAGGCAGTCCGAGCCGGTGTCCCCACCACCGACGATCACCACATGCTTGCCCTCGGCGGTGACGGGGGACGAGGCGTAGTCGCCCTCCCCGACCCGGTTGGCGAGGGTCAGGTAGTCCATGGCCTGATGGATGCCGTGCAGCTCGCGGCCGGGGACGGGGAGCTCCCGTCGCTCCATGGCTCCGACGGCGATGACCACCGCGTCGTGGCGCCTTCTGAGCTCGGTGGCGTCAAGATCGCCGCCGACGTCCACACCCGTGCGGAACTTGGTTCCCTCCGCCCGCATCTGCTCGATGCGGCGGTTCAGCTGCTGCTTCTCCAGCTTGAACGAGGGGATGCCGTAGCGCAGCAGTCCGCCAATGCGGTCGGCGCGCTCGTAGACGGCGACGGTGTGACCGATACGGGTGAGCTGCTGCGCCGCCGCCAGCCCCGCAGGCCCGGAACCGATGACGGCGACGGTCTTCCCGCTGAGCCGCTCCGGCGGATGCGGGGGCGCGTACCCGCGCTCCCATATCTGGTCGGCGATGGCCTGCTCGACGTTCTTGATCGTCACCGGATCGGCATTGAGGGCCAGCACGCAGGCGTCCTCGCACGGCGCCGGGCACAGCCGTCCGGTGAACTCGGGGAAGTTGTTCGTCGCGTGCAGCCGCTCGGCCGCGGCTCGCCAGTTGCCCCGCGTGGCGTACGCGTTCCACTCGGGGATGAGATTTCCCAGCGGGCAGCCGCTGTGGCAGAACGGTATGCCGCAGTCCATGCAGCGGCCCGCCTGCTCCGACACGAGCGGAAGCAGCGCCTGTCCCGCGTAGACCTCGTTCCAGTCGTTGAGCCGTTCTTCGACGGGGCGCGGCGGTACGGGCCGACGGGGGATCTTGAGGAAGCCGTAAGGGTCGGTCATGCGCCGCCTCCATCGCTCACTCGCGGTGCAATACGGCGTTTTCGCCAGCGTACGCCTGCTTTGTTCCGCTTTCATCGGTCGGTGGGCCCTAGTCGGCCGGTCGTGCAGCCGACGTGGCCGGTCGTGCAGGCGACGCGGCCGGACGCGCGGTCGACGCGGCCGGGGGAGCGGCAGGTGCGGACGGGTCGGAGTCTCCCAGTGCTGTCCCGTAAATGATCTGCGGGTCGGTGCGGGGCGCCGGCTTCACGACGAGCCTTGAACGCCACAGCGCGCCCCAGGGCGCTGCAGGGGCAGCCGAGGGTTGCCGGTCTTGAACGATCTCCGAAATCTGGGGACGGACCCTGCCCGCAGTGCTTCAATATCCCCCGTCAGTACGGTAGTTGACCATCCGGAAGAGGGCGCGGGGATGCGGAAGTCCTACTATGCGGCACACGTCTACATGATCCTCGGGCTGATCTCCGGGCTGTACTACCGGGAGATCACCAAGATCAACGATTTTGAGGGCGACACTCAACTGTCGGTCGTCCACACCCACTTGCTCGCGCTGGGCATGCTGGGCTTCCTCATCGTCCTCGCCCTCGACAAGCAGTTCCAACTGTCCGAGTCGAAGCAGTTCACGTACTTCTTCTGGTTCTACAACGCGGGCATCGCGATCACCGTCCTCACGATGCTCATCCGCGGCACCGAGACCGTGCTCGGCAACCATGTCCCCGAGGCCGTGTCGTGGATCGCCGGCCTGGGCCATATCGTCCTCACGGTCGGGCTCATCCTGCTGTTCGTCCTGCTCGGCAAGCGCCTCAACGAGCACACGAAGACAGGGCCCGCGGAGGCGGAGCCGGTGAAGACCACGACCTGAGTGTCCGGTCACGGCTGTCCGATGACGGCTTCCCGATGACGGTTGTCCGATCACGGTCGTCTGACAGGACATGGCGAATTGCCTGGACCGAACACCTGGTTGACGATGGCGATGGCGATGGCGCGGGCGAGCACCAGCTCCTGCGCGCGGTCGGTCGTGGTGGTCAGGGCGGGATTGATGATCACATCCCCGCCCATCCATGCAAGGTGGCGCGCGACTTCGGGGAACCACGTGTCGTAGCAGATCGAGAAGCCCACGCGACCGTTGCGGGCTCGTGGGGCCGCCAGGGGAAGATCTTGCGGTAGGAGGCGGCCAGCCGTCCCTCGGGCGAGAAGGCCATCGCGGTGTTGAACAGTTCGCCGCCGGGCTCCCGTACACGCACGCTCCCTGGTGCCAGCCAGATACCCAGGTCGCCGGTGAGCCGGGAAAGCTGCTCGGCACGATCTCGGACCGCGGGGAACAGCACGACCCGCATGAAATTAGAGCGAAATGAGCTATTCTCAAAGAGCTCATAATGAGATGTTTGTTGGAGTGGGCCATGCCTGGACACCTTCCGGACGCCACGGAGCCCGAAACCGCGGCGCGGGGTCTGAATGCCCCGCCACTGGGTGGCATTCAACGCCTCTCCGCCCTGGGCACGGTGCGCGCCCGCATCGCCCTGGCCGTCGAACTCGGCCTGCTGGCCCCCGGCGAGCGCCTGCCGCCCACCGATGAGATCGCCGCAGCGCTCGGCGTCGGCGACATAACCGTCCGTCGCGCACTCGCCTCCTTGCGCAACGACGGCGTACTGGAGCGTCGGCGCGGCCGGACCGGCGGCACGTTGGTGGCCGAGCGCCCCGTGAAAGGCGCGGTGGCCGAGGCCGCGGCCTACCGTGCGGCAGCCGCCGAGGTCCATCGCCTGATCGATCACCGGCTCGTCCTCGAATGCGGCATCGCCCACCTGGCGGCCCTCAACGCCGACGAAGCGGCCCTCGACCTCCTCGACGGGCTGGTCGCGGGCATGGACGGAGCGCAGAGCTGGACCGAATTCCGCAGCTACGACGAACGCTTCCACCTCGCGGTGGCCGATGCCACCGGCGTCACCTTCGCCGCCGCGCCGTACAGCGCCGTACTGGAGGACCTCTACCGCTACTACCTGCCCTACCCCCTGGACACCCTCCGGCAGTCCAACTGCGAGCACCACGCACTGGTGGACGCCGTACGCCGCGGCGACCCGACGGGTGCGGTCGACATCGCCCGGCGCCACGTCGCGCAATTGCACCGCACCATGTTCGTCGGCCTCCTGGACGCCGCCCGGCCCGCGGGCGGTGAGCGACCACATCCGCCCGCCCCGACCGGCGATTCGTGAACGGACCCGCTGAAGCCGACGCAGCCTTTGTGTGCGTCGCCTCGGCTCCGGGCGGAGCACACTCACCGGACGCCAACCGGCAAGAGGGACCCGTCCGGACGCTCGGCCGCACCCCGCCTCCCGAAACTGCCTGACACCCGCAGCACAACACAGCACCGTGCCCGGTTCGGGGTCACCTGCGGGGAATGAACCGGGCCGCCCCGTCGCCGGCTGCGATGTGCAGATGCAGATGCAGATGCAGATGCAGATGCAGGTGGCGGTTGTGCTGCACGTCTCCGAGGGGCGTCAGTACCTGGCAGCCACCATGCCGGTGGACGACATCGGGTTGGTGACGTCCATCCAGCAGGGCCCTACGGTGAGCTGCCCGCCAGCCATCTGCTCGACACCCCCGAGCAGATGCGTCTGCGCACCTATAAGGGCATGCTGGTGAAGGGAAAGGACCCCAGGACCAGAAGGTGATCGCCGCGCGGATCCGCCGAATGAATCTCGATGTGCTCGCCGTTCTGGAGGTCGAAGACATCGACACGCTTCGGTTCTTCGACGCTCAGGAACTCGATCACTCACTCCTACTCATTCATGACGCTCGTCGAAGGTAACGACGAATCGCCCGCACTCGCCGCAGCTGGCAAGCTCCTCACAGCTGATATTGACCAAAGGGACTGCCCAGCCTGACTGTTCTACCAGAGTCGGCTCAGTCAGGCCTCGCCCCGCGGCAGCAAGGTGCGTTCGTCGATCGCCGCACCCTGCACGGCGGCGACGGCAACGATGCACGATCGCGCCAGGCTGGTCCTGCATTATCTCTAATTCACGGTTAACGACTAACCAAGGTAACTGGACAGTAATTGGGAGGACGGACACATGCCGCTGAATCAGTATGGTGTATTGGCGTGCAGGGCGGTCGAACGACGGCGTGAAGGTGGCGACGATTCGCCCCACTACCAGGTCCACCTCACCGACAACGACGGCACCTCCTATCGCGCCGCAATCAACGTTCTTTCCCAGCAGTCCCCGTCCGAGCTCCTGTACATAGCTCTTGACGACTTCCGGCACCCGATGACCCAACTGCTCCCGCCGGCCGGCAGTGGTTGGACGTCATTGCCATCACGCGCGGGCACAGCCAGCCTTGACTTCATTCGCGGCAACCTTTTCGATCCGTCGCAGATGCGGACACTGCCACCTGAACTGCCCGGCGTGGACAACGACCTGGCCGACCTTCTCGACCACTCCGTGGAGCGGGCCATCGCCGATCGGACGGCATCCGTCTATGTCTTCGGGCAGCGGTTCGGCGAACCGGCCCCCGTCGACAAAGTGTTCCGCTTCCGCCCGAGCGACGGCATCCATGACGTCCACATGAACCAGGGCAATACCGGGCGGTTCCGCGACGACGACGGGGTGTGGCAGGACGGCGGCCTGCTCCTGCACTTCCCCGCCGAATCCCGGTGGATCGCCATCTTCCTGGCGTTTCAATCGCAGGCATGGCACACCGACGACACCACGGGCCACACCATTGCAGCCGCGCCTCCTCCGCCCGCCGGCGACGAGGCAACCCTTCGCATCCTCGCCGCGTTGGTCAACCCCGTCGGCCCGGCACCCGAGGCCGAAACCGTCACTCTGGTCAACACCTCTGCCGCCCCGGTCGACCTGAACGGGTGGCACCTCTCCGACCAGCAGCAACACTTGCTGGCACTGCCCGCCGGGAGCCTTGAACCGGGTACCACCATCGTCGTCCCGGTTCACGACGGATTCAATCTCGGCAACCATGGTGGATCGATCACCCTGCTCGATCCAGCCGGACTCAAGGTCCACGGCGTCGCCTACACCGAACAGCAGGCCCAGCGTGAGGGGCAGACGCTCACCTTCTGACATCACGGTCGCTGAAGCCCTGAAGAGTGCGGGCTCCAACGCAGTCAGGGCAGTGCGTTCGATGGCTGCCCACACCACACGAGCAAGCCGTAGGCCCGAGGCGGAGGCCGGGCGTTGGGGCCGGTGGAGCGCCACGTGCTCCTTGAGTTGGTTGTTGTGAGATGCCATCTCTCCTGTCATGCCAGGGTTTTGCGCGTCCACGACAGGGCTGGGGGTGTCGCTCACGCAGCATTCGTTGTGGGTGAGTGCGCCCGTGGTGAGGCAGGCCGCGCAAAAAGAAAAATATTCCACTGCCATCGCGGGTGGGCTGATCGCTCTCGTGGGCTCGCTCAGCGTTGCGGCCCGTAGGAGGAGGGTCGCCAGGCAGGAGGCCGCCGCCTCGGCGCCAGTCGAAGGCACTCGCAGACCTTCTTGCGTCGGGCCCGACAACTCGACCGTACCCGTGAGGAGTTGGCCACAGAGGGGCGGGGCGGGAGAGGCGCTTGCGTAAGCCTGGGCGGCCGCCGATCATCGGCGTCAGCTCACTCGGGCGCGGCCGGGCCGGTTCCAGGTCGAACAGCAGGCCGCGTTGGGGCGCCTCAGCGAGCTGCTGGTTGACGTGGGCCAGGCGGACGAAGCGGCACGAGTCCGCCAGGATGCCTCCGGCCCGGCCTGACGGATAGGACGCACTGTTCGTGTACGTCGACGCCCAAGCCCCAAGCCCCAAGCCCCAAGCCCCAAGCCCCAAGCCCCAAGCCCCAAGTCCTAAGTCCCAAGGCCCTTCGAACTGCGCGCCTCGATCATGAGCGGGCGCTCGACGGTTCGCCGCAGCTTCGGACTGGGCCAGCTGTTCTATGCCGTACCCCTGATCTCGCCGTCACCACCCGGGCCGCACTGGGTGCGCCTCGGGGTTCCGGCCTCCCGTCACCCTTCGAAGGGGAACCCGCGATCGCCGGACGTCTGAACGCAGACACCGGTCCGGTCGACAGCGCCAACGCGCTGGCCCCCGCCACGGCCGGGCCTGACTCACTTAAGTGGGACCACCTCACGCGCGGGTCCCGTCGAGACGGGCCCGTGCGCGGGGGAGCCTGCCGGGCGGATGGCTGAGCCGGTGCGGATCTCGACCAGCCGCATGTTTCTGTTGGCTGACGCGGCCGCGCGGTGGCCAGGTACGTCGCCGTGCCCCGGCTACGTCTACGTGCGCGAGGTCCTGGCCCCAGGCCCGAGGGCGTGGACGATCCTGAGACGTGGCCGTGTGGGACCTGCGGGCATCATCGACGCCAGCGCCCGGCGTCCTGCACGGGCACTGTGGGACCGAGGCCACGGTCTCCCGGCCTGCCCGTGCGGGGAGGACCGTTCACTGCCGGAGGCCGGGGCGTTCTGCTGATTGATCAATGCGCGGTGCAGGTAGCTGGCGTCGGCTGAATCGTTGCTACTGCCGGCCAGAATGCAGGACCGGCCGGCCGCCGGGTCGACTCAGGGATGAGTTCGCCGTCGCGGAAGGATGTATACGTCACGCATGGCTCATCAGCCGGGCATTGTTGAACGTCTTTCTAATGATTCCTTCTAGTTCTGATTGCATTAGGGTGTCTACATGACGTCGACGGGACCGCACCATGTCTCCTAAACAGCAGCGCGGCGAGGCCACCGTCGACCGCCTCCTGACCGCCGCGCTCCAGGTGTATGCCTCATCGGGCCAGCAGGGGTTCACGGTGAACGCGGTCACCGCGGCCAGTGGCGTCAGCCTCGGCAGTCTCTATCACCACTTCGGCAGCTTCGACGGTCTCGCGGCCGCTCTGTACACCAGGTGCATGGGGCAGCTTTTCGACGAGCTGACCGCTGCCCTGACCCGTACTCGTACCGCCCACACCGGCGTCCGCGCACTCGTCGGGGCCTATCTGCGCTTCACCGAAGAGCACCCGGACGCCGCTCTGTTCATCCATGCCTCCGCCTACTCCGGCTATCTCGCGGCCCACGCCGACCAGATTCGCGCGGCCAAGGCGGTCATGCTGGGCGGCGTTGTGGAGTGGATGCGGCCGCGGATCGAAGCCGGCGAGATCGCGCCCACCCCTGAGCCCCTGATCGAGGCGCTGGTCATCGGACCGGTTGCCGAGACCGCGCGCCGTTGGCTGTCCAGCACGTACGACGTCGATCTCGCCCAGGCCGCGCGGATCCTGCCCGACCGGATCTGGCGGTCCCTGCGACCGGAGTAGCTAGGGCCGCTCGTCCGGACGGCGTTTGCGGGCGAGGTAGGCATGTGCTCTTTCGCGGAGCGGGCGTACCGACTGGGTGGGCGGATGGCCAGGGGCGCGATCCCGGGGGAGGAGTAGCCAGCGCATGCTCTGAACCGTGGAGCTGTCGAGGAAGCGCCTGACGCCGGTGAGGGTGAGCGGCCGGCCGAAGGCGTAGGCGGCTCCGATGTCGAGCCCCTGGATGCGGAGAGAGGGAGAGACCCCTTGGGTTGATCCGATTGATGCGATTGACCCGACCGGTTGTCGTCGCGTCCTCCGTTGTCGTCGCGTCCTCCGTTGTCGTCGCGTCCTCCGTTGCCGTCGCGCTCTCGGTTGCCGTCGCGCTCTCGGTTGTCGTCGTCGCGTCCTGCGGTGCCGCCGTGTCCTCGCTTGCCGCCGCGCGCTCCCTTGTCATCGCGCTCTGGGCGGCGGGGTGGCCTTCCTCGGCTGCCGCTTAGGCGACACCACTGAGTCCCGTCAGCGTCATCGCCTGGTCCCACACCCGCTCCGCCATGGCCGGATCGGCCGCGATGGGCTCAAGGGGTACCTGCTGGTCGACGTCGAAGTATCGGCCGGACGGGCCACCGGATGAGAGAGCGAGCCGGACCACGGGGGCGGCGCCTTGCCCTGGTGCGGCCCAGGAGCGCTTCACCGCCTTGAGCAGCAGGCCCCGCACCCCGCCGGGGTCTCCGAGGTCGGTCCTGATCACGCCCGGGTGTACCGCGTCGATATGCACGCCCGCTCCCTGCCAACGTCTGGCGAAGAGCGGGACCATGAGGAGGTTGGCGAGTTTGGTGGTGCAGTAGGTGCGCATCTGGTGGAAGTCGGCTCCGACGGGAGTCCGGTTCAGATCGAGCCGCCCCTTGATGTACAGGCCGGCACTGACTTGGACCACCCGGGTCCGGTTCGCCAGCAGTCGCTCCTCCAGCAGGTGATTGAGGAGAAACGGCGCCAGATGATTTACGACGAAGGCCCGCTCCAACCCGTCCGGTGTGTGCACCAACCGGGACGGCCAGATTCCCGCGTTGTGCACCAGTACGTCGATGTGCCCGCACTGCCGTAGCAGCCCGTCCGCCACCGATCGCACCTCGGACAGCACGGACAGATCGCCGACCACCAGGTCGGCCGATCCGCCCAGCGCCGCAGCCGCCCGTTCGCCCCGCTCCCGATCCCGTGTGACCAGCACAACATGGTAGTTCCGCCGGACGAGTTCGGCGGCCACCGCGTACCCGATGCCGCGGTTGCCGCCGGTGACTACCGCCGTAGTGACGTCCTTCATGGCCGGCACTCTAGAGCATATCTAGAAGATCATTCTAGAAAGTTGCTTCAACTTGGGCGTTCCGTCATGCACACTGGGCCGGGGCTGTTCCGCTGCGCTCTCCTTCGCTGCGCTGCCCTTCTCGTTCTCGGCTTGCCGGCGCCGGGCAGTAGAACGAGCGTGGCGGAGCCCGCCGCCTCAACCGCCGCCGCAACGTGCTGCCGTCTCTCGACTTCAGCGATTCGTTGAAGCCGGCCACCCGGGGGTTCGGCAGGTGCACGACCGCCGATAGTGCGGAATTCAAGAAGGCGACGAAGGGGCGGAGCATCGAGGGCTGCGTCATCTTCCTCGCCGACAACGGTACGGGCGCGCCAACCGCCGTCGAGTGGACGCCGGACGATAAAGACAAGCCAATCGCCACCTGGATGTGAACCTGAACGCTCAAGCCACAGCACTCTGACGAGAGAATGCCGGACGGCTCAGCTCTCCAGGGATAAACGAATTTCTGGTCAATGGGAGGTAGCGGGATGACGATACGTGGGTTTGGTACGGCCGCGGCGGCAGGTCTGATGTCAGCGCTGTTGGTCGCCGGTACGCAGACGCCGGTGGCGGCAACCGAGGCGCGGGCCTCGGCGCGCACGGCCCTGAAGCCGTGCACGCAGCGTGTGAGTGTGGAGGTGTTCCGCGAAGGGGGCGTACCGCTCCTGGACTGGCGCGAAAACCTGGAATTCGACGGGCACGGCACCCTCTGGGTCGCGCATATTGCCAAGCACCGGGTAGAGGGCTATGCCCCCGACGGCACGCTCAAGACCAGCTTCCCGGTGAACGGTCCCGGCGGTATCCGACGCGGACCGGACGGATTCATGTACGTCAACTTCGGTGTGAATCCGCTGACTTCGGGATTAGGCGGCGGCATCGTTCGTTTCGACCCGACCGCCGCCCATCCGGAACCCGAGAAGGTCGTCGACGGGATATCCGGCATCAACGGCCTTGCCATCGACGCCGCCGGCAACTTCTACGTCAGCCGCGAGCTGGCCACCGGCATCCTCAAGATCCGCCCGGACGGTACAAAGGACGAGCAGTGGACGCGGGCCGCTTCCGTCTTCGGCACCAACGGCCTGGAGATCGTCGGCGACCAGCTGTACGCGAGTGTCATCACCAGCACCGCGTCACCCGTCGTACGCATCCCCCTGAACGACCCGGCCCGCCACACCACGGTCACCGAACTCAGCCCAAACCCCTGGGATGCCAAGGTCCTTGACGACCTCACCTCCTTCGGTGGCGACCTGGTGGTCGCCAGCTTCCGCGATGGCGAACTCATCCGGGTGGACCCGAAGACCGGCGGATCCTGTGTCCTGGCGACCGGTCTGCGTATGCCCTCCAGCGTCCGCGTACCCCGCGGCTTCGGCGACCACGATCCGCGGCGTGAGCTGTTCGTCGTCGAAGCCTCCGGCCGCATCATGAAGGTGACGGTCCGCTGAAGGTGACGGTCCACTGAAGGGACGGTCCGCTGAAAGGGAAGGTCGACTGGCGTGGGCCACTTGAGGGTCGCCGTCCTGGGCATCGGCTTCTCGCGAGCGGCACAGGCACCGACCCGCGTTTCCGCAGGCCGGCGCCGTGACTTGACTACGTCAAGTACCTGCCCGCGGCGGCGATACCTGATGGTGGCGTCGCGACCTGGACCGTTCCCGACGCCGAGCGCCGGCGGAAAGCCGTGTCCCGACGGCCTTCGCCCCGGTCGCGGGGAGCTGGATCCTCGCCGCCCTGGTCGTCGTCTCGTTCGTGCTGACGTCCTGGAACGCCTCCTCCGGCTGCGGAGGCAGCAGTTGCGGCGGTTGCGGAGGATGCGGCGGCTGTACGAACGCGGACTCGTCGCCCGCCGGGTACACCGCCGCGTTCGCGATGGCCTCCAGGCTGCCGACGCGGCCGGCCGGGGTTCCCTTCATCATGACGTCGCCGGGGTGCGCGCCTCGGTCTCGTCGGGCGCAGGCGCACGCACCACGCCCGGGGAGATCGCGTTGGCGCGTACGCCGGACGGCCCGAACCCGGCGGCCCAGGCCCAGGCCCGGGTCAGCGTCTCCGCCGCTCCCTTGCTGGAGCTGTAGAGGGCCGCGACAGGGATGCCCAGCCGAGCGATTCGCGAACCGAGGTTGTTGATCGCTCCGCCGCCCGTTTCGGCCATGGCGGGGGCGAGGGCGGCGGTCGGAAAGTACGGTGCCCGCCCCGAGGACGGAGCCGCACGGGCCGTCGGCGGAACGATCGACAATGGCTGGTTTCACGGTGTGAGCGGACGTGCCGATACGGCTTGGGTGGAGAGGTCCGCAGGGTGCTGGGTGAGGGGGATGGGTGTACGACTACATCATCGTGGGTGCCGGGTCGGCGGGATGCGTTCTGGCAGCCCGGCTCACCGAGGACGCGGACATCCGCGTTCTGCTCGTCGAGGCCGGGCCGGTGGACGACGCCCAGGAGATCCACGTACCGGCCGCCTTCAGCAAGCTGTTCCAGACGAAGTACGACTGGAGCTACCTCAGCGACTGCGAGCCGGGCCTCGACGGCCGGCGCCGGTTCCTGCCCCGGGGCCGAATGCTCGGGGGATCGTCGTCGATGAACGCCATGATCTACATCCGGGGCAACCGACGCGACTACGACGCCTGGGCCGCTGCCGGCGCCGAGCGGTGGAGCTGGGACGACGTCCTCCCGTACTTCCTGCGCGCCGAGGACTTCCAGGGGCGCACGTCCCCGTGGCACGCCGGCGGCGGGCCGCTCACGGTCAGCGAGGGCCGTTCCCGGCATCCGCTGATGGCTGCCTACGTGGCTGCAGCACAAGAGGCCGGCCACCCCTACACCGCCGACTTCAACGGGCCCGAACAGGACGGCGTCGGCTACTACCACCTCACCCAGCGAGACGGTCTGCGCTGCAGCACGGCCGTCGCGTATCTGCGACCGGCCCTCGCCCGGCCGAACCTCGAAGTGCTCACCGGAACGCAGTGCACCCGCGTGCTGTTCGACGGTGATCGCGCGACCGGTGTCGAGCTGGAGCGGGGCGGTGAACTGCTGCGACGGCACGCGGAACGGGAAGTGGTGCTGTCGGCAGGTGCCTACAACTCCCCGCAACTGCTCATGCTTTCCGGCATCGGCGCCGCCGATGAACTGGTGGCCCGTGGCATCGACGCCCGGGTGGACCTCCCGGTGGGGGAGAACCTGCAGGACCACGCGCACGTCGGCCTCTCCTATCTGACCGACACCGAATCGCTGCTGACCGCCGAGACACCGGACAACGTGCGCATGCTGGAGGACGAGGGCCGCGGCCCGCTCACCTCCAACGTGGGTGAGGCCGGGGGATTCCACCGAACCCGCGAAGACCTCGACGCCCCTGACATTCAGGTGCACGCCACCCCGGTGATGTTCCACGAGGAGGGCATCAGCCCCGTCTTCGACCACGCCTTCATGTTCGGCGCGGTCCTGCTCACCCCCACCAGCCGAGGCAAGGTCTCCTTGCGGTCCGCGATCCCCAGCGCAAAGCCGCACATCCTGCACAACTACCTGACCACCGAGGAGGACCGCGCCACGATGGTCAGGGCCGTAAGGATCCTGCTGGACATCGCCGACCAGCCGAGCCTGCGCAAGCACCGCAGGGCCGACTTCCGCGTCCCCGACTCCCTGACGGACGCCGGCCTGCTGGACTTCGCCCGGCGCGAGCTGCAGACCCTCTACCACCCGGCGGGCACCTGCTCCATCGGTCCGGTGGTCGACTCCCGGCTCAGGGTGCACGGTGTGAGCGGCCTGCGGGTGGTGGACGCGTCTGTGATGCCCACCGTGGTGCGGGGCAACACCAACGCTCCCACGATCATGATCGCTGAGAAGGCGGCGGACATGATCCGCGACCTCCCGGCGCCCGCCTGACCCTGACCGCAGGGCCGCAGGCAGGGGATGCTGTGGACCCCTCAGGCGTGGCCCGCCGGTTCAGGAATTCAGGCCGCCGTCGTTGATCGTGAGGGTGGTGTCGGTGATAGGGAGTCGGCCGTCGCCGGTGAGATGGGCGATGGTTGCGGCGATGGTGCTGCGGGCTGTCGGGATTGTCCCGGGGGCTCCTCGTCCAGCAGCGATATGCCGGTGCGGCCGTAACTGGACACCCCGGTGGTGTAGATGAGGTGGCGGGTGCGGCCGGTGCGGTCCTGGGCGGCACGCAGCTTGGCGAACAGCTTCGTGTCGGTGCCGACGGGGTAGTTCATGTCCAGCACGGTGTGCACCACCGTGTCGGCGTCTTCCACATGGTGCCGGTAGGTGTCGGGGTCGGTGATGTCGCCGGCTACGGGCCGGATGCCGGCGGCGGCCGGGGCGCGGGCGCGAGGGCTGCTGGTGTCGCGGGTCAGGCTCAGGTCGGTATGGCTCGCGCGGCGCAGGGCGGTGGCGATGTGAGTGCAGGCGTAGCAGGTGGCAACGGTGACAAAGGTCGTCACGGGGATCTCCAGAGGGAGGGCGAGGCGACGCAAGCAAGGTGCTTGCCTGGGCATCTGGCCCGCGTCGGCCGTCCGTCGTGCTTCCGCGGTCAGCGCTCACGTTCGGTGACTGCGGTGAGCTCTGGGCCACCATGCCGCCGCTGGCCGATGAGCTTTCAGGGGTGGTCTCAGGTGTGCCGACGCCCCGGGAAGCGAGTGCCTCACCCCCACCAACGAGCTGGCAGAGGTTCCCTCCTGGGGTACCCGCTGCGTGCCGCGCCGCGTGCGGCAGGATGGCAGCTTGTGTCGGGGCGTCCGCGGACGTCTCGGTGCATTCACAGTCCTAGAGACAAGCAGGTGTCAAGGTGACGAAACATTACATCCGGTGCTCGGAAGAGCTGTTCCTCCGGGCAGTGGGAGCCGGCCGGTGAACCGTGCCCTCACACTGCATGACTTGATCGTCGCGGGGGCCGCGCTGGCCGCCGGTATCGTGGCCGGCCTGTTCTTGCGCGCGGCCCTGCGGTGGCTGGCCAAGCACGCGCACCGGACGCGGTGGAGCGGGGACGACGTCATCGTGGATGCGCTGCGGTCCGTGGTGCCCTGGGCGGCGATATGCGCCGGGCTGGCGGCGGCCACCGCGGCGCTGCCGCTGACGCCGACGGTCGGACGCAACGTCAACCGGACGCTGACCGTGCTGCTCATCCTGGTCGGCACGCTCACCGCGGCCCGGGTGATCACCGGACTGGTGAAGTCCCTGGCACAGTCCAGATCCGGGGTGGCGGGATCGGCCACCATCTTTGCCAACATCACGCGCATCGTGGTGCTGGCGATGGGCTTTCTCGTCGTGTTGCAGACCCTGGGCATCTCCATAGCCCCGCTGCTCACCGCGCTGGGTGTGGGTGGCCTCGCGGTAGCCCTGGCGCTGCAGGACACCCTCGCCAACCTCTTCGCTGGTGTGCACGTCCTCGCCTCGAAGACGGTGCAGCCCGGTGACTACATCCGGCTCAGCAGTGGCGAGGAGGGCTATGTCGTCGACATCAACTGGCGAAACACCGTGGTGCGCCAGCTCTCCAACAACCTGGTGATCATCCCCAACGCCCAGCTGGCCGGCACCAACATGACCAACTTCACCCGGCCGGAACAGCAGTTGTCGATCCTGGTGCAGGTGGGGGTCGGCTACGACAGCGATCTCGAACACGTCGAGCGGGTCACCACCGAGGTCGTCAAGAGCGTGATGACCGACGTCAGCGGTGCTCTCCCCGACCATGAACCGGCCGTCCGCTTCCACACGTTCGGAGACTCCAGGATCAGCTTCACGGTGATCCTCGGCGTCGGCGAATTCAGTGACCAGTACCGGATCAAGCACGAGTTCATCAAGCGCCTGCACCAGCGGTACCGGGCCGAGGGCATCAGGATTCCCGCCCCGACGCGGACCGTGGCACTGCAGCAGTCCGACGAGGTCGCGATTCCGCACCAGCGGGGAACGTCGGACCTGGTGCCGTAGGCCGAGCGGGCGGTGCGGGCGCGGTGCACGGCGTGCCTGACAGAACGCGAAGAGACGTATGCCGAGGGTCGCCTGCCTGGTAGCGGGTCGGCCCTCGGCCTCTGCGCCGGTCCTTGTCATCAGGGCATCAGGGCACCTGGGGTTGGTGTGTCAGTAGTAGCGGCGCATGCCAGGATGTCCCGCAGCGGCTCAGGCCGCGGCGGGGCAGGGCACACCGCCGCTCAGCAGGCTGCCCGCGCCCGGGACGAACGTGGGCAGGTCCAGTTCGGTGAGGATGCGGTACGCCGTGGCGGCGGCCGCCGAGAGTACCGGCAGGCCCGCCGCGTCCTCCACCGGTTGGAGCGACGGCAGTGACGGCATCTGGACGCACGCGGACAGGACGAGCGCGTCGGCCCGTGACAGGTCCAGTCGCCGCCAGTGGTCGCGCAGATCCGCGGGGTCGAGGCGGGCGACCGCCAGATTGTCCGGGACCTCCAGGCTCAGCGCGTCCACGACCTCGATGCCCGCGTCCTCGATGTAGTCCGCGACCAGGCGCGTGAGCGGCTTCATGTACGGCGTGATGATCGCGACCCGCCCGGCCCCCAGGGCCTTGATGCCGTCGAGCAGGGCCCCGGCGCTGGAGACCACCGGCGCCTGCGCGCCCTGGGAACGGAGCACGCCGGTGATCTCGGCCTCGGCGGTGCAGTGGTGCCCCGGGCCCTGGGCCATGATCGCCACAAGGCAGGCCGTGGCGACCACGTCGGGCCGCGCGTCGGCGAGTTCCAGGGCCGCGCGCTCGGTCTGCGCGTTCATGGCGCGCAGCTGCTCGGGCGTCACATGCTGCATACGCATCCGGCTGCTGTGGAAGACGAACCGGTCCTCGGGGAGGACGGCCTCGCGCTCGCGCAGCATGCGCGGCAGCTCCGTCTCCATGGTCAGGTTCGAGCTGGGCACGATCATGCCGATGTGGTGGTCGGTCACGGGATCCTCCGGATGTCCGGTGTACGTACGGTCGTTGACGACCCAGGACCCGTGGTCCGCCGCGGCGGACGGGCTACGCGTCCTCGGTCAGTCCCTCCCAGTGGTCGGCGAGGGACGTGAGCAGATGCACGATCTCTTCGCGCCCCTCGGCTCCGAACGGCTCCAGGAGCCGTTCGTCGAGCCGGCGGGCGCGGCTGTTCGCGTCGTGGAGGGTCCGCTCGCCCTCCTCGGTCAGATAGAGCAGCTTGCGGCGGCCGTCGTCGGCGGCCGTCCTGCGCACGATCAGGCCCCGCTTCTCCAGCCGCCGGGCGACGTCCGCCATCGTCGACGTGTCCAGGGCCACCGCCGACGCCATCGACCGCTGGTCGTGCCCCGGCGCCGCGTCCACCGCTTGCAGCACCGCGAACTGCGGCCCGGTGAGCGTCGGGTCCACCGCGCGGATCCAGACCGCGAGATACGCCTGGTAGAGGCGCCGGACCTGGTAGCCGGGGGCGGCCGTCAGCGCGGCGGGAGCCCGGGGCGGTGTGGACGGCGAGGGTGCGGTTTCGTCAGCCATGAGCTCACTTAAGCACGGCTCTTGACCGGTTCGGCAGCCGGATCGGGACGGTCCGGGAAGGGGGCCCACGGGCGGCCGTCAGGTCAGCATCGGGCGCAGCGCCTCGCGCAGCGCCGCGAGCGCGGCGGGCGGGTTGTCCCAGAACAGCATGTGGCCGGCGTCCGGGATTTCGGTGAGCGCGGCCGTCTGGTGCAGCCCGGCGGCCTCGGCCGCACCCTCGGCGGTGACGACGGGACTGTCCGCGCCGTACAGCAGTGCCGTGGGGCCCGGCACCGAGGGCCACCAGTCGAAGAAGTCCTCGCTCTCGAAGCCGCGGTGGGTGGCCACGACGGCCTCCTGCGCGCAGCTGGCCAGCCAGCGGGCCCGCAGTTCCTGTTCCGCACGCGGCCAGCGCGGCCACGCCCGGGCCACCTCGTCCGCGTCCGTACCGCGCACGGCCTGCGCCAGCTGGCCCAGGAACGCGTCCAGAGTTGTCGGGTAGGGCCCGCGCCCCGGTCCGCTCATCGGCGGGTCGCCCAGCACCGTGCCCCGCAGCGCGACCTTGCCCCGGACGGCGGTCACGGCCGCGATGCGCGCGCCCATGGAGTGCCCGAAGAGCACCGGGCGGTCGAGTCCGAGCTCGGTGACGACGGCCTCGGTGTCCTCGGCGTACTCCTCCAGGCCGTAGGAACCACCGTCGTCGGACAGCCCGCGCCCGCGGATGTCGACGACCAACGGACGTACGAGATCGGTCAGTTCACGCGCCACGAAGTCCATCGTGATCGCGGGACTGGTGATGCCGGGCAGCACGATGAGCGGGACGCCGGGGCCGCCGTAGTCAAGGATGTGCAGGCGCGTGCCGGCCGAGCGCACCCAGCGGCTCGTGGCGGGTACGTCGGCGAGATCGGCGAGCGCGGACTGCGACAGACAGCGGGCGGGCGGGGTGGGGGGCATGGGGTCCTCCGGCGTCGGGCTCGATGGGGTCATGGGGCACTCCTGGGCAGGCCGCCGAGGTATGCGAGGGCGTCCTTGAGGTCGATCACATCGCCGTACTTGGCCTGGATGTCGAAGAGATTCGCCTCGTGCGGGCCCGGTGCCCGGTCGCCGACGCACTCGCGCGGTACCAGCACCGAGAACCCGGACTGCACGGCGTCCACGGCCGTCGCCCGCACACAGCCGCTCGTCGTCGCCCCGCACACCAGCACGGTGTCGCAGCCGAGGCCGGTCAGCAGGGCGGCCAGTGAGGTGCCGAAGAACGCGGAGGCGCCCTTCTTCACGATCAGATGGTCCTGGGGCGCGCGCGGCAGCCGCGGATCGATCGCGACCTCTGCGCTGCCCTCGGTCAGGGCCCGCATGCCCTGCGCCTTGTGCAGCCAGGTGACGGCGTCGCCCGCCGCCTCGGCCGGCGTGTAGGCGATCGCGGTGAAGACGACCGGCACCCCGGCCGGACGCCCCGCCTCGATCAACCCGCCCGTGGCGCCGACGACGTCGGTCAGGTCCGCGCCCGAGGGGAAGCCGTCCTCGGTGAAGCCGCGCGTGAGGTCGACCACGACGATCGCGGGCCGGCCGCCACGGCGCACGGGAGCGCCGAAGCCCGCCCGCGCGTAGGTGCGTTCCGTCTCCTGCCCGTACCGCGCGGCGCTCATGACGCCCTCCGCAGGGCCCGCAGCTCCCGCGCCTGGGCGCCGAGCCGGCCGAGCAGCCAGCCCTCGAAGAGGCCGAGCGCGAATGCCCCGGCGGCCAGGCCGTACTTGGCGGCCCCGGGGCCGAGCAGCATCGCCAGACCGTCGAGCTCGGCGCCCTGCGCGAGCGCGGGCTGCGAGGCGGCGGGCTGCCGGGCAGGGGACGGGGCCGCAGCCGCGCCCTGCGGGCCAGGCGCTCCGGTGACCCGGTCCTGGTCCAGCAGGCTCCCCAGATTCTGCGCGAACTGCTGCAGAATCCGGTCCGACACCGCCGCGATCGCACCCTTGCCGAACTGGGCGATCTTGCCCCGGATCACCAGATCCGTGGACAGCTGGAGCAGCGCGCCCTCGGGCGCCGCCACCACCTCCAGCGCGACATCGGCCTCCGCGTCCCCGCTGCCGTGGGTGTCGGCCCCGCGGGCGTGGACCCGCAGCCGCCGCCGCTCGGCGTCGACCTCCAGGAACCGCACCGTGCCCGCGTACGCGGCGCTGATCGGCCCCACCTTGATCTTCACCCTGCCATGCCAGACGTCGCCGTCCTGCCCGTCGAGCGCGGCGCCCGGCATGCACGAGGCGACCCGTTCGACATCGTTCATCAGCGCGAAGACCTCGTCCGGCGAGGCCTTGACCGGGACCGCGTTGGTCAGCTGCATACGTCACTCTCCTTGCTGTCACAGCGGCTCGCGCAGGCCCGGCGCCGGGCCTGCGCGCATCCGTCGATCGCCTCGACGATGGTCTGGTAGCCGGTGCACCGGCACAGATTGGCGGCGACGACCTCCCGGATCTCCTCCTTGGTCGCCTCCGGCCGCTCGGCGAGGAACCCCTCGGCGAGCATCAGGAAGCCGGGCGTGCAGAACCCGCACTGCAACCCGTGGTGTGTACTGAACGCCTGCTGGAGATCCCCGAGTTGGTCACCCTCGGACAGCGACTCGACCGTACGGATCCGGGCGCCTTCGGCCTGCGCCGCGAACATCAGGCAGGCGCGTACGGGCCGGTCGTCGACCAGCACGGTGCAGGCGCCGCAGATGCCGTGCTCGCACCCGACGTGTGTACCGGTCAGCCGCAGCTCGTGACGGAGTACGTCGACGAGGGTGCGCCGCGGCTCGGTGATCACCTCGTGCTGCTCGCCGTTGACGTCGAGGGTGATCAGCTGCACCTCCCGCTGCGCCGGCGCGGTGGTGTCGGTCATGATGCGGCCTCCAGGTTCAGGGCGCGGTGCACGGTCTCGGGAGTGACGGGCGTGTGGTCGAGCTCGACGCCCGTGGGGCGCAGGGCGTCGTTGACGGCGTTGAGGACGGCGGCGGGCGCCCCGATGGTGCCGCCCTCGCCGGCGCCCTTCGCGCCGGTTTCGGTGAACGCGGAGGGTGTCTCCAGATGGTGGATCAGCACATCGGGGATCTCGTGGGCGGTGGGCACCTTGTAGTCCATGAAGCTGGTCGCCGACGGCTCGCCCATGTCGTCGTACGTCACCTGCTCGAACAGCGCACCCGCGATGCCCTGCGCGATGCCGCCCCGGCACTGCCCCTCCACGACCTGCGGATTGATGGCGACGCCGCAGTCCTCGACGCATACGTACCGCAGGATCTCCACCTGTCCGGTGCCCTGGTGCAGCTCGACGACGACGCCGTGGGTGGCGTTGGAGAAGGTGCCGTCGGTGAAGACGTCGAAGGTGGCGGTGGCCGCCAGGCCCGGTTCGATGTCCTTGGGCAGCAGGTGCGCCCGGAGGTAGGCGATATCGGCGATGTCCTCGTAGGTGAGTACCTCGGAGGTGTCGTCCCGGCGGCGGGCGGCACCGTCCGTCAGCTCCACCTCGTCGGCGTCGATGCCCCAGCGGGCCGCGGCGATGGCGCGCAGCTTGTCGCCGAGCTTCGCCGCGGCCAGGCGCACCGCGCTGCCACCTACGGTGATGGAGCGGCTCGCGAACGTCCCCCACCCGTAGGTGATGCGGTCGGTATCGCCCTGGTGGAGCCTCACCTTGGCGATGTCCAGGCCGAGTTCGTCGGCGACGATCTGCGCCATCGTCGTCTCGTGGCTCTGCCCGTGGCTCATCGTGCCGGTGGTGACGGTCACCGCGCCGCTGGTGTCCATCCGTACCTCGGAGATGTCGAAGCCCGGCACGACCTGCATCTTGCGCTGGGCGAAGGCCGTGGAGCCGTATCCGGTGCGCTCGCTGAAGCATGCGTAGCCGATGCCGAGGTGCCGCCCCTCGGCCGCCGCCGCGGCCTGCTTCTCGTACCAGCCCTCGTCCTGGACGAGCCGCTCGCACAGATTCAGCGACTCCAGATAGGAACCGGGGTCGTAGGTGATGTGGTTGACGCCCGTGTACGGGAAGTCGGTGATGACGTTGCGGCGGCGGATCTCGACCGGGTCCAGGCCCAGTTCGCGGGCCGCGCGCTCGAAGAGCCGCTCGACGACCATCACGTACTGCGGACGGCTGACGCCCCGGTAGGGCGCGGTGGGTGCCTTGTTGGTGGTGATCGCCCGGCCGCGCACCCGGTAGGCGGGCACCTTGTAGACACCGGGCATCTCGGCGGAGGCCATCAGCGGCTCGATGCCCGCCGTGAACGGGTAGCAGGAGTAGGCGCCCATATCGCACACCACATCCGCGTCGAGCCCCAGGATCCTGCCGTCCGCGCCGAAGGCGGCACGCACCTGGTAATGCTGTTCGCGGGCGAGGAACGACGCGGACAGGGCGTCCTTGCGGTCCTCGATCCACTTCACCGGCCGGCGCAGCCGCAGCGCCGCCGCGGCGGCCGCGATCTCCTCGCGCCCGACGACGCACTTCTGGCCGAAGCCGCCGCCCATGTCGGGCACGACCACCCGCACCGCGCGCTCGTCGAGGCGCAGGCTACGGGATGCCACCGTCCGTACCTGGTGCGGGACTTGGGTGCAGGTCTGCACGACGAGCTGTTCCTCGCGGTCGTCCCAGTGCGCCACGACGCCGCGGGTCTCCAGCGGCAGCGCGTTCTGCCGGCCGGTCCTGGACTCGACGTGGACGACGCAGGGCGCGGACGCGAAGATCTCGTCGATGCCGTCCGTCGCGAAGAGGGAGACGTCCACGAGGGTGTTGCGGGCGGCCTCGTCGTGGACGAGCGGAGCGCCGGGCGCCAGCGCCGCCTCCTCGGAGGTGACCGGCGGCAACGTCGTATAGCTGACCTTGGCCGCCTCCAGGCCGTCCTCCGCGGCGTACGCGTCCCGGGCCACCACGATCGCGACGGGCTCCCCGACGTAGCGGACCTTGTCCCGGGCCAGGACGGGCATCGCGGTCGGGACGTACTCCGAGAGGGGCCGCCCCAGCTGGGCGGTGATGTCGCCCAGCTCCAGGTCGTCCGCCGTGAACGCCGCCACGACGCCGGGGACATGGCGTACCGCCGAGAGATCGACCGAGGCGATCTCACCATGGGCGACCGTGCTGCGCACGAACTGGGCGTGCAGCATGCCGGGCAGCGCGATGTCGTCGACGAACCGGCCGCGCCCGGACAGCAGCCGCGGGTCCTCGCGGCGCGCGACCGACCTGCCCACCAACTTCCCTTCCTTCACCGGGACTTCGCCTCCTCACAGGCGCGCCGGACCAGCGTCCGGACGAGTTCCTTGCGGTAGTGCGTGCTGCCGGACGCGTCGGCGGGGGGCTCGACGGCTGCCGCCGCTGCGGACGCGCAGTCGTCGAAGGAGCCGCCGCCGGCCAGGACGGCCTCCGCCTCCGGCACCCGCACCACCGCGGCCGCCACCCCGCCGAGCGCCACCCGGCCGCCGCGTACGGTTCCTTCCTCGATGTCGAGGTCCACGGCGGCCGCCACGAGAGCGAAGTCACCGCGCCGCTCGGCGAATTCGGTGAGGGCGGCGTGCGGAGCGGGACGCGGGAAGACGATCTCGATGAGCAGTTCGTCGGGGGCGAGGGCGGTCGTGTAGTAGCCGAGGAAGAAGTCCGCGACCGGGATCCTGCGCTCGCCGCGCGGGCCGCGCGCCACGAACTCGGCACCGAGGACCACCGCGAGCAGGCACCACTCGGCGGTGGCGTCGGCGTGCGCGATGCTGCCGCCGACCGTGCCGCGCGTACGGATCGGCAGATGTCCGATCCAGCCCATGGCGTCCCGCAGGACCGCGAAGCCCGTCCCGAGCACGCCCGTCGGGTCGGTCTCCACCGTGTGATGGGTGGTGAGCGCCCCGATGCGCAGACCGCCGTCGGCGTCCCGGTGCAGCCGGCCGAGTTCCCGGATGCCGGCGATGTCGACGAGATGCCGCGGGCGGGCCAGCCGGAAGTTCATCATCGCGACGAGGCTCTGTCCGCCGGCGATGACCTTGGCGTCGTCACCGAGCTCGGCCAGCAGCCGGGTGGCTCCGTCGACGTCGGGGGCCCGGTGATACCGGAACGGGGCGGGCTTCATGCTCCTCCTGTCGTACGTGGTGTGCCGTCGGGCGGCCGGACCGTCAGATGGCTGCCTGCTCCGGCACCGTCCGGGGCGCGGGCACGCGCAGCTCCTCGTCGTCGCCGTCCAGGGCCCGGCCCTTGGTCTCCGGAGCCGCCACCGCCATCCATACGACGGCCACCAGCACGGCGAGCCCCAGGAGCGCGAACGTCACCGGGAGCCCCAGCACGGGCCACATCACCGAGCCGAACAGCAGCGGAGCGAAGCCGGTGAGCACCCGGCTGACCGACGAGGCCCAGCCGAAGCCGCTGGCCCGCAGGGGAGTGGGGTACAGCTCGGAGACGTACGCGTACATGGCGGGGATGGTGAGCTGCATCAGGAAGCCGAACGCGGCGATCGCCACGGCCGACCCCGTCGGCACCTTCATCACCAGCGCGAACACCACCAGCGCGAGCGCCGCGACCGGCGCCGAGACCCCGATGAGCCACTTGCGGCCGACGGTATCGACGAGCGCGGTGGAGACCAGGACACCGACGATGCCGACGCCGCTCATCAGGGTGGTGCTCATGAAGGCGGCCGTTTCGCCGAGACCCTCCTCCTTGAGGATGGACGGCAGCCAGCTCAGCGCCGCGTAGTAGACGAGCATGACCGTGGCGAACAGCAGCCAGGCCGCGGAGGTGATGCGCGGGCTGAACTTCCAGATCCGGCGCAGCTGTTCGGCCGCGGAGGCCACTCCACGCGGCCCGGTCTCGGCGACGGGCTCGGGGATGACGTACGGCTCGACAGGCGCGCCGGTGCGGGCGACGAGGTCGTCGATGACGTGCCGGGCCTCGGTCTCCCGGCCCTTCTTCGTCAGATAGATCGGCGACTCGGGGATGCCGCGGCGCGCCCAGAACAGCAGTAGTGCGGGCAGCACCATCGTCGCGAGCATCCACCGCCAGTTCCCGTCGAGGGACAGCATCGCCGTCGACACGAGCCCGCACAGCGTCACGCCGATCGGCCACCACAGGTCGAGCGCGGTCAGCACCCGGCCCCGGTACTTGCGCGGCGAGAACTCGCCCACCAGCGCATAGTCGACGGGGATGCAGCCGCCCAGCCCCACACCGGCCAGGAAGCGCAGGGCGAGAAAGACCGGGTACGTCGGGGCGAGCGCGCCGAGCACCGAGAACAGGGCGAAGATCAGCAGAGTGACGCTGAAGGCCTTCTTGCGCCCGATCCGGTCCGCGACCGCACCCCAGGCGACGGCGCCCACGGCCATGCCGACGAGGTTGGCGGTGGCCACGAGGCCGCGCCCGCCGAGCGAGAGGTCGAAGTGTGCGCCCAGCAGCGGCATGAGGAAGCCGTTCAGGGCGATGTCATAGGCGTCGAAGAGGTAGCCGAGGCCACCGATGATGAAGATCTTTCCCTGGACGGACCATCTCCAGGGGAGTTCCTGAACGATCTGATCGCCTGTTTTCACGTTCGCTCCACGGTGTTGCGGGAGGGGAGGTCTCAGCGGGCGAACTGGTAGGAGAACGCGCCGAGATCGGGATCGTTGAGCGGGGTGCCACCCCACAGCCAGTCGTACGAGAGGTCCGACTCGCCGTCGAAGGTCTTGAGCTTCTCGTCCCTGGCCCGCTGCTCGGGGCCGTCGGGCAGGTGGTAGAAGGTCTTGTTCTGCAGCGACGCGTCCTGGACCATCCCGGCGTGCTTGGCGCGCCGGTCGACATAGCGGCGCAGCGCCCCTTCGATGCCGTCGGCCGTGACCGCGCCGAGCTCCTCGGCGAGCACCGCGGCGTCCTCCATGGCCTGCGAGGCGCCCTGCGCCTGGTAGGGCAGCATCGCGTGGCAGGCGTCGCCGAGGAGGGCTGTGCGGCCGTCCATCCACACCGGGTCGCGGCGCCGGTGGTAGAGCGCGAAGACGGAGACATCCTCCTTCGCCTTGGACAGCATCGCCGGCACACGGTCGTCCCAGCCGGGGAAGGCGTCGATGAGATCCTGCGCCGTCGCGGGGACGGCCCACTTCTCGCGGACCTCGTCCGTGCACGGTACGCAGGCCACGATGTTGAGGTACTCGCCGCCGCGGATCATGTAGTGGACGAGGTGCCGGTCGGGCCCGTACCAGATGGTGCTCTGGTAGCGGTCCACGAGCCAGCGCGTCGCCGGGTCGGCCGCGATCAGATCGCCCGGGATCAGCGCCCGGTAGGCCATCTCGCCGGAGAACAGCAGTGTGTCGGGGGCGCCCATCAGATCGCGTACCTGCGAACGGATGCCGTCGGCGCCGATGAGCGCGTCACCGGCGTAGCGCCGCCCGTCCTCGGTGACCGCCACGGGACGTTCCGGGTCGGTGCGGTCCAGCTCGACGACCGTGCTCGCGGTGTGCACCTCCACGACGGGGCCCGGCCCCGCGGGGTCGAGGCACGCGTCCAGCAGGATGCGGTGCAGGTCGGCGCGGTGGTAGTGCCAGTAAGGGGCGTTGAACTCGTCCTTGCAGCGCTGCCCCAGCGAGGTCAGGCCGACGATGCTGCCGTCCTTCCAGCGGCGCCGCACCTGGTCGAGCGGCTCCGTGTGGATGGCCTCCATCTGCCGGCGCAGCCCGAGGCCCATCAGGATCCGGCTGGCGTTCGGCGCGGTCTGGATGCCCGCGCCGACCTCGCCGAGCTGCGACGCCTGCTCCAGGACGGTGACCCGCAGACCGCGCTGCCGCAGTGCCAGCGCGGCGGTCAGCCCGCCGAGACCTCCCCCGACGACGGTGACTTCGTACGACTGACTGGACGCCACTCTTCCTCCAACTCACGGGCGTGTACGGGTGATTCGTGCGCGAGGTGGCGGGCTCAGCGGTCGGTGAGCTGCCCGTCGGTGACCACCTCGGTGCCATCGACCGAGACGGTGCAGCCGCGCATGGCGATGTCGAGATGGGCGTACGACTCGCGGCCCAGCACCGGGTGGGGGCCGGTCGACCAGAGGAAGTTCCCGGCGAAGGCGCGGGCGTCCATGCCCATCAGATCGTCCTTGCCGTACATCGCGGTGGCGAACCAGTCGGCCGTGCGCATCAGGCCCCAGCCCATGTGGGAGAGGCTGCGCGCCCACTGGTCCTGCGCGTCCTCGAAGAACATGGACAGCATCTCGGCCTCGGCGCCGCCGGAGACCTTCTCGATATGTCCGCCGACGATCTGCAGCGTGACGGGGTCGCGGACGTACTCCTTGAAGGGCAGCAGGATGTCGCCCTCGGCCAGCACGAGCTGCCCGTCGGAGATCTCCGGCCAGCACAGCACCATCGTGCTCGGCCAGTGGTCCCAGCGGCCCGGATCGTCGGCGAATCCGCACTGGAACTCCGGCTTGGCGCCCGCGAGCTGTACGGTCAGGTTGGTGCCGGCGTCCGAGGTGACCCGCATGACGGACGACCGCTTCAGCAGGTCGACACCTTCCTGCACCTCGGCCTTGTCGCCCTCCGCGGGCAGATTGCGGATGAGTACGTCGGGGGCGTCGCAGACGAAGATGATGCGGGTTCCGGCGCGCAGGATCTCCTGCTGGACCGGCGCATGGATGAAGCCCTCGCGGGTCAGATCGACGACCAGGTCAGCGGACTTCAGCAGGTCCTGTGCGGTGCTGTCGTTGAGGACGGAGACCAGACCCGGGCCCGCACCGGTGTGGGTGCTCGGCATCGGTGCGGGGCTGCCGCCCGGCACGGTCGCGGAGATGACATGCGCACCGCACGCCTTCGCCGCACCGAAGGCCGCCGCCACGTAGTCGCCGCGGCTGCCGGGCTCCGAGAGCACGACGACATGCTCGCCGCTGCGCACCTTGCACAGCCGCAGCTCGCGGGTGAACGCGTCGAGCAGATCGACGGACGAGAGATCGAACACGGGGTTCCTCCCAGGGCTCGCTTACGGGTACCGAGCACGGCCTTCGCGCCGGCCGCGGGCATGCGGCGGCCACGCTCAGGACGCGTCGATCGAAGGGAATGGGGGAGCGGGGGGCAGGGCGGACTCGCCCCGCCGTACAGGGGTTGAGCAGCGGATTCGTGACGGTGGGGGGCCGCCCGATGGAGATAATCCGAACACGTACGATCTGGCTTGGCAAGGGGTCGTGCGCCGAGTCGACGCCGAACTTTTCTGATGGCTCATCAGGGAAATCCCGCGCCCCGGGACTGACCTGGGCTTCGGTTCCTTGACCGCATCTCGGGCGCGCGTTACGCCCCGGTGAGTGGTTTCGCGACTGTTTATGGTGCTCTTGACGTATGCGCCGAGTGCCGCTCCCGTCACGCGCGGTCCTGCCGGGACAGCCCGCCGTGGCATCGCCCCGGGCACCTCCGCCCCGTACGCCCTGCTCGGTGGTCGCCCGGTCGGCCGCACGGATTGTTGCGCCGGGGCCGATCGGGGTACCTGGCCTTTGGCCGCGGACTCACGAACTCACGAACCCCGCAAAGCCCACGAACCCGAGAGCCTGGAAGCCGAGGGAGCCGCTGTGAAGTTCGGTGTAGCAACCTTCATCACCGACCAGGGCATCGCGCCCACCGCGCTCGGGCGCGCCATCGAGGAGCGAGGGCTCGACTCCTTGTTCATCGCCGAGCACACCCACATTCCGGTGGACCGCCGCTCGCCGTACCCGGGTGGCGGCGAGCTGCCGGAGATCTACTACCGCACCCTCGACCCGTTCGTCGCGCTCAGCGCGGCCGCCGCGGTGACCGAACGGATCCTGCTGGGCACCGGCATCGCTCTGGTGGCACAGCGGGACCCGATCCTCACGGCCAAGGAGGTGGCCTCCCTGGACCTTGTCTCCGGCGGACGGGCCGTCTTCGGGGTCGGTATCGGCTGGAACAGGGAGGAGATGGAGAACCACGGCACCGATCCGCGCACCCGGGGCCGTCTCGTGGACGAGCGGCTGCGGGCCATGCGCGAGTTGTGGACGAAGGACAAGGCCGAGTTCCACGGGGAGTTCGTCGACTTCGACCCCGTCTACTGCTGGCCGAAGCCGGTCCAGCGCCCCCACCCGCCCCTCTTCGTGGGCGGCGGCGAGGCGGCCTTCCACCGGGTGGCCGATCTCGGCGACGCCTGGCTGGCCATCAGCCTGCCGCCCGAACAGCTGGGGCCGCAGATCGACCGGCTGCGGAGCATCGCGGGCCGGGACGTGCCGGTGACCGTCTACGGGGTGGCGAACAAGCCCGAGATCATCGAGCAGTACACCCGGCTCGATGTGGAGCGGCTGCTGTTCTACCTGCCGACGAAGCCGGAGGCCGAGACGCTGTCGTATCTGGACCGGTTCGCCGATGCCGCGGAACGCTTCCGGTGAGCCGTCGGGTGCCACCGTGCCGAGGATGACGAGCGGCCGGGCCCGGGAGTGCTTCACCCGGGCCCGGATCGCTCGCCTCGCGACCATCGACGCCGCCGGCCGCCCGCACCTGGTCCCCGCGGTCTTCGCGCTCACCGGTGACACCGTGGTCTTCGCCGTGGACCACAAGCCGAAGCGGTCGGCCCGGCTGAAGCGGCTGGCCAACATCCGAGCCCACCCCGAGGTCTGCCTCCTGGCCGACGGCTACGACGAGGACTGGGACCGCCTGTGGTGGGCGCGCGCGGACGGCACGGCCGCCGTGCTGCCACCGGCCGAGGGGTCGGCGGCGTCCGCGCGCTATGTAAGCCTGCTGACGCGGAAGTACCGGCAGCAGTACGCCGACCGCCCGCCGGAAGGGCCCGTGGTGGAAATCGCGGTGACCCGCTGGTCCGGATGGCACGCCACCTGACGGCACCCTGTGCCTCGCCGTTGGTTGCGCCGCCTGATGCCCGGTCCCGGTCAGGGGTCACCGCAGGCGTGGGAGGCCAGGACGAGCGATGAGTGGAACAGTGCGCTTCAACGAGGCAGGCTGTACCCATGCGGTCGCTCTTCCGCTCACCTCCTCGACCAGGAACAGGCGTCTATAGCCGGGGTCTGTTCACGCTCGGGCAGTGTGTGCCGTTCGCGATCGCCCTGCTCGTGGTGGGTATCGAGCTCTCACCTGCACACTTCCTGTATACCGGCCCGCTCCTCACCGCGACGCCGGCGCTTGCCGCGGTGACGATGGGCCCCAAAGGCACCCTCTCGGCAGCGGCTGTCGCTCTGGCGGTCAGCGTGACCACCGCCACCTACAACCATGCGTGGGGCGGCCAGCAGGTCTACACCAACCTGCTGGCTCTCTTCCTGGTGTCCTTGGCCAGTGTCACGACGAGTAGCGCCGTGCGTACGCGCAGGGAGGGCGAGCTCAACCAGGTCCGCCGGATCGCTGCGGCGGCACAAGAGGTCCTGCTGAGACCTGTGCCCGCCCGGCTGGGACCGGTGCGGGCGGCGAGCTTGTACCTCGCGGCCGAGAGGGGGGCGCAGATCGGCGGCGATCTGTACGAGGCCGTCCAGACCCGCTACGGGGTCCGGATGATCGTGGGGGACGTCCGGGGCAAGGGGCTGCCCGCTGTGCGCTCGGCCGCGGCTGTGCTGGGCGCGTTCCGGGAGGCCGTGCACTACGAGGATGAGCTGGGGGAGGTGATGAACCACTGCGTGGCTGCACTGCGACGGGAGTGCGCCGTGCCCGGTGCGGTCGACCAGGAAACCCGGTTGGAGGGTTTCGTCACCGCGATCGTGGTGCAGGTGCCGGACCGACCCGTGGTCGAGGTGGTCAACCGTGGCCATCCGCCTCCGCTGGTGCTGCGCCAGGGCAAGGTTCAGCCGCTGATGCCCACCTCCCTGCTGCCGCCCCTCGGCCTGGAGGACTTCATCATCGGTTCTCCCGGCACGGCGGAGAGCTATCCGTTCGCCCCCGGAGACCGTCTGCTGCTGCATACCGACGGAGTGATCGAAGCCCGCGATCGTGACAACGCCTTCTTCGCCCTTCCCGAGGCCATGGAAGCGGTGCACGCCCGCACCCCGCAGGAGTTCCTGGAACAGCTGCACCAGGGGTTGATCCGACACACCCAGGGCTACCTTGCCGACGATGTGGCGATGCTCCTCGTCGACCGGCTCGACGAAGAAGTCGGCGAACACGTCGGCGCAGCTGCCGCCGCGCAACACTGCCGAGCGGGCGATCAACAAGCTGAAGCTGTTGAGAGCCGCGGCCACACGCCATGAGGGCGGATTCCCCTACCCCGGCACCGTCACCGCTCAGCCTCTGGCCTCCGCCAACCTGGCCGCATGCGGATGCCGTTCCCGCCAGCGTGCGTACACAGGGCTGGCGGCGCACGTCTCCAGATAGCCGTCGGCGACTCTGCGGTGGATTGCGGCACCGTGTGCGGCGAGCGGGCCGTCGCGGTGCCAGGCCAGAACATGCCGGTACCACAGAGGATTTCCGGCCAGGGGACGGACAGCGACGCCCGGTACCTCGATGAAGGTGGCCTGGCAGAGGCTGACGGCCAGACCGGCCCGTATGATCTCGATCAACTGCCGCCCCTCGGCCTCGTACGGGGTGAACGGGCGGCGATCCACCTGAGCGCAGACGGACGACCAGTATTCGCGAGTGCGGTCGCTGTCGGGGCGGGGAACTGCCCAGTCCTCGTCCATGAGTTGGGCCAGAGAGACCTCCTCCTGCGCCGCCAGCGGGTGGGCCGTCGGCAGGAGGGCGAAGACGGGCTCGGTGACGATCGGGTTGAGCGCCACGCCCTCACGCGGCGGTAGCTCCTGGGCGGGATGGTCGCCGAGCACCGTCGCTTCCAGGCGGCCCGCCGCAAGGTCGTCGAGCAGAGTGGCGGGAGAATAGTGACAGCGTGAGGTCACCTCGGAGTGCGGCAGCAATTCCTTTACGGCCAGGAGGAGATGGCCGAGCAAGGGGGCGCCGACCGACCCGATGCGGACCCGGTCAGGGGCTGTCGTTCGGAGGGCGGCCCGGGCGGTGTCGGCGAGGAGGCCGTCGATGCCCGGCAGGATGGCGTGGGCCCGGCTCAGTACCAGCTCGCCGAAGGGCGTGGGGACGGCGCCGGCCTGCCTCCGGTCGAACAGCGCTCCACCCAGCATGGCTTCAATGCGGCGCAGTTGGGCGCTGATTCCCGGCTGGGTCATGCACAGGGCGGCGGCGGCACGAGTGAGGCTGCCCGCCTCGGCGATCGCGCAGACCACCCGCAGATGCCGTACCTCCAGATCCATGGCGTGGATGTTATGGAGCTACGACAGCTTTCGGACAGGGCCGTGCATCCGCAGTCTTATGTGAAATGTCACACGCCATACACCGAGAGGTAGTGATCCGGTGAGACTGCCCCACCCCCTGACGCCGGCGCACAAGGTGCTCCTGCCTGCACTGCTCGCCGCCATGCTCCTGCTGCTCCTCGGCACGCCGTCCGCCAAGGCGGCCGCAGCCGACCCATCATCCTGCGCCCTGCGCGGCACCACCGGTTGGACGGACGAAGGCCACGACACCGACTACTCCGTCTTCCAGCGCCCCGCCGGCACCATCAAGGTCGGCATGATCTTTGTGGACTTCCCGGACGCGCCGGCCACCGAGTCCCCGGCCGACGACGCCGCGCAGCTCACGCCCGGCGCGGACTGGGTGTGGAACGCCTCGCACGGCAAGGCGTGGCTCGCCATCACCCAGCAGCAGCGCTGGGTACGGATGCCGCACAACTCCACCGACTACGGCTTCGCACGCGGTCTCGGCCACGAGGCACACGAGGCATACCTCAGGGATGCCGTGACGGCCGCCGATCCGCAGGTGGACTTCTCGCAGTACGACATGGTGTACGTCGTCGCGACGAGGAACGCGCCGGCGATCTCCTTCACCCCCACGTACGTGTACGACCCGGGCACGGCGGGTGTCGTCGCCGACGGCACCAGGATCAAGTGGGCGGTGACCTTCGGCCAGGACATGTGGCACTGGGGTCCGAAACTGGTCGGCCATGAGACCGCCCACACCTTCGGACTGCCGGACCTCTACGCCTTTGACACGGGCAGCGATGGCCACCGGTTCGTCGGAGGCTGGGATGTGATGGGTCTGGTCGGCGGGAAGGCGCCGCAGTATTTCGGCTGGGAGTCGTGGAAGCTCGGCTGGACCGATGACAGCCAGGTCCACTGCCAAGCCTCGGCGGGCAGCAGCACGGTGTATCTCACCGCGGTCGAGTACGGCAGTGGCACCAAAATAGCCGTGGTGCCTACCGGACCGACGACCGCATACGTCGTCGAATCCCGCCGGTCGGTCCAGGCGGACACCGCGGCCTGTTCGACCGGCGCGCTGGTCTACAAGGTCGATACGTCCGTGCGGACCGGCTACGGACCGATCCAGGTCATGGACGCCAAACCCGGCGCCACTCCGGCAAGCGGGTGCCGCCCGCTGGACGATGCCCCGTACTGGGCCGGTGAGTCCTTCACCGACTCCGCGGCCGGTGTACGGATCGACGTGCTGAGCGCCGACGGCTACGGAGAGACGGTACGCGTCACCAAGTCGTAGCGAAAGAACGGAAGTTGTGCCCCGGATTCCCTTGTGTGGATCCGGGGCACAACCGCTTTCAGGCCGCCTCGGGGAAGTGGCAGGCGACCTCCCGCCGCTCTCCCGCTGTCGCGATCCGCAGCAGCGGTGCCTCGGTCCGGCAGACGGCGCGGGCTTTGGGGCAGCGCGGGTGGAAGGTGCAGCCGGGCGGGGGTGCCGCCGGGCTGGGCGGGTCGCCGAGGAGCGTGATGCGCTCGCGGGCCCGTTCGGCTGCGGGGTCGGGCAGGGGCACGGCGGAGAGCAGTGCGCGGGTGTAGGGGTGGGCGGGGGAGGTGTACACCCGTTCCTTGTCGCCGATTTCGACGATCCGGCCGAGGTACATGACGGCCACGCGCTCGCAGACCCGCTTCACCACCGAGAGGTCGTGGGCGATGAAGAGGTAGGCGAGCCCCAGCTCCTGCTGGAGATGCTCCATGAGGTTGACGATCTGGGCCTGTACGGAGACATCGAGGGCGGAGACGGGTTCATCGGCGACGACCAGCCGGGGGTTGGTGGCGAGCGAGCGGGCGATGCCGATGCGCTGGGCCTGGCCGCCGGAGAACTCGTGCGGATAGCGGTCGATGTGCTCGGGGATGAGTCCGACCAGGTCCATCAGCTCGGCCGCGCGCTTGCGCGCATCCGCCGCCGAACTCCCCTGCACCAGAAGGGGATCGGAGATGATCCTGGCCACGGTCTGGCGGGGGTTGAGGGAGGAGTGCGGGTCCTGGAAGACCATCTGGAGCTCACGCCGCAGGGGTTTGAGCTCACGCTGGGAGAGATGGCTGATGTCGCGGCCGTCGAAGGTGATCGAGCCGGTGGTGGGTTCGAGGAGCCGTATGATCATGCGGCCGGTGGTGGACTTGCCGCAGCCGGACTCCCCGACCAGGCCCAGCGTCTCCCCGGGCGCCACATCGAAGCTGATGCCGTCCACGGCCCGCACCGGAGCCGTACCGCGACGCCTTCCCGGGAAGGCCATCGTCACCTCCCGCACGCTGAGGAGTGGCTGAGCTGTACTGGTCATGAGGCGACGCCTTCGTATGCGGGGAAGTGGCAGGCGGCCGGATGGCCGGCCGGTCCGGAGAGCAGGGGCCGTTCGGTCTCGCAGCGCAGCCGGTCGCTCGGGGAGGCGCCGGCCGCCCGGGCACAGCGGGGCGCGAACGCGCAGCCGGGGGCGGGGGTCAGCAGGGACGGCGGGCTGCCGGGGATCGCCCGCAGCGGTACGTCGTCGGCGTCGTCGAGACGAGGGAGCGAGTCGAGCAGGCCCCTGGTGTAGGGGTGGGCAGGGGAGGCGAACAGGGTGTCCACCGGGGCCTGTTCGGCGGCGCGCCCGCCGTACATCACCAGGACCTCGTGGGCGACCCGAGCCACCACTCCCAGATCGTGGGTGATCATGACGACGGCGAGCCCGCGCTCCTCCTGCAGCCGGGCGATCAGCTCCAGGATCTGGGCCTGGACGGTGACGTCGAGGGCGGTGGTCGGCTCGTCCGCGATGAGCAGCTCGGGCTCGCAGGCGAGCGCCATCGCGATCATCACGCGCTGCCGCATGCCGCCGGAGAAATGGTGCGGATACTCTCCGGCGCGGCGCTCGGGCTCGGGGATACCGACCTCGGCGAGCATCTCCACGGCCCGTTTGCGGGCCACCGAGCGGCGGGAGTTGAAGTGGACCCGGTGGTGTTCGGCGATCTGCTCGCCGACCGTGTAGTACGGGTGCAGGCTGGAGAGCGGGTCCTGGAAGATCATCGCCATCCGGCGGCCGCGCAGGCGGTTGAACTCCCGCTCCGGGATCCCCACCAGCTCCTGCCCGTCGAGGCTGATCGAACCGGTGACCTCGGCGCCGGTGTGCAGTCCGAGCACGGCCATCGAGGTCACCGACTTGCCGGAGCCCGACTCGCCGACGATGCCGAGGGTGTGGCCCCGGTGGACGTCGAAGCTGAGCGAGTCCACCGCCCGCACCGGCCCCCGCTTCGTTGCGAACGTGACACTCAAGTCCCGTACGGAGAGCAGAATCTGAGGATCAGTCATCAAAACCTCACCCTCGGGTCGACGACGGCGTACAGCAGGTCGACGGCCAGGTTGGCGACGACGATGAAGGTGGCGGCGAGCAGCGTCACGCCGAGGATGACCGGCTGGTCGCCGGTCGACAGCGCGCCGTGGAAGAGCCGCCCGATGCCCGGCAGCCCGAAGATGGACTCGGTGATGACGGCACCCGCGAGCAGCCCGCCCAGGTCCATGCCGAAGAGGGTCAGGATCGGGGTCATACCGGCCCGCAGCCCGTGCTTGACGACGACCGTGCGGCGCGGCAGGCCCTTGGCGCGGGCGGTGCGGATGAACGGCTCCGCCATCGTCTCGATCATCGAGCTCCGGCTCTGGCGCGCGTACATGGCCGCGTACAGGATGGCGAGCGCCAGCCACGGCAGCAGCAGATTGCTCGCCCAGTGCAGAGGATCGGTGCCGAAGGCCACGTACTGCGGATAGGGGAGCAGCCCCGCGACCCGGATCAGCCCGTAGATCAGCATCATCGAGGTGAAGTACACCGGCAGCGAGGCGGCGCCGACCGCGCCCACCATCAGGACCCGGTCGACGAGGGTGTCCTTGCGCAAGGCCGCGGTGACCCCGGCGGACAGGCCGAGCAGCAGCCACAGCACCGCCGCGCCGCACGCGAGCGAGGCGGAGACCGGAAGCCGGTCCATCAGCAGGTCCCAGACGGACTCGCTGTTCTCGTACGAGTAGCCCAGGCACGGGAAGCCGCAGTGCAGCGTGTACTGGCCGCTGCCCAGAGTGCGGCCGGTGAAGATGCCGCTGAGGAAGTCCCAGAACTGCTGCCAGAGCGGCTGGTCGAGGCCCATGTGCGCGCGGATCGCCTCCAGGCGTTCGGCGCTGCACGACTTGCCGCAGGCCGCGGCGGCCGGGTCGGAGGGCAGGACGTAGAAGATGGTGAAGGTGACGGCGGCGATCGCGACCAGTACGCCGATCACGCCGATCAGCCGGCGGCTGAGATAGCGGATCATGTGCGGCTTCCCCTCGGGTCGAGGATGTCCCGCAGCGCGTCGCCGAGGAGGGTGAACGCGAGCACGGTCAGGAAGAGGCAGATGCTCGGGATGACGAAGTACATGGGATCCGTGTCGTAGAAGGCGACGCTCTCGGCGATCATCTGGCCCCAGGAGGGGGTGGGCGGGCGGACGCCGACGCCCAGGTAGCTCAGGGCCGCCTCGGTGGCGATCATGCCCGGGATGATCAGGGTGGTGTACGCGATGACGGGCCCGGCGACGCCCGGGAGGATGTCGCGGGTCAGGATCCGCCAGGGCCCCGATCCGCCCACCCGCGCGGCGTCGACGTACTCGCGGTGCTTGAGCGAGAGCGTCTGGCCGCGGACCACACGGGCGATGCCGGGCCAGCCGAACAGGCCGATGACGGCGGTCATCAGAACGATCCGGTTGACGTCCTTGGCCACCGACATCATCGCGATCATGAAGATGAGGGAGGGGAAGGACATGGTCAGGTCCATGAGGCGGCTGAGGACCGCGTCGGTGCGGCCGCCGAAGTAGCCGGCCGCGATCCCGGCCGCCGTGCCCGCGACCACGACGATCGCGGTCGCGGTGAAGGCGATCAGCAGGGAGACCTGGGCGCCCTGCACGACACGGGCGAACAGGTCGCGGCCGGTGACCGGTTCGACGCCCAGCCAGTGGTCGGCAGAGATCCCGCCGAGCGGACCGATCGGCATTCCGCCCAGGTAGGGATCGACGGCGGCCTTGTCGAAGTCATCGGGAGACCAGCCGCCGAGCCCGCTGAGCAGCGGGGCGCCGGCGGCCATGAGGACGAAGAGCGCGACGATGAAGAGGGAGACCTTGACGGAGGTGCGGCGGCGCAGCTCCGCGCGGGCCAGCTGCCAGGGGCCGCTGCCCGCGGGAACCTCCGCTGGTGCGGTTGCGGTGGTCATGATTTGACGGTCCCTCAGCCCTGGCTCTTGGAGGGGGCCTTGAGGCCGACCGTGGCGTAGTCGAGCTGGCCGCCGAAGGAGGTCTGGCCGTAGGCGCCCGCGATGTTGGTGCCGAGGACCAGTGGCCAACGGCGGACCAGGACCGGGACGGCCGGCGACTTGGCGAGGATCTCGCCGTCCAGCTTCCGCCAGGCGGCGTTGGCCTGCTTGGCATCGGTCATGGCGGCGATGTCATCCATCCGCTTCATGGTCGGCTTGTCGCGGAAGAGCGAGTGGTTGCCGGAGTTGCCCTTCTCCTTGATGAAGCGGCCGTCGAAGACGAAGGGGAGGAAGGTGGATCCCGACGGGTAATCGGGACACCAGCCCGTGTACACCATGTCGGTACGGTTCTTGGTGTCGCCGATCGTCGCGTAGAACGCGGACGGGTCGACGGTCTCGATGGTGACCTTGATCCCGGCCTTGCCCAGCGACTGCTGGATCGCCTCGGCCCGCCCCTTGTCCCCCGTCGAGACGGTCATCTTTGTCTCGAACCCGTCCGGCTTGCCCGCCTCCTTCAGCAGCCGCTTCGCCTTCTCGACGTCACCGGTCGCGGGGATCTTCAGGGTGTCGGGCTGCTTGCCGTCGAAGAGGGTGGCGGGCATGTAGGCGGTGGACAGGTCATTGAACGCGGGCCCGCCGGAGGCGGTGAGCACCGAGTCCTTGTCGAGCGCGTACTGCACGGCCTGACGGACCTTCACCTCATTGAACGGGGTCTTGCCGGTGTGCATTTGGACCATGTCCGTGCAGTTGGTGGACTCGGCGATCAGCCGCTTCTTCACCTCCGCGTTCGGCAGCACCTTGGCCGCGCTCTCCGGCCGCAGTGCCCCCCAGGAGACGGCAGAGGCGTCCGGGCCCTGGCTGGCGATCAGCCGGTCGTCGATCTGGTTGGCCTTCAGCCCCATCACCACCACCAGCTTGTCCGGGTACGCCTTGCGCACCGCGTCGGTCGAGGCGGCCCAGTGGGTGTTGCGCACCAGCACCAGCTTCTTACCGCGCTCGTACGACTCGATCTTGTACGGGCCGGAGGAGAAGGGACGGTTGTCGTACTGCGGCCCCTTGTCCTGTTCCTTGGGCGTCGGGGCGAAGTTCGGCATCACCGTGGCGTTGGGGAACTCCGCGAAGGGCTTGCGGAGTTCGAAGACGATGGTGTGGTCGTCGGGTGTCTTGATGGAGTCGAGGTGCTTGCCCTGGGCCGGCCCCTGGTAGCCCTCGGCGCCGGCGAGGTAGCGGGCCGCGTAGTCGGAGCCGCCCGGCAGGTCGGGGGAGAAGGATCGCTCCACGTTGTACTTGATGTCCTGCGCGGTGACCGGCGTCCCGTCCTCGTACTTGATTCCCTTCTTGAGGTGGAAGGTCCAGGTCTTGGCGCTGTTGGACGGTGTGCCGAGGTCGGTTGCCAGGTCCGGGACCAGCTCACCGCCCGCCGTGCCGGGAGCCGCCTTGTAGGTCACGAGGGTGCGGTAGAGCAGCCGGGTCCCGAAATCCATGTCGCTCATGACCCAGTTGCGGGCCGGGTCGAGGTGGCTGAAGTCCTGATTGGACAGGACCGTGAGGGTGCCGCCCTTCTGCGGAGTGCCGCCCACTGCGGCGCCTTGGTTGGCGGTCGCCGGGTTCTTGCCGCCGGATCCTTGGCCCTTGGAGCCGGAACAGCCGGCCGCGCCGAGTGCGGTGGTCGCCGCCAGGGCGGTGGCGACGGCGATAAGGGTGCGCTTTTTCATCAGTGGTCACTCCGAGAACAGTCGGCCAGCCAGAGGGAGCGCTGGAATGTGACCGGTAACATAGTAATGTGAAATTGCACTGACAAGGCGTCGAGAAGTCCGTTACTCACTCGTGTCCGAGGTTGCCGCCCCCGCGGATGAGGTAGTCACCTGGGATCCCGCGAAACCCTTGGCAACCGTCAGTGCAATGTGAAATATTACTGCCGTGCCCACGAGAAACACTTCGGACGTCATCGTCGTCGGTGCGGGCGTGGTCGGCGCGGCCTGCGCCTACTACGCAGCCCGAGCCGGCCTCTCCGTCACCGTGATCGACCGCGGCCCCGTCGCGGGCGGCACCACGGGCGCCGGCGAGGGGAACCTCCTGGTCTCCGACAAAGAGCCCGGACCCGAGCTCGATCTCGCGCTGCTGTCCACCGAGTTGTGGCGGGAGCTGGCCGAACTGCTCCCGCCACAGATCGAGTACGAACCCAAGGGCGGCCTCGTCGTCGCCTCCGGTGAGGCCGGGATGCGCGCCCTGCGCGACTTCGCGGCCGGACAGGAGGGGGCTGGCGTGCGGGCGGAGGAAATCCCGGCGGACCGGTTGCAGGACCTGGAGCCCCATCTGGCTCCCGGCCTGGCAGGCGGCTTCCACTACCGCCAGGATGCGCAGGTCATGCCGGCCCTGGCCGCCGCGCATCTGCTGCGCGCGGGCGGTGACCGGGTGCGCCTCAGGCTCGGGGAGGAGGTCACCGGCCTGCTGACCACGGCGGACGGATCGGTACGCGGGGTGCGTACGGTGGCCGGCGAGGTGCATGCCTCGTACGTGGTCAATGCGGCCGGCACCTGGGGCGGCGAGGTCGCCCGGCTCGCCGGCGTCGAGCTTCCTGTGCTGCCGCGCCGCGGCTTCGTTCTCGTCACGGAACCGCTGCCGCGTGTGGTGCGGCACAAGGTGTACGCGGCCGACTATGTTGCCGACGTCGCCAGCGGCTCGGCGGCGCTCCAGACCTCGGCCGTGGTCGAGGGCACCGCGGCGGGCCCGGTCCTGATCGGTGCCAGCCGGGAACGGGTCGGCTTCGACCGTACGCTGTCGACCGAGGTGCTGCGCCGCCTGGCGGCCCAGGCCACCGCACTGTTCCCGTTCCTGGCCGGGGTCCGGGCGATCCGGACATATGCCGGGTTCCGTCCGTACCTGCCCGACCATCTACCGGCCATCGGCCCCGATCCACGGGTGCCCGGCCTGCTGCACGCCTGCGGTCACGAAGGCGCGGGGGTCGGGCTCGCACCAGCCACCGGGCTGCTCATCGCGCGGGCCTTGAGCGAGGGTGAACCTCCCCTGGACATGAGCCCGTTCAGCCCCGCCCGCTTCGAAGCTGCCGTCTGATCCGTCCACCAAGAGAGGAGGCCCGCAGTGGCCCGTACCCCCGCCGAACTGGTAGGGGCGAACCCCGGCTCGTCCTTCGAGATCACTATGGACGGCCGTCCGGTTACCGCCCTGCCCGGGCAGTCCGTCGCCGCAGCCCTGTGGTCTGCAGGCATCCTCGCCTGGCGCACCACGCGCAACACCGGCCGCCCGAGGGGTGCCTTCTGCGGCATCGGGCAGTGCTACGACTGTCTCGCCACCATCAACGGAGAGCCCAACCGCAGGGCATGTCTGGTGCCCGCCCGCCCCGGCGACGCGATCACCACCCAGGAGGGACACGGCCATGCCCGCCTCAGCGTCTGACCCGTACGACCTCGCGGTGATCGGAGCGGGCTCCGCCGGTCTCGCGGGCGCCGTCACGGCGGCCGGACTCGGCCTGTCCGTGGTCCTGCTGGACGCCTCGCCCCAGACCGGTGGGCAGTTCTACCGGCATCCTGCGCGGGCCATCGGCGCGGCGCGGCCCGAGGCCCTGCACCATGACTGGCGGGCCTTCGCGGAGCTGCGCCGGCGCCTGGAGGAGAGCGACGTCAGCCATCTCGCCGGACACCATGTCTGGGCGGTCACAAAGGAGGACGGTGGCCCATGGGCGGTGCATGCCGTCACCGGGGCCGACGGCACCGCGGAGCGGTCGGTGCGGGTGCGGGCCCGTACGGTCCTGCTCGCGACCGGCGCGTACGAACGCCAACTGCCCTTTCCCGGCTGGGCCGTGCCGGGTGTCGTGGGCGCCGGGGGAGCGCAGGCCATGCTCAAGTCCGGTCTGGTGCTGCCCGGTAAGCGCGTGGTGGTGGCGGGCAGCGGGCCCCTGCTGCTCGCGGTCGCCTCCTCGCTCGCCACCGCCGGCGCACAGGTCCCGGCCGTCATCGAGGCGTCCGGCTATCTGGGATACGCCCGTCACCCCCGCGCGCTCGCGGCCAACCCGCAGAAACTTGTCGAGGCGGCGGTCCATGGTGCCGCGCTGCTGCGGCACCGGGTACGGCTGCGCACCCGCAGCGCGGTCACCGAGGTGCACGGCACCGACCGGGTGGAGGCCGTCACCGTCACCCGGCTCGACCGCGACTGGCGGCCCGTACGGGGGACGGGCCGGCGGATCGAGTGTGACGCGCTCGCGGTGGGGCACGGCCTTGCCCCGCAGATCGAACTGGCCACCACACTCGGCTGCGCCACCCGCCCCGTGGCCGGCGGGACCTCCGCCCTGGCCCTGGACGGCCTTCAGGAAACCTCGGTGCGCGGCCTGTGGGCGGCGGGGGAGACCGGGGGTATCGGTGGCGCGCAGCTCGCCCGCTCGGAAGGGGAACTGGCCGGGCTCGCGGCAGCCGCCAGACTGTACGGGCACCCCGTTCACGAGGGGCGCGTTCGTGAGCTGCAACGCCGTCGGGACCGGATGCGCGCCTTCGCCGAGGCGATGGCCCTCAGCCATGCCCCGGCAGCGGGCTGGACGGGCTGGCTGACCGACGACACCGACGTGTGCCGCTGCGAGGAAGTGACCGCCAAAAGCATCCGCGAAGCCGTCACCGACCTCGGGGCCCGCGACGCGCACACCGTCAAACTCCTCACCAGGGCCGGTATGGGCTGGTGCCAGGGGCGGATGTGCGGGGCGGCCGTAGCGTGCCTGGCGGCAGGCGAAGCGGCCGTGGAACCACCCGCCGAACGCCGTCCGTTCGCCGTGCCCGTGCCGCTCTCGGCACTCGCTTCGCTCGACGAACCCACCGGGATCCGGCCCGATGCCTCCCCCGAGCTCTGAAGGAGCAGGGGGGACCCCCACCGGGCGTCGACGACTGACCCGCGGTCCGCCCTTGTGGGCGCCGCATCCATCAGTAAAATGTCACACACTATCGAAGGGTTCACCGGCATGACCGCCACCACCTGGAACACCACCCGTCCCTGGCGCGGAATCATGGTCGCCACCACGCTGCCCCTGCACGACGATCTGTCCGTCGACCACGAAGCGTACGCCGAGCATGTCCGCTGGCTGATCGACAACGGCTGCGACGGCGTCGTCCCGAACGGCTCGCTCGGCGAGTACCAGACCCTCACCGACGAGGAGCGGGCCCGCGTGGTGCGCACCGCGGTCGAAGCGGCGGGCGACGGCGCGCGGGTCATGCCCGGAGTCGCCGCCTACGGCAGTGCCGAGGCCCGGCGCTGGGCGGAGCAGGCGGGCGAAGCGGGCTGCGGCTCGGTCCTCCTGCTGCCCCCGAACACCTACCGGGCCGACGAGCAGGCCGTCATCGCCCACTACGCCGAGGCCGCCAAGGCGGGGGTGCCGGTCGTCGCGTACAACAACCCCATCGACACCAAGGTGGACCTGACGCCCGGGCTGCTGGCCCGGCTGCACCAGGATGGCAGCATCGTCGCCGTCAAGGAATTCACCGGCGACGTACGGCGCGCCTACGAGATCGCCGAACTCGCCCCGGAACTCGACCTGTTGATCGGCGCGGACGACGTCCTGCTCGAACTCGCCGTGGCCGGTGCGGTCGGCTGGATCGCCGGATACCCCAACGCCTTCCCCGCCACCTGCGCCGAGCTGTACCACGCCGCCGTCGCCGGTGACCTGGCCACCGCCCTGCCGCTCTACAAGTCCCTGCACTCGCTGCTGCGCTGGGATTCGAAGACCGAGTTCGTCCAGTCGATCAAGCTGTCCATGGACATCGTCGGCCGCCGTGGCGGCCCCACCCGCCCGCCGCGCTTCCCTCTCACGGGGGAGATCGAGGCCGGAGTCCGGGCCGCCACCGAGAAGGCCGTCGCCGACGGTCACCGCTGACCACCCCCGCGCTGCTGCGAAAGGACTCATCGTGCGTACGCGCCATATCTTCCACGCCGTCGATTCGCACACCGAGGGCATGCCCACGCGCGTGATCACAGGTGGCGTCGGTGTGATCCCCGGCGCCACCATGGCCGAGCGCAGGCTCCACTTCATCGAGCATCTCGACCACATCCGGACGCTCCTGATGTACGAGCCGCGCGGACACTCCGCCATGAGCGGCGCCATCCTCCAGCCGCCGACCCGCGCCGACGCCGACTACGGCGTCCTCTACATCGAGGTCTCCGGGCTGCTGCCGATGTGCGGGCATGGCACCATCGGGGTCGCCACCGTCCTCGTCGAGACGGGCATGGTGCCGGTGAGCGAGCCGGTGACCCAGGTGCGGCTTGATACCCCGGCCGGCCTGGTCACCGTCGACGTACACGTCCAGGACGGTGCGGCGAAGTCGGTCACGCTCACCAATGTGCCCGCGTTCTGTGCCGGCCTGGACCGCAAGGTGGACGTCCCGGGGTACGGGACGGTCACCTACGATCTCGCCTTCGGCGGCAACTTCTACGCCTTCGTCGAACTCGACGCGCTGGGACTGCCGTTCGACCGCGCCCGCAAGGACGACCTGCTGGCCGCCGGGCTCGCCGTCATGGACGCGATCAACGCGTCGCCGGACCGGCCCGTGCACCCCGAGCACCCGGAGATCGCCGGGGTCAAGCATGTCTATCTGGCCGCTCCCGGCTCGGACGCCGACCACTCGCGGCACGCGATGGCGATTCACCCGGGCTGGTTCGACCGCTCGCCCTGCGGCACCGGCACCTCGGCGCGGATGGCACAGCTGCATGCCCGCGGTGCATTGCCCCTGGACCGTGACTTCGTCAACGAGTCCTTCATCGGGACCCGCTTCACCGGCCGACTGGTCGCCGAGACGGAGGTCGGCGGGCTGCCCGCCGTGGTACCGACCGTCACCGGCCGCGCCTGGATCACCGGCACCGCCCAGTACTTCCTCGACCCGGACGACCCCTTCCCCGGAGGATTCCTCCTGTGACCGCCGCTGCACCTACCCTCACCTCCCGCAATCCCGCCGACCCTTCCGATGTGCTCGTGTCGATTCCGGCCCCCGGTGCCTTCGCCGCGGCGGATGCCGTCGAGCGGGCCCGTGCGGCCCAGCCCGGCTGGCTGACCGGCGGTGCTGCCGCCCGGTCGGCCGCCCTGGGCGCGGTCGCCGCCGCCATCGAGGCCGCCG